>JBBQFM010000008.1:0-123214 GCA_038321975.1 Fimbriimonadales bacterium | reverse complement strand
TTAGGAGGCTTCTTGGGACGCAAATCCGACGGCGAGCCAGGCTGGCAGACAATCTGGCGAGGGTGGAACCGACTTCAAGACATCGCACTTGGCATAGAAATCGCTACCGGGGGAAAATGTGGGTAAGGACAAGGGCAACGCCCTGGGTAGCCACAGCCGACATGCGGCCTGAAGGGTCGCGATTCGACGCCGAATTGATGCTACTTCGTCAACTTCGAAAGCAAAATTGCCTTCAAGTGCTTCATCCGCGTGTAATTCGAAATTGCGTCGGTGCTGGTGCCTCGGTCGCCGGACGCTGAGCGGCGTATATCCAAGACTCTCTTCAACTCGCGCCAATACACTGGATCGGTGGCGGCCATACCGCTGTGATAGATGGCCGGTTGGCGGGTTCGCGGCGGATTTGAGCCTTTGACAAAGGAACACTCTCCTGCAACGACGTCCAAATGTACCGGCGTGCGGGCTCCCCAGGGGGTGGTGCTGTAATCGCGGGAGTCTGGGACGACCAGGCCGATGCCTAACTCTTCCATCGCCAATGCAATGCAAACCTCATCGACAATGTGGCCATGGTTCCGGCTCAATCCAAGACTGTCGTAGTCAGCGGCCAATTCCATGATCCGTTCGATCAGCTGCTGGCCCCTATGGGTGCGCTCATAGTAGAGGAATCCGCCGCTGAATTTAGGCACCTTTGAAACACCAAGCTTCTTCATGGGCACGGTGATGTCGCCGTACCAGTGCCCGCTCGTGATGTAGCCGCCCTGTACGGCAAAATCGGAACCGCGAAGGTCGTCGAAGATCGAATCAACGTTTCGAACGGCGAGGCAGTCGCCGTCGATGAAAAGAATATGGTCGGCTTCGGTGGCTTGGAGGCCACAGAGCTTGATGAACCAGTGGTTGAAGCCTTCGGGCTTCGGGATGAGGTGCTCGAAGAGCTCCCCAAGCTCGGGATCGTCGGAGTCGGTCACGATTCCTCGTGGCGCGGTGGACCAATGGAGATCGAGGGAAGCGGCCAACCCTTTCGCCATTGTTCGGTATTGCTCCTTGCCAGTGGCGAAGGTCAGAATCAGGCGCTTGTCCATCCAGGGTGACTCTCGGCAGACTATACCTGCCGCGTATACTATCGGCATTCGCACTCGCGAGCACTATGCCTGAACTCAATTTACGCCCTGCCGTCTTTATGGATCGCGACGGGGTTCTCATTGAAAACCGACCGGAATACGTACGCGAATGGGGCCACGTGGAGGTCTTCCCCCAAGCCCTTGAGGCTTCCCTTCGGCTCACCGAGGCAGGTTTCCCGTTGGTGGTGGTTACCAACCAGAGCGCGATAGGTCGCGGAATCTTGACACTCGACGAGACGACGGCGATGAATGAGCGCATTCTCGACCTGTTTCGGGCGGAGGGGGTGGTGTTCGAAGGCGCTTACATTTGCCCTCACGGACCTGACGACGACTGCGATTGCAGGAAGCCGTTGCCGGGAATGCTGGTACGCGGAGCCCTTGAGCATGGGCTCGATTTGAACCGATCTTATATGGTGGGTGATGCGGTGACAGACATGCAGGCGGCTGAGGCTGCGGGGGCGAAGGGTATCATGGTGCTTACTGGTCGAGGTCAAGAGCAAGCCGCTCTTCTCGATTCGCAAGGAAGCAGCCAGTGGCCTATTGTGCAAGATTTATCTGCCGCAGTTGATTTGATCCTGGGTGCAGTCAAGGAGAGAGGATGAGGGTTTTGGTTACCGGCGCAGCCGGATTTATCGGTAGTGTCGTGACCGAGTTGTTGGTAGCGGACGGCCACGAGGTGGTCGGCCTCGACGACCTTCGCTACGGCCACCGAGCCGCCGTTCACCCATCGGCCGGGTTCGAGCAAGGCGACATCAACGACGTTTCCTTTCTCGATGGCGTCTTTGCGAAGCACGCATTTGAGGCAGTTTTTCATCTGGCTGCGGAGGCATACATCGATGAGTCGATCACCGATCCCGGTCGGTTCTACACCGTGAACGTCCAGGGCGGAATCAATATCCTTGAGGCGATGCGAAAGCATGAGATCAAACGTATGATCTTCTCCTCCACCGCCGCCGTCTACGGAGAGCCGACCCAGAACCCGGTGACCGAAACGAACCCGTTCGAGCCCGTGAATTCTTACGGTGCGACCAAGCTTGCCTTTGAGAAGGCACTGGCGTGGTACCGACGGTCCTTCGGCCTCAACCACGTTTCGTTCCGCTACTTCAACGCGTGCGGCGCTACCAAGCGATGCGGGGAAGACAGGAAGAAAGAGACTCACATCATTCCGATTCTCTTCCAGGTCGCCCAGGGTAAGCGCCCGAGCATGAGTCTGTTTGGGACCGACTATCCGACGAAGGACGGCACCTGCGTTCGAGATTACGTCCACGCGGTGGATATCGCCCGGGCCCACATTTTGAGCTTGGCGGCGATCGACGAGCTTGGCGAGCGGGCCTACAATTTGGGTAGCGGGTCGGGGAATACGAATTTGGAAGTGATCGAGGCGGTTAGGGAAGTGACTGGCCACTCGATTCCGATTGTGGAGACCCCTCGCCGTCCGGGAGACCCTGCGGTGCTTGTGGCCTCAAGTCAGAAAATTTACGACGAGTTGGGTTGGAAGCCGCAATTCGCCGACATGAAGGACATGGTTCAGTCGGCTTGGGATTGGCGGAACGCCAATCCCACGGGGTATGCCAAGTGATTATCTCCCGAACCCCCTTGCGGATTAGCTTCTGTGGAGGCGGCACCGACCTTCCCGCGTTCTACGAGGAAGCTGGCCCGGGCGCGGTGGTTGCGACGGGGATCAATAAGTACATCTATATCAACGTCAATCGCAAGTTCGACAACAAGGTGCGCGCGAGCTACTCGATCACCGAGATTGTCGACAAGGCGCGAGACTTAAAGCACGAGCTGATTCGTGAGGCCCTCGATCTGGTCGGAATTAGCGGCGGCCTCGAGATGACAAGCATCGCGGACATCCCTTCGCAGGGAACGGGCCTTGGCTCTTCGAGCTGTTTCACAGTTGGTTTGCTGAACGCACTGTACGCCTACACCTCGCGGCGAGCAGGCGCGGACCGACTAGGTCGAGAGGCTAGCGAGATCGAGATCGAGAGACTCGGGAAACCGATCGGCAAGCAAGATCAGTATGCGGCGGCGCACGGCGGACTGCAGTACATCCAGTTCAATGCGGATGGCACTGTCTTTGTCGACCCGATCATGTGCAAGCCGGAGACCAAGCAGCATCTACAGGATCGAATGCTTCTCCTCTACACGGGCATGGTTCGCAAGGCGGACAACATCCTCAAGGAGCAGAGCGAGAACACTACGGGTGAAACAGATGCCAAGGCGGTCCTTCGCAAGATGAAGGGGCAGGCCGATCAGCTTCGAGATGCGCTGAATGAGGATGACCTGGATTCATTCGGTCAGCTTCTGAATGAGGGTTGGGTACTGAAGAAAACCCTTGCCAACGGAATTTCGACGCCCCAGATCGACGAGTGGTATGCGACTGCTCGCAAGCACGGGGCGATCGGCGGAAAGCTTTTGGGGGCGGGTGGCGGCGGATTTCTCCTGTTTTACGCCTACCCAGAGCAGCACGAAATTATCAAGGCATCGTTGCCGGAACTCGTCCACACTCCTTTTCGGTTCGAACCGCAAGGGAGCAAGATCGTATACATCGAAGAGAACGCTTCGTATTAAGCCATGGCAAACACAATTCCTGACATTCGACAAAGCTTTGAGGATTACTTCGTGGAACTCAAGGACGCTCTTCATGGCGGGCTTTTGCCCGACTTGGAGTCTGCGGCCAAGGTCATCGAAACTGCGTTCCAGGCTGGAAAGAAGGTCTTCATCGCAGGCAACGGCGGAAGCGCGGCAACCGCGTCGCACATGGCCTGCGACTTCCAGAAGACGACCCTCGCCTATAATCACCAGAACCTGCCGCTTCGAATCAAGGCGATCGCGCTTTCCGACAATGCAGCCCTGATGACTGCATGGGGCAACGACGTGAGCTACGACGTGGTCTTCTCGGAGCAGCTTCGAAATCTCGCCGACCCAGGCGACGCGGTGATCGTGATCAGTGCCAGCGGCAACTCGCCGAACGTTCTCGAGACCCTGAAGGCGGCCAAAGAGATGGGCGTCACGAGCGTGGCTTTGCTTGGCTTCGAGGGTGGAAAGGCGAAGGATCTCTGTGACAACTGCGTGATCGTAAACAGCAAGAATTACGGGGTCATCGAGGATGCCCACTCGATCTTTATGCACATGATCACGGCGCACCTTAAGAGCGTCGTTCACGCGCACAACTGAGCCTCATGGAACAGCCGCTCGTGTCGGTAATCATCCCGACCCACAACCGCTCCAAGCCTCTTATGGAGGCGATTGGCAGCGTGTTGAACCAGACCTACCAGAACGTGGAGGTCGTGGTGGTGGACGATTGCGGCTCGGACGACACGCCCGAAGTGGTGAAGGCCCTGGCGGCCACGGACCCTCGAGTGGTTTATCTGCGGCTGGAGAGAAATCAGCGTGCGAACGCGGCCCGCAATCGCGGGTTCGAGATCTCGCGAGGCGCTTACGT
Organism: Fimbriimonadales bacterium; assembly: GCA_038321975.1. GTDB lineage: Bacteria > Armatimonadota > Fimbriimonadia > Fimbriimonadales > Fimbriimonadaceae > Fimbriimonas. Next base: position 118,651 of record JBBQFM010000008.1, on the reverse strand, counting down.
TAACTATCTCGACTCGGACGACCTGTTTCGACCGACGAAGATTGCTACCCAGGTGGCATGTCTGGAGTCGAATCCCGATGCAGACGCGTGCGTCTGCCAGATCGAGATCTTTCACGAGACTCCGGGGGATTACGGTCAAGCTTGGAACATGTTGGATGGAGAGCATCCCTTGCTGCGGTATGCGGCAAACGACGTGGTTTGGGGGACGGCAGCGCCGCTGTGGCGCCGGAGAGCCCTTGAGAGGGTTGGTCCGTGGGATCCGAACCTTCGTTTCCATCAGGATCTCGACTACCATCTGCGAGCGGTCGTGGAAGGAGTCCGGTTTGCGCTCATCCCCGACGTCTTGATGGACTACCGAGACAGTGCGACAGGCACGATCACCACCGGGGCCGAAAAGCGGAAGACGGGCACCAAGGTGCTAATCGACATCTACGAGACGGCCGAGCGGATCGCCCGCAATCGCCGCATCTTCGACGCGCGCCTTGGTCGTTCCTTCGCGGTCACTTACGTTTGGTCGGCTTTCGTTGCCGCCCGTTTCCGGGATTGGGACACAATGTGGCGTGCGATCGGTGGGGCACGCCGGACCGATCCGAACGTCGTGCGACGATGGGGGATGCAAGTTGGCATGGCCATCCTTTGCCCCGTTTTCTTCGTCTTGGGTACGGGGGCTAAGCCGGCAATTGAAATCTTGATGCCGTTGATTGGCCTTCGTTGGCACCGCTGGCACTTCCTGCACAGCCTGAAAGAGGCAGAAGGGAAGGTGTATTCAGGGCCGATCGAGTACAAACCGGAATTCTCTACATGACGACCATCGGTGCCATTATTCCTACCTTCAATGAGGAGGCTCTTCTTCGGGTTGCCGTCAAGTCGTTGGTCGACCAGGAGGTTCCTGGCCTGAAGGTTTTGGTGATCAACGCCGGTCGGCCTCTCTCGAAGGATCTGCTGGAGATATGCGAGGAGATCGCGGTGCCTAGCGACTTCTTCTGGACGGCTTGTATCGAGGTTGGATTTAAAGAGGCGGTTTCTCGCGGATTGGACTTCGTGATGCTCGCCAATGCAGACACGACCTTGCTGGCGGGCAGCATTAACGCACTGGTCGAGGTGGCTTCGAAGCCGGATACGGTGGCGTGCTCACCTGGGTATCTCTTGAAACCGGATGACTCGGTCGAGTTGCTCTATTCGGGCGAAACTTTTCTTCCTTTCCTCTATCACTTCCGGATTGAGAAGGCTTGGAACACACCGGCAGACGCGCCGGCTGAGCCGTATGAAGTGCCGGTGGTTGGCGGTCAGGGTGTGATGTTCTCGACATCGCTACTCAAGCGATTCTGGGTTGATCCGATCTTCTTCCCTCAGGCAAAGGGAGACCACGATTTGTGGCTCTCGATGCGGGAGAAGGGCATTAAGTTGATGATGGTGCCTAAGGCGGGTGCGGTAAATCTGCGCGCGTTTGGGGAGCTAGCGAAGTTCAGTCGCAAGAAGCGGCTGAAGAAGCTTTGGTGGCGCGCGACGGCCCAGCAGTCGAACGACAGTTGGCGCGTGATGTGGGCGATGCGGAAGAAGCACATGGCGTTGCCGATGGCCATTGCTTCGTTCGGGGTCATGTTTCCTTGGCGGCAGGTCAAAGGCATTGTCGACGCGTTGAAGTAGATCGCTCCCGCGATCTACTTTTTGTAGATCCCTTCGTAACCCGCTCTCGCGGCTTCCCTCGAGAACTTGCCCGGACCAAGCGGCTCAGGTCGGGGTTTACCTAGGGCGGATTGGATGGCTTTATCCAACGACTCGGGCATGCCGCTGAGTTCGAAGAACTCGGCACCAGGGGGTGCGATTTCGTGGAGGATGGGGATGTTGCTGCAGACGGCGGGGCAGCCGTAGAGACTTGCCTCGACGGGGGGGAGGCAGAATCCTTCGTGGGAGGACGCGGAAACGAGGACGAGGGCGTTTGCGTAGGTCCAGGCTAGCTCAGACTCATTCAGGTCCTTAAGGAAGATAACGTCCGCGTCGATCTCCTTTACGAGGGCCTTCAGTGCCTCGGTCTCGGGGCCCTCGCTGCCGACGATGACGCACTTGGTCTTCATCAGCAGACCAGCCTTCAGGCGCGTGTAAGACCGGATGATCTCATCGAGATTTTTATTCTTCCGGTGCTGGGCCACGGCGAGGATGAACGGGTCAACGTCTTTGAGGGCTGGCGGCTGGGTGAAAGGGGGCGACTCGGCGGTGACCGTGTTGTACACGACCATCGGACCCAGCTTCTTCACCACCTCGGGAAAGAATCGGTCGAGGGCTTTGAGGGTCTCACCGGAGACACAGGTGACGGCATCGCAGTTCTTGATGAACTTGCGGAAGGCCATCTGGTTGAGCAGGTATTGCGGGAAGCCGAAATTCTCAGGGATTTCGAAAGGGTAGAGGTCGTGTACGGTGCCTACTACCTTCGCCTTAAACTTCTTATTGTCAACGGGTATCGGGTAGCTCGCGTGAACCACATCGGCGCCTACTTGGGTCGCGAGGAGGGGCAGACCTTTGAGATACCAGGCGTTGCGGGCGATCGCCTTGTTTTGGATCGAGATTGGCTTGACGGTGACGCCGGAGTCCTTGAGCCCGAAGTCTTCAAGGTAATACCTTTCCTGCCATTCTCCGACCGCGAGAAAGACTTCGTGATGTCCGTCGAGGGCAAGGGCAAGGTTCGCCGCAAAGCGGCAGATTCCGCTTGGCGACGTGAGTCTGCTTACGGCGGAAACGAGAACGCGCATGAATTAAAGTGATGAATGATGAGTGATGAGTGATGAACGAACCAGTTCATCACTCATCATTCATCGTTTCCTAACTAGGCGTGCGCGCCTACTTTGTTCTTCGAGGTGATCTGATCGTAGATCCAGGCGTAGGTCTTCTCCATGCCGGCTCGAAGAGTAACACTCGGCTCCCAGTGAAGCTCTTCCTGAATCTTCGTGTTGTCGCTGTTTCGACCGTTCACGCCCTTGGGCGCGTTCAGGTTGTAGGAGCGGTTGAGCTTGATACCCGCGATATCCTCGACGATGTCGACCAGCTGGTTGATCGAAACGAGCTCGGACGAACCGAGGTTGATCGGGTAGAGGATGTTGCTGGCGAGGATGTCCTGGGTGCCCTTCACGCAGTCATCGATGTACATGAAGCTGCGGGTCTGTTGACCGTCGCCCCAGATCTCGATGTTGAGGTTGCCGGTGAGCTTGGCCTCGATGACCTTGCGGCACATCGCGGCGGGAGCCTTCTCGCGGCCACCATCGTAGGTGCCTAAGGGACCGTAAACGTTGTGGTAGCGGGCGACTCGCGTCTCAAGCTTGAAGTCTTCTCGGTAGTGGCGGCACATTCGCTCGCTGAACAGCTTCTCCCAACCGTAGCCGTCTTCCGGCATTGCGGGATAGGCATCCTCTTCTTTAAGCGCGGTGACGTTCGGGTCGGTCTGCTTATCGGCGTTGTAAACGCAGGCGCTGGAAGCGTAAAAGTATCGCTTAATGCCGTGGTCTTTCGAAGCCATGATCATGTGGGTATTCGTAAGAACACTCAACATACACAGGGCTTTGTTATTCTCGATGAAGCCCATACCACCCATATCGGCAGCGAGGTGGAATACTTCGTCGATACCCTCGGCCGCTTTCTGGGTTTCGGCTAACAGGGACATGTCGGAGACATGGCTGTCGGCTTCAGGATGAACCTGATACCACTCCGACATCGGCTTGATGTCGGTAACTCGGACCTTATGGCCCTGCTTCAAAAGGTCCTTCACGAGGTGACCGCCGATGAAACCGCCGCCACCCGTAACCAGAATATATTTACTGCTCATATTTACCTTCCCCGTTTAATAGCGGCCATTTGCCGATTACTCATTAGAAGAAACAGGAATGGGTACTTCGCGTATCGCTTCCAAAGTCGCTTAGGATTTTGGGTGAGACGGAAGAGCCATTCCAAACCGTGTCGTTGCATCCACCGAGGACACTTGCGTTGCAAACCGCTGTTGATGTCGATAGCCGCGCCCACTGCCATGAAGACTCCAGGGACTCCCCGGAGCTTCTTTTCGTGGACGTATAGTTCTTGCTTCGGGCATCCAAGCCCGATGAAAAAGATGGTTGCGCCCGATGCGCGTTGGGCTTCGTCCTCTGCCGCCTTCTCCTCGTCGGTAAGGGCGCGAAAGGGGGGCGAATGCTTGTAAGTGATCTTCAACGCCGGATAGCGGCTGTGAAGGGCCACCTCAAGGGCATCTAGGACCTCCGACTTGCCGCCATAGATTCCAATGGGCAAACCTTCTTTCTCGGCCTTCTCGCAGACGATCTCCATGAGGTCGGGGCCATAGACTCGGTCATGGACCGACTCGCCCAGTTTCTGGAGTGCTTTGACGATGGTGGAGCCGTCCGGGGTGACCAGGTCGCACTCGTTCATCGCGGTTTGATGGTTGGGCTGGTGAACGCCGTTCACGACGCCATGGCTGTTCACATGGCAGGTCGTGTAGGTTCGGTCGTAAGCCTTTGCCCAGGCAATGACCGCATTGGACGCACTCTCGTAGTCACAGACAGTGACTTCGGTTTGAATCACCTGCCGTCTGTGCAACTGGGGTGCATAGGTCAACGTCTGCTCCATCCTTTCCTTCAGCTACCAATCGTGTAGAACTCGAAGCCGGCTCGCTCTGCCGAATCCTTTTTGTACACCCGACGACCGTCGAACATCAACTTCGCCTTCATACAGGCACCGAGGCGGGTCAGGTCTAGCTGTTTGAATTCATTCCATTCCGTAATCACAACGACTGCATCCGCGCCCTCGGTCACGTCGTAGACGCTGTCGACGTAGCCAATTCCCGGATACAACTCTTTAACGTTTTCTGCTGCAACCGGATCGTAGGCACAAACAGTTCCGCCACCGTTCAAGACAGCATCGATGACTTCGAGAGACTTGGCGTCTCTGATGTCGTCAGTATTCGGCTTGAAAGCGAGGCCCATCAGCGCGATCTGCTTGCCCTTGAATCCGCCGAGGCGGTTCTCGATTCGCTTGATGAAGTGGTGGGTTTGGTCGGCGTTGATGTCGATGACTTCTTGCAGAAGCTTGAAATCGTAGCCGTATCGGTTGGAGACCTTCACGAGGCCCTGGACATCTTTGGGGAAGCAAGAGCCGCCCCAGCCGAGGCCCGCTTGGAGGAAGAGGGGCCCGATTCGGGAGTCGCTGCCGATTCCCTTGGCGACGTCCTGGACGTTAGCCCCGCAAGACTCGCAGATTCGGCTGATCGCGTTAATGAAGGAGATCTTCATCGCGAGGAACGAGTTGCTGGCGTATTTGATCAGCTCGGCCGAGTTCAGGTCGGTGATGATCATCGGCCGCTCAAGCGGGGAATAGAGTTCCACCAGTTTCAGGGCGGCGTCTCGGCGCTTGGCGCCGATCACGATTCGATCGGGCTCGAGGGTGTCGCGAATGGCGGAGCCTTCGCGGAGGAATTCGGGGTTGCTGACCACGTCGAAGAGGTGGTGTGGCACACCGTGCTCGAGGAAAATCTCCTCGACCATGTCGCCCGAGCCAACCGGAACGGTGGACTTGTTGACGACCACGGTGTATCGCTTCAGGTTCTTGGCGACCTCGTGGGCTACTGCCTTCACCGCGGTGAGGTCAGGCGAGCCGTCCTCGGCGGGAGGCGTGCCAACCGCGATGAACACGAGTTCGCTTCGCTGGGTGGCGTCGGCGATGGAGTCGCTGATCGTCAAGAAGCCGTCTTCCAGGTTCTTCTTGAGCATCTCTTCGACACCCGGCTCATAGATAGGCGGAATACCTGCCTTAAGCTTTGCTACCTTCTCTGCGTCCTTGTCTACGCAGATGACATCATTACCTAGCTGTGCAAGGACCACGCCCGTCACGAGTCCTACATAGCCGGTGCCAATTACGGCAATCTTCATTTCTTAATCTCAACCTCAAAAAGTATTTCACTGGCTGCGTCGCCGCAAAAAATTTTACCAGTCTTTTTACTAGGGGATCGAGACGCTGCTCGAGTCGCCCAGTACTAACCTGATTCCTCTTGGAACTCCAGTGTCCCGGACAACTGTCACGCCTCTGCCGATCAGCGACCCGGAAACTCTCTCTGTGAGCCCCCCTAGATTGCAATCGGCTAAAACGATTGAATTCTCAATCTCTATCGATCGCAATACAGTATTCGAGTCGATGGACGTGAATGGGCCGATGAATGCTTCTTCAATGGTGCACCCATCTCCGATAATTGCAGGCCCTCGGATGACAGACTTAACTATTTTGGCACCCCTGCCGATGAAAACGCGCCCCTCTAAGCGGGATTCTGCACAAACCTCGCCATTTATCGAAGGTGACAAATCTTCGAGAATCAGCCGATTTGCCTCTAGCATTGCCTCCACGGTGCCGGTGTCTTTCCACCAACCTTCCACGATATGGGACCGTACGGTAAGCCCGCGATCGATGAGGCCCTGGATCGCATCGGTGATCTCATATTCGCCGCGAGGGCTCGGTTTTAGCTCCTCGATGACCTTGTGAATGACCTTGTCGAACAGATATACGCCGACGAGCGCCAGGTTGGAGCGCGGATTTTTCGGCTTTTCTTCAAGGTGAGTGACTTCGGAGTTCTCCATCTCCGCGACCCCGAAATCGGAGGGGTTTGGCACGGGGGTGAGGAGAATGGTCGCCGCGGGGCGATGAGCCTGGAATTCCTTGACCAAGCCGGCGACGCTGGACTTGATCAGGTTGTCGCCAAGGTACATGATGAAGTCATCTTCGCCTAGGTAGGGGCGGGCGGTGGCCACGGCGTGCGCGAGGCCTAGCGGCTCGGGTTGCGGGATGTAAGTGATCTTGATCCCCCATCTTGAGCCGTCACCGAGAGCGGCTTCGATCGCCTCGTGGGTATCGCCCACGATGATGCCGAAGTCGCGGATGCCCGCTTCGACGATCGACTCGATGCCGTACTCGACGACTGGCTTGTTCGCCACGGGGACGAGTTGCTTGGCCATCGAGAAGGTGATGGGTCGAAGGCGAGTGCCTTTTCCGCCGGCGAGGATGAGTGCTTTCATTTTTGTTCAGGGCGCAGTGAGCGGGGCACAGGGAACAGGGTCGGATCAGAACCCCTCCCTCTGGGGAGGGGCAGGAGTGGGGTGGCGGTTGCCAGCAACATTCGGGTTCTGGGTTCAGCGTTCTGGGTTCGATCTGTTCCCAGCGCCCTGCTCCCTGCGACCGGATAAATCAAAGCTCCTCTCCCAGCGATGCCCCATAGAATTTCTTCATGAAGGTTTGGAAGTCGGGGGTTGCCATCAACGGCTTCCACCAGTCTTCGTGGTCTTGATACCAGCGAACGGTGGCTTTCATCTGCTCCTCCCAGTTCTCCTGTGGCTTCCATCCGAGGTTGGCGAGCTTGGTAGCGGTCATTGAGTATCGCTTGTCGTGGGCGCCCTTGCGAGGGTCGGGGATTCTCTTAATGAAATCTTCGTCTCGTCCCGTCTCTCGAAGGAGCAGGGCTACGGTCTGTTGGTTGGTGCGCTCGTTCACGTCGCCCACGTTGTAAGCCTCTCCCACTTCTCCTTCTAGGAGGGCAGTGAGGATGCCGGCGGCGTGGTCTCGGACGTGGATCCACTCTCGGCTCTGCAGTCCCTCGCCGTAAAGCGGCACCCTTTTGCCCTCGATGAGCCGGGCGGTGAACAGGGGGACGAGTTTTTCCGGGAATTGGTAGGGACCGTAGGTGTTGCCACCGCGGGTGACGATGACGGGGGTGCCGAAAGCTTTGAAGTGGGACCTAGCCTGCATTTCGCCGCCCGCCTTGCTGGAGCTGTAGGGGGTGTTGGGCTGGATGGGGCTCTCTTCGGTGAAGTGGCCCTCATCGATCGTTCCGTAGACCTCGTCGGTGCTCACGTGAAGCATGCGGTGGAGCTTGAAGTCCCGCACCGCTTCCAGCAAGACGTAGACGCCCATTACGTCGGTCTGAATGAAGCTGCCCGCTTCGAGCAAGGATCGGTCGTTATGCGACTCGGCAGCAAAGTTGACGACGTGAGTGATCCCTTCGGCCTTGATGATCCCTTCGACGACGGTCTTGTCTTGGATCTTGCCCGGAAAGAACTTCACGTTGTCGTTGGCCAGGACATCTTCGATGGTGGACAGGTTTCCAGCGTAGGTAAGCGCGTCAAGGATCGTGATCTTAGCGGTGGGAAGGTGCTCACTTACGATCCGCACGAAGGTTGATCCGATAAATCCGGCGCCGCCCGTGACAAGGATATTCACAGGCGAAACCTCGATTCCGACGAATCTTCGTGACGGATCTCATCAACTGCTTCAGCCCGACCCCACCCGGCGTAAAGACGATTAGGATAGTTCAGGACATAGGCGTCGGTGTCGCCCACGTTTTTGTAAGCGTGAACGATGCCGGGGGGAACCGTGATGAAAACGGGATTATCAATACCCACGCGAATCACAACAGATTTTTCGCCAAATCCCTCCCGGTTTTCCCAAAGGTAGAGATCAAATTGTCCGTTAACGAATCCGAAACCATCGGTTTGGTCTCGGTGCTCGTGAGGACCTCGTGCGACCCCAGAATGGGTGACGCTTACGTAGCCCATTGCGGGCTCGAATCCCTCAGGCAGTTCATCGTCCCGAAAAAGTTCGATCAGCCAACCTCGCGAATCGGCATGATTCTTGAGGGGACGGCATGTTAGACCAGGAAAATCTGTGTTCAAATTCAGCATCAAAGTTTTCAGAGGAAGGTTTCAAATCATAGCAAATACACAGGCAGTGGAACGTTCGGTGAACCCGACATGTTACAATGAGGGGCACGCTGCGCAGTGCTGCCGGAGAGCGTTGTCTTATGCAAGTTAATGTCGATGCCGCAAGCATCCCCGTGGGGGAGGGTGCTGGGCTACTTTCTGAAAAGGAACCGTTAACCCCACAGAAAAGTTGGCAAGAGATCCTGAAGGATGTCCGACAGTCGGAGGCATTTTGGCCCGGCGTCGCTCTTACCATTGGTATCGCCCTCGCTTTTCTCCCACTCTGGCTCTTCTTGCCGAGCATTTGGGGAAGTAAGGACGGGTACTACTCCCACGGACCTTTGGTTCCGCTGATTTCGGGTTACATCATCTACCGAAACTGGCCGCGGATCAAGGACACTCCGATCATCCCCAGCTACTGGGCGATGCTCGCCGCGGTTCCGCTGATCATCCTGCTTCGGGCAGCTTACAGCGCGAACATTGCGTTCATTTTGTCGTTCGGCCTCCTGTTCACGCTTTTGACGGCGATCTCATTCGTCGCCGGATGGCGATGGATGTTGAAGCTGACCGCGCCGGTCTTGTACCTCGCGTTCTGCTTGCCGATTTGGACGATGGCGTTCGACACGTATACGAACCCTCTCCAGCAGGTCAGCACGAAAGTCGCCTACCAGATGCTTGCCCTCTCGGGAATGCATCCTTATCAGCCGGACCCCACGACGATCTACCTGAACAACTTCGTTCTGAACGTGGAAGTGCCTTGTAGCGGTCTGAAGCTGGTTCTGGCGGTCACCGCGTTTACGATCTTCTTCATGCTGATTGCCCGGCTTAAGACCTGGGGCAACATCGGCATGGCCATCTTCGTCGTCCCGCTCTGTCTCTTCATCAACGGCCTCAGAATTGCCCTGATCGGTGTGGTGGGAGATATGTACGGTGCCGATGCCGGCCACCAATTCCACGACTACAGCGGCTACATCACCTTGGTGCTGTGCTTCTTCATTCTCTTTAAATTAGCGAGGGTTCTCGGATGGAAGGATTAAAAACACGCACGTATCTCGTATCGGGAGTGCTCGTAATGTGCTTCGCGGGCTTCCAGTTCACGAAGGCTCAGCAGGGCCCTAAGCGGGACGAGAAGTTCATGGAGCAGGCGGCGCCGGAGCGCGTCGGTGACCGCGGCTACCTGCATAGCAATGCGAATCCGTTGCAGAGCTACCGCATGGAGCAGACGACTTACGACATTCTTCAGCCGTACGGCATCGTGTGTCGCAACTACACCGACGGCTCTTCATCGATCGATGCGGTGCTTATTGCGAGCCGCGACAAGGATAGCTTCCACGATCCCCATCTCTGCTTCGGCGGCCAAGGCTTGGTTTCCGAAGAGGAGCATGTGGCGATGGCGAAGACTCAGGCCCACGGAGACGTTCCCGTTCGAGTCGCTCGCTTCAAGAGCGAGGGTGGAACCCAGCTGACGGGCTACTTCTACAAGGGGCCTTACGGTTACCGGTCCTCGAACAGCGAGCTGAAGATCGACATCTTCAAGTATCAGCTGCTGAAGGGCCAGAATCCGGAAGGCGTCTTCTACCGATTCATGACCAACGCCCAGACCACCGATGAAGCGAAGTTTATGAAGTTCATCGGCGAGTACATGGACGCAGCCAACCAATCCAGCAAGGGATTTTATTAAGTCCGCAGGATGAGTTGGAAGCAAAACCGAGTGCTGCGGGCTTTTGGTCCGCAGCTTCGTCGGTTCCGCTCAGCCGTTCTTAAACTTCCATTCGCTGCGATCCGCGGTGCTCAATTCGTCACCGGCTCGACCAGCGAGCGGTTCGGCCCCCCGCGAGTCTATTCGTCGATCCAGGCGGAGCAGGGAAGTCCGGATGTGGTGGACATCGTGGAGGTCGTTCCTCAGATCACGATCGAGCGCCAAATGCCCCTCGACCCCGGCGACGGTGGGGTTCAGGTCTTTGCCAAACGTATCAAGACGGGACAGAAGCCCGCGTTTGCGGCGCGGGTTCCTCGGGGACGCTGCGTGAACGAGGCGGGCTGGGTGATCACCCAGCGAGACCATTTGCTTGCCGACGTGTCGATTGAGCTTGGGGCCAATTCTCGGGCGCTGCATTCATCGTCGTATGTGCTGCGGCTGCCTCCGTGCCGAGTGTTTTCCGGATCCGCTGCGATCATTTCTTCGGCCGGGCGCCGAAATTACTTCCACTGGATTCTCGAGTCCTTGCCTCGGGCATATTTGCTTCAGCAAGCCGGTCTTGACGTGAGTAAGGCGGACTACGTATTTGCTTCGGCGACCAGCATGCCTTTTCACATTCAGAGCCTAGAGGCGCTTGGCGTGGATCCGAAGAAGATCGTTTCGCTTGCCGAAAACCCTCACGTTCGGGCCGATGAACTGTGGGTGTCCTCCATTCCCGGAGTCAACGGTAACCCGGCGCCGTGGGTTGTAGATTTCCTTCGCGGGCTCTTTCCCGACCCTGATGGTCCTCGGAAACGGCGTTTGTATATCTCGCGAGGCAAGACGACCGGGCCACGGGCGGCTACCAACGAGACGGATGTTTTTGGGGTTCTGGAGCCGCTTGGGTTCGAGTCGATCCAGATGGAGCATTTTACGATGCACGAACAATCGGACCTGTTCAAGTCGGCCGAGGCGATCGTCGCGCCCCATGGAGCCGGGTTGACTAACCTTGTCTTCAGCCGACCGGGCGTGAAGGTGTTGGAGATGTTCGGGCCAAGATATCCGAACCCCTGTTTTTGGACACTGGCAAACGTTGTGGGCGCTGAGTACGCCTACATTCTCGGCGAGGGCGTCCTCGACGAGAATGCGGGCATCGCGGGTCAAGCGGATCCGATGACGGTTCCGATCGATCGATTGAAGGCGGGGTTGGCGAGTTTGGGCCTGACTTAGCGCTTCCTTTTCCTTCTCACTAACATCGCAAGTCCTAAGCTAAGGGGTAGGTAACTCATCGGCTCCGGAACGACCTCCGACGTGAGAGGGAAATCGACTTTCCAAGTACCGCCGATCATCGAGTTGATCGACCCGTCGAGGTCAAAGACTTGGCGTACGTATTGGGTGCCGCCGGTCACGTAGGTGAACGCGGGGCTGGTGACTGTCGTGTTCCAGGCCCCCACGCCGTTGACGAGGTTCATTTGGATGTTCGATCTGGAGATCACCGGGAAGTTGGTGAACTCGGTGTACGAGTGGCCGCTTGTGTTGGTGAAGGTGCTAAAGCCCGGCGGCTGCGAAAAGCCGTTCAGGCTGGTCACCGTATATGCGGTGCCTACGGCTGGGGTGTAGTTCGGATCGAGCAGCCGATCCACGGTGAAGGACAGGAGCGTTCCCGCGTGGACTCCGGGGGTGACGAGGATGTCGACATAGCCAGAGACGGTGAACGAGCCCGGACCATTGTTGATCACCAAGGTGCTGGTCGAAATGGTGCCGATCTGAGTCATCGGACCGAAGGTCATTGCTGCGTTTGCGGCAAAGATGTTCGCGCTGTAAGCGGCGGAAACAGAGAGCGAGGCAAATAAAACGACTGTTGCTTTCAAGGCAACCTCCACCTAGGCAGTCCTAGCTTCAATCAGGTTGCATTATATTCCGGAAAGCCAAACTTTTCGGAGGAGGTCACACGCCTCCTCCGATTGTTCAACTCCTTTCGTTCAATTCATTCCGAAATCTACGTGGGCCTAACGCTTCTTGCGTCGAACCAATGCCAAGACTCCCATGCCAAGGGCTAGGAAACTCATGGGCTCCGGAACAACTTCCGACGTGATGGGGAAGTCGACCGTCCAGATGCCTCCTGGGCCGGTGAGAATGACGCCGTCCAAGTCGAACGTTTGTCTCACGTATTGGGTTCCGCCTGTGGTGTATACGAACAGGGGGCTGGTGTTACTGAGACTCAGCCAGACTGCCGCTCCGTTTGTGAGAAGGAGGGGAATGTTCGACTTTGAAAACAGGACGCCTGGATAGAGATTGAACTCGGTGTTCGTCGTACCTGAGGTTGGGCCGAACGTGCTTCCGGCGGGTGGAGCTGAGAAGCCAGTAAGCGTCGTGGTGGTCGATAACGTGCTCACCGGCGGGAAGTAAGCAGCGTTCAAGGGCCGGTCGACCGTGAACTGCAGTAGGGTTCCGCTAACGGCGCCTGCAGGAACCTGGATGTCTACGAAACCCGCGACCGTAAAGGCAGTGGGGGTATTCGTAATCGTGATCGCGCTATTCACGATCGTTCCCAACTGGGTGGTTGGCCCAGAAGTCATCGTTGCTAATCCGGAGAAGAGTGCGGCGTGGCAAAGCGCCGGAGGGGCCAGGAGAGCGGCAAATAAAATAGGTTTTACAGTCAAAACAACTCCTCTACAACCCTGTAGATATAAGTATTCTGCAGGAACTTTGCAGAAATGCCAAGTTTCTTTACCGGGGTCAGATTTCAGGGCGCTCGCGGAACTGATTTGAAAATCGTGTTTCCATCTGCAATTCCGGCAGCGGTTGCTTTCAGAACGATGGCTCCGGCTACGTGGCTGGCGCGAATCATGAACGGGGCGATGCCCGCTTCGGCTCGGCGCTCTCCTGACCCGAGCAAGGTGCCTTGGCCCGAAACCGACAAGCGAATTGCTTGTGAGCCATTGGGAACCACTTGATCGTGATCGTCCCGCAACTCCGCATAGACGAATACAAAGTCCGAACCATCCGCTTCGAGATCCCGACCATGGGTATCGACCCGAAGTGCCAAGTGGGTTGCCTTCCCAGGTGTGTACAGCTTGTCGCGCGCGACGGCATGACCGTTCAGATAGCCAACCGCCTCAATCTGACCGGCTCCGTAAGGAACTCCCTCAAAAGTAAAAGGCGGATGGGCAAGGTTCTGGCAATTTCCGCCGCTGAATGGCAGTGCTCCTGTCGCACCCCCTATTGGGGTCGACAGTTGGGTCGCCGGCAAAATCTCGCCCGTACCATGCGCCCAATAGAGCGGATCAGCGACCTTCGGGCCGAGATAGCCGGTCGTCGGGCCGCTGTCCGGCCCCAGGCGGGCAATCTCCTTGCCATTCAAGAGAAGCGCAACCGACGAGCAGTTGCTGAAGACCACCACTTTGGTCGGTGACGGACGGGCAGACCATTGGTTGGCGATGTGCACCATCGGTCTCCGTGCGCCTTGGCTCATGTAGAAGAACGCGACCGTCTTGGGGAGTCGGAACAGGTCTAGCATTCCCGACTTGGACACCGGAGAAGTAGGGTTCATGCCGCGATAGGTGTCGATACCTTCCCAAGTGAGGTCGCCAAAACTCCAAGGGTTGCCGCGGTTTCTATTGTGAGACCAGATGAAGTTCCAGGCCTGAAGCATGAGGGCGCCTTCGCCATCGCCACGTCCCACTCGGCTCGTGCTTTGCTCTCCGCCAAATTCGTAGTCGCCGTACTCGCGGTCGATCCCCTTCTGCATCTTGTAGAGGGCGGGCCGAGAGAAATGGTCATCGTCCCAGCCGGTCCAAGGTACGTCCCACAGGGGTTTCGAGTAGTCCTTCTTGCCGTAAGCGTCGCCGCCGGTAAAGAAGTTGCCTTGCCCAAAGGCTTGGTGAGCGACCATTGAGCACTCACGCCAGAAGTCGTCGGTAGCGTTATAGGTTTCGTTGAGGCAGGTCTCGAAGATGGCGACGCACGGGTGGTTACGGTCACGCATCACCGTCTCGCGAACGTCGCGCAGGACGTGTTCTCGGAACGGCACATCGTCTCGGTAGAACTGCCAACCGGGGATCGGATCGATCACCAAGATTCCAAGTTCGTCGCATGCGTCTAGGAATGCGGGCGACTGGGGATAGTGGGCGAGGCGCAGTATATTCAGGCCGAGAGACTTTAGCTTTCGGGCCTCCCGATATTGGGCCGCATCGGATGCTGCGTTTCCGACGATGGGGAATCCCATGTGTCGGTTTGCGCCCTCAAGACGGATCGACCTGCCGTTTAGGAAGCAGCCTCGCTTATGGTCGAACTCAAGGTGGCGGATTCCGAACCTGGTTTCCAGAACATCAATCGTTTGACCCTCGCGGCGAAGGTGGGTGACTGCCCGATAAAGGTTGGGGTGGTCGAGGTCCCAGAGGTGGGGCTTCTTCACCTTGATGAAGGTTTTGCCCTCGGCGTCCAGCACGCCCGACCCAACTTGCGCCCCGCTCGGGTCGAGCAGAGATACCTCTAGCTCATCGCCGTAGGTCTTTTTGGGGCAGCTGGGTTGGATCATCACCTCGGCCATCTCGGCCGAAACTTTGATGGCGGTGGCAAAGACGTCTTCGATATAGGTGGGCTCGGTGACCTCTAGCCACACGTTGCGGTAGAGCCCGCCTGCGTAGGTGAAGTCTAGTTGGCTTTGCGACCTTCCCGGGTTGAACTCGGGGTGGTCGCGATTGTCGAGCATCACCTTGACCTCGACGGGTTTGCCCTTTCCAGCTTCGGGGCTGAGATCGACTTCAAACGGTAGGTAGCCACCGGTGTGGTGGGTTCGCAGATTGCCATCCACGTAGACGTCCGCGACTTGCATCGCGGCCTCGAATTTGAGGGCGACTCGCTTGCCTCGCCATCCGGGAGCAAGGCTTAGGGTCTTCCGATACCAGACCTCGCCCTGGAACGAATGAAAAGATGGGGCGGTGTCGTCTTCCAGTCGAGCTGAGTGAGGAAGATCGACATTCTCCCAGCCTCCTTCGGAAGCAGCGGGACCCCGGTGGAAGCTCCAGTCGGTGTTGAGCCGAGCATCCCGAGGAGTACCGGCCATTGTGAGAAGAGCGACCAAGGCAAGCATGTAGGGCCAGTCTACATGCTTGCCTTGGGGGGGGGCGGTGAGCGCGAGTTGGGAAGCGATGAGTGATGAGTGATGAGTGATGAGTGATGAGTGACGAACGGGGGCGGGTCGCCGATCGCCATGCCCGAGTAGGAGAGTCGGAATCGCACCGGCGACGCGCCGTACGGGTCGTTGTTCACCGTGTTGGCCCCGACATGAACCCTTGCATCGCCTTGATCAAATTATTACGCTGCTCCGAGAGATCGTCGTAGCCTCGAAAACCTTGAAGGCGCCCAATCTCCTTTTCGGCTTTGCGACCTTCAACCGCCTGCAAAAGCCGTACTCCACATACTTGGCCAGGGCATTGAGCGCTTCTCCATCTTCGTCCCGTCGGGCGTTCCTGTTAGAATGAGTCATGCGTGCGGAGTTGCACCCGTTGGAGAGAGAGCGTCTTGACGCGCTACGCTCCTATCAGGTGCTTGACACTCCGTCTGAGTCCGATTTCGATGAGATCGTGGCTCTCGCGGCGGGCATCTGCGGCACGTCGGTTTCCCTCGTCAGCTTGGTAGACGAAGGCAGGCAGTGGTTAAGGCCAAGGTCGGAGTCGAGATGACGGAGACTGAGATCGAGTCGAGCATTTGCGCTCACGCCATTCTCAGCCGCGGGGTTTTCGAAGTCAACGATGCAACCCTTGACCCACGGTTCGAAGACAATCGGTTCGTCCGGAAGGATCCTCACCTAAGGTTCTATGCATCAGCCGCCCTGGAGACCGAAAGTGGATTACCGATCGGGACTCTTTGCGTGCTCGATACGGTTCCAAGAAAGCTGAACGATTTCCAGCGCAACGCGCTTACCGTTCTGGCTCGCCAAGTGATGGCCCAGTTGGAACTCCGTCGAAAGGCGATTGAGTTGGAGCGACAGCGAACCGAAGCTGAAGATGCGGCAAATCTCCTTCGCCTTGTCACAGATCGTCTCCCGGTGAGGGTTGCCTACCTGGATCGCGAAATGCGTTACCAATTTGTTAATGACGGTTACGAGCGAGAACTTGGAGTTAAGCGCGAAGACATCATTGGCAAAACGATTGAAGAGGCGCTTGGGCCGAAGGTTTTCGCAGTCGCCAAGAACCATGTTCAGCGCGCCCTTGAAGGTGAGAGCCACACCGTGGAGTTGACTTCGCCTTACGCCAACGGTACCCGCGAGGTCCTCGCCTCCTATGTCGTCGATCGTGCGACCGATGGCGAAGCGAAAGGAGTGGTCATCCATGCGATGGATGTGACGGGCGCGCGAGATGCCGAGCGAGCGTTTCGAGAACAGCGGGCCAGGCAAGACCGCGCTCTCGATACGGCCCAGGTCGCCACATTCGACTGGGATGTGCCGAACGATTTAGTCTTTGGAAACGACCTCCTCGGGCGTTTCTTTGCGATGCCCGATTCCGTCGATGGAATGCCCGTTGAACAGTATTTGGCGGCTGTGCACGCAGAGGACTTGGAACGAATGCGGGAGGCGATCAACGCAGCGCTAACTTCCGGTGGTCACTACGAAGTTCAGTACCGGACGACCGATGCGAGCGGCATGGAACGATGGCTCTTGGCCCGCGGAGAGGCGAAGCTCGATGCGGATGGCCAGCCCCTCCGACTCGCCGGAGTCATCCTTGATGTCACCGATCAGGTTCAGGCTCTCCTTGCCACGGCAGCCAGCGAGGAGAGATTCCGCCAACTCGTGGAATTATCACCTGCGACGGTTTGGTTCGGAGAGATCGATGGCAGCCTGAGCTATATCAGCCAAGATTTCTATGAGACCACGGGTATCACTCCCGAAGACGCGCTTCCCCACGGTTGGGCCTCTCGCGTTCATCCAGACGACTTGCCCCGGGTGGCCGAAGCGTGGGCGGCTTCAAGGCTTGCCGAGTCAAGTTACTCTACCGAAATGCGCATTCGGAATCGAGACGACGAGTACCGTTGGATAAGTGCTCGAGCCTTGCCGGTACGAGACACCACAGGTAACGTCGCCGGTTGGCTGGGAATCAACAGCGACATCCAGGATCGCAAGGACATCGAGGAGACCTTGAGCCAGCGAGTCGAAGAGAGAACGATCGAACTCCAGCAGGCGGTGAAGGAAGCCGAGGCCTTCAACTACTCGATCTCCCACGATTTGCGCGCTCCGGTGCGAGCGATCGTCGGCACATCGAGCATCTTGCTGATGGAGATCGGAGCTGAGCTCACCGAGGAGCACCGGGAACTACTCGAACGCCAGGTTCATAACGCAAATCGATTGGGACAACTCATCGACGAGCTGCTCCGACTTTCCCGCCTTTCGAGGGTGGAGGTCAGGCGCCTAGATACCGATGTAAGTCGCCTGGTTGCGTCCATTGCTTTCGACCAAAAAGACACCCATCAATTTCAGATTCAAGACGGCATGCAAACCCAAGCCGACCCAATTTTGCTCCGCACGGTGATCGTGAACCTCATCGAGAACGCCTGCAAGTTTTCGCCGCCCGGCTCGTCGATCGAGATTGGGCAGACCGGCGACGTTTTCTGGGTGCGCGATCAGGGCATTGGCTTCGATATGAAGTACGCCCCAAAGATCTTCCTGCCGTTCGAACGCCTCGTCCTCGAGTCCGAGTTTCCAGGCACCGGCATCGGCCTTGCCAACGTGGATCGAATTGTAAAGCGCCACGGAGGCCGAGTGTGGGCGGAGAGTGAGCCTGCGGCTGGCGCCACGTTCTTTTTCACGCTTCAAGACAACCCATGATTCTCAAGCGATTCTATGACGACAAACTTGCTCAAGCCAGCTTTCTGGTTGGGTGCGTGAGGACGCGAGAAGCGGCCATCATTGATCCCAACCGAGAGGTTGGGGCCTACGTCGAAGCCGCGGCGGTCGAAGGCTTGCGAATCACCGCCGTCACCGAGACCCACATCCATGCCGACTTCCTTAGCGGCAGCCGTGAATTGGCCGAGCGAACCGGCGCGACCCTATACCTGAGCGACGAGGGCGACGCCGATTGGAAATACGGATTCGCCGACCAGCCAAATGTGAGGCTTGTTAAGGATGGCGACTCGATACGAGTTGGGAAGGTGAGGCTCGACGTGATGAAGACCCCGGGCCACACGCCGGAGCACATTAGCTTCATTCTCACCGACGAGCCAGCTTGTGCCGAGCCGCTCTGTGCCTTTACGGGTGACTTTATCTTTGTCGGCGACGTGGGTCGGCCCGACCTTTTGGAAACCGCTGCGGGCATCAAGGGAACGATGGAGAAGGGGGCTCGGGGGCTCTTCGAATCGCTTCAGCGATTCAAGGCGAAGCTCCCAAACGACCTTATTCTCTGGCCGTCCCACGGCTCGGGAAGCGCCTGCGGCAAGAGCCTGGGAGGCGTTCCGGTTAGCACACTTGGTTACGAGAAGAAGGCCAACTGGGCGGTCAAGGTGCTAGACGAGACCGAGTTCGTAGGCCGAGTCTTGGACGGTCAGCCCGAGCCTCCCGCTTACTTCAAGCAAATGAAGCGGATGAACAAGGAGGGTCCTTCTGTCATTGACGGTCCTGCTCAAGTTCATTTGCTTCCATCCCAGTTGTTTAGCGACGTGATAGGCTCGGGCGAGTTCGTTGCCGACGTGCGTTCGGTTGGGGAGTTTCACAAAGGATTTATCCCCGGAACAATCGGAATTCCGAACGGAAAGTCGTTTACCAATTGGATTGGCTGGCTTGCTCCTTACGATCGACCGATCTATTTGGTGGCGACCTCGCAAGAAGAGGTTGATGCGGCGGTTCGAGACATGTATATGATCGGCCTCGATCACGTTGCGGGTTGGTTTGGGCCGGAGGTCTTCGGCGGCCGGAACCTGGTAACGATGGGGCAGATTTCTCCGGTTGAAATGGCAAGGCGGTTCGCGGCCGGCGAATTGGATGTTCTTGATGTGCGCGGCACCGGCGAATTTCGGGAAGGGCATGTTTCAGGGGCCATCCACATCCCGCTCGGATACCTTGAGTCGCGCCTGGGTGAACTCTCCTTCGACCGGCCGATTGCGATTCATTGCCAAACCGGCTACCGCTCCTCGATCGGAGCGAGCCTGCTTGCGAAGCAAGGCCGCTTTGATGTTTTTGACGTGGTGGGCGGTTTTGAGGCTTATCTCTGCGAAGGACTTCCTGTCGAGATTTGAGATGGACCGGCATTGTCGGTTGCGCGATTCCTTCAGGGCGGCGGGAGCGTGTATTTCGGCATTTTGACAGTCGCGAACTTTGCCATCCTTCGCACGATCGGCCTTCTGGGCCAAGTAGGCCCTTCTAGGCCGTAAACTCGGGCCATGAAGGATTGGCTGGCTGATGGATTTGATTACGACGCATGGGCGAACCGGTTGTTGGCGAACGTCGTTCACTTGGGGCCATCAGATTTCTTGGTCCTCCGCAGCCCCGGCCCCTATCAGGATTTTCCGGCTGATCTGCGTCTCAGGCTCAACTGTGTCTTCACACACTTGCTCTGGGCGGAGCGGATATGGGTGGAGCGTTGTGGAATTTTTGTGGAGGTTCCGGAGGACGACTCGAAGGCGTGGATCGACAGCCTTCACGAGGCGTGGAGAGGCGCCGTCGGGTCCATTGATCCGGATAAGAGAATTCTCTACTCAAATTTTGCGGGCGTTGCCAACGACCGATCGTTCGGCGAGATCGCCCGCCACGTGATCACCCATGGCGTCTACCATCGGGGTCAGATTCGGGAGATTTTTGGCCAGCTTGGGGGCGACTCGCCGAGCACCGATCTCATTGGCTACTACATTTCGATGGACTAGGCAGACTGCCAAAGCTCGATCGGATTCCCGGACGGGTCGTCGAGGATGATTTGCGATCCGCCCACGCCCTTGACGATTTCTCCACGGAATTGGCACCCGGCTGCCCTCAGCACTTGGACCTTTTCGGCGATATCGTCGACAAAGACCTGAATCCGGTTCCAGCCGCCAGGGATCGGCGTCGATCCATCCGGCATTGGCTTTGCGCCGGAGCTGCCGGGACCGCTTAGGAGAATTCTCAAAGCTCCCAGTTTGATCGCGCCAAAGGCGGGAGGCTGCTTCCACTCGAGCTCGAATCCTAAATGGGAAACGTAGAACTCTACGGACTTTTCCACGTCGAGGGTCATGTATCGAACGCTAACAGTAGGTTCAGAGTTCATGTCGTTCTCCATTCATAATCGGGAAATGAGTGCCGAAGCGACTCTTCGCCGACTTCGCGAATCTCTTCCCCATTTTAGCGAAGCGGCCAAGGGAGATAATGCCGATGAGCAGGCGAGGGCTACGCTTTGCTATCTGGTCGATCGGATTGTCCTGGTAGGTGATCGTCGCGAGGCACCGATGAGCGTCGACTGCAGCCAGTGCCCAAACTGCGGAAAGGTGGCGCCCTCTGAGCGGAGTCCCTACTGCTGCCCTGAGTGTCGAGAGGAGGCCAGCTTCGTGCGACAGTTCCGGAGCCACCTGGTCGATGAGTCCATCTTCGATCTCGAGCGTCAAGCAACCTTGGGGCAGATTCTCTGGCACCAGGTTGGGGGTGGCTACCCACGCCGAAATGCGCTCGTGTCGGAAAAGGACCGGGCTCGCGTCTTTGCCAAAACGGACGGCAAGTGCGACGAATGCGGTGCCGAGGCCACTACGTTCGACCACATAGGCACTGCGTGCAATCGAACCATCAACCTTCGCCCGATGTGCAGCGACTGCGCAGTGACCAAGCCCTTCGGAGATCCGCGGATTGTGGCTGGGACCGAATTCGACCAGACGGTCGGCCGGCTTGCCACACGCATCGTCTCGGCGGTCGCACTCCAGCCGTGCGACGATGCGGAGACCTGGGATTGGCGGGCATTTCTCGCGTCGCGAAAGAAAGCAAACCGAGCCCCCTGACCGTGGTTTGGGCATACTTCTAATCCAATGGCAAAGCTGCACATCGGCCTATCAGGATTTGCATACAAGGAATGGCAGGGAGAGGACCTGTTTTATCCGGTCGGCCTGAAGCAAGCCGGATACCTTGAGTACTACGCGAGCCGGTTCGAGACGGTGGAATCCGACGGCACCTGGTACCAGATGCCGGGCGAGGCGATGCTGAACAAGTGGATCGCCAACACCCCCGAGCACTTCCTTTTCACGCCCAAGATGCATCGTCAAGTTACTCACTACGCGCGTCTCAAGCCGGAAGCCTACGAGCCTGCGGGGGTCTTTCTCAAGAAACTGGAGCCCCTCGAGAAGGCCGGCCGACTCGGCGCAATGCTGGTCCAGTTGCCGCCCAATCTTAAGCGAGACGATGAGCGCCTCAGCAAGTTTTTGGAAGCGATGCCTAAGCGACCGAGTCTGCGATGGAGTGTGGAGTTCCGAAACGAGACCTGGCACGCGCCCGAGGTGGAGGACATTTTGCGCGCCCACGATGTTGCGTGGGTCGGCTGGGATATCGACGATTCCGCGGCTCAGCGTCGAGATACTGCGAACCACTATTACTTCCGCATGCGGCGCAGCGAGTACACCGACGACCGGCTCAAGGAGTGGGCGGCCTACTTCCGGTCAAAGGTCGACGAGGGCAAAGACTGCTTCGTCTACTGCAAACACCAAGACGCGGAAGCGCCTTGGAAGTGGGCGGATCGGCTATTGGAGTTCTTCTAGTCGCGGCAACGGAAGAGTTGTCGGTGAGCGCAACCCCCTCCCCACGGTTCCCCCTTGAGAAAGGGGAACCATCTCCTGAGCCAGCTCACCATTCAGCAACGTCGTGCGACCCGGTGAACCACGACATCTCGACGTCCTGTTGGAATCTCGACGGAACTCCCTCCGTTCGCCGACTGCCAACGAGGGCAACCATGGCTTGACACAGCGCGTCACAAGCCTCGCCATCTCCAGACAGGGTCCTTTCCGCAAGCCCGTCAAAATCCGACGGCTTCGAGGGGCATTTCGCCAAGGTCTCCATCAATCGTTTCTGATTCGGGAAGAGCACTCGATCGTGAGCGAGCACCGCTCGGGCGGCGAAGAGCACGACCTGAACGCCCGACCACGCTCGTAAATACGGGTCGTTCCGCCGCACCGCTTCCTCCCAGAAGTAGTAGCGACACACTCCGACCTGAGCCATAAAGGCATCGAGTCGCCGTTCTCGATCGAACTCGGGATAAACAGGGATTCGCGGGATGGCCGCCTCGATTTCCGCGTCCTGACCCCAAACCGGCTTCGCGCCGATGAACGACCAGCGCGTCGGCTCTGATCCTCGTTCAGCTGCTTGCAGGACAAACGAACGAGAGACATAGCGACCCTCTAGATAGCCTCCCTCCCAATCTGCGATATCGGTCCAGAGGAACGCGACTTCCTGCTCGGCGATGCACCGTTCGTATCTGGCGTCGGTGACGACGGCGATGAGGTCGACATCCGAATCTGGACGCTCGATACCTTTGGCGATCGAGCCACCCAAGAGAATCAAGACTACATCTGGGTCTTGGCGCAATCGTTCGATCGCCTTTTCCATGGCTAAGCGGTGGTGTTCGTGCATCGCTAGTAGGTCTACCCGCTACCTCCGTCAAACTGAGGGTCGTGAGCTACCTCGAACACAATCGCGACGCCTGGAACAAAGAGTCGATCGCGAGCAGCGAATGGGCGATCCCCGTCGATTCCGAGACGATCGCTCGTGCTCGCAGTGGCGATTGGTCGGTCATCCTCACTCCGCTTCGGGCGGTTCCGAGAGAATGGTTTGGAGAGCTCGCAGGGAAGGATGTCCTCTGCCTCGCCTCGGGTGGAGGTCAGCAGTCGCCCACTCTCGCCGCGGCGGGTGCCCGAGTTGTGAGCTTCGATCTCTCCGACGAACAGCTTGCCAAGGATCGCTTTGTTGCTGACCGAGATGGATTGGAGATCGAAACAGTCCGAGGTGACATGGCGGACTTGTCGGTGTTTCCAGATTCAAGGTTCGACTTGATCTTCCACCCGATCTCGAATGTGTTTGTGCCCGACGTCGAAGTCGTGTGGCGGGAGTGCTTCCGGGTCCTTCGTCCGGGTGGCGTGCTCTTGGCCGGCTTCATGAATCCCGCCTTTTACCTGTTCGACCACGATGCCGCGGATGACGACGGGAGGCGAGTCGCTAAGCACACGTTGCCCTACTCCGAGATCGATCCCGCGACGCTAGATGCGAAGAGGCGAGAGGATATCGAGAACGGCGCCGCCCTCGAGTTCAGCCACACCTTGGACGCCCAGATCGGCGGTCAGCTTGCTGCGGGGTTTATGATCACCGGGCTCTTTGAGGACGGCCGAAACGACGATTCGACGCCGATTCATCGGTTGATGAAGGCGCACATTGCGACTCGAGCCATCAAGCTGGGCTAAGAGCTCCCGATCAACAATCCGCAGATAAACACCAGCGCACCGCCAAACGCGACCTGGATCGCTGCCGACCAAGTCGGGGTGTCCATGTACTTGTGCCTCACCCACGTGATGATCGCCAGCTCAATCACCACGACCACCAGCGCGACCGCCATTGCCGTTTTGAAGTCGCCGATGAGGAAGGGAAGGGTGTGGCCGATGCCTCCCGCGGTGGTCATTGCTCCGCAGACGGCGCCACGAATCCACGGGTGACCGCGACCGGTAAGGACGCCATCGTCCGAGAGGGCCTCCGCAAAGCCCATGCTGATTCCGGCACCGAGCGAGGCGGCAAGGCCGATGAGGAAAGCATCGTGGGTGTTCTTGGTTGCGGCTGCCGCCGCAAAGACGGGAGCGAGGGTGGACACCGAGCCGTCCATCAGGCCAGCCAAGCCCGGCTGAATGATCTGCATGACGAATAGCCGATGCCGTGCCTGATCCTCGGATTCGCGAGCGCCGCTGTCATCGAGGACCTCTGCCGTCAGCTCTTTGGCTCTCGCTTCGTGGCTGCGCTCGGCAAGTGCGAGATCGTCGAGGAGGGTTCTTACTCTAACGTCATTCGTTCGCTGTGCCGCCCGTTCATAGAACGTTCGCGTCTCGAATTCGATGGCCTGAGCTTGCTTGCGCACCGCATCCAGACTGAAGGTCTGCATCACCCAAACGGGTTTTCGCTGGACGAATCCGGTCACGTCTTGCCGCCGAATGAGGGGGATGTGCTCGCCGAATTTCTCGTGGTAGAGTTCCAATAGTCGGCGTCGGTGATCGGACTCTTCGTCCCGCATGCCGTCGAAGAGGGCCGCCGAGGCAGAGTAATTCTGTCTGAGGCGCTCCGCCACATCCGCGTAGGTCCGCTCATCTTCCTCTTCGAGAGAGATGGCCAGGGCAAGCACTTCCTGTTCGGTGAGGTCCGAGAACTTCTTCATGGGCTCTTTATCATGGCTTGCTCGTACATTTGCCGGTTTGTCGCGCTTGCCGCGAGCGGCACGAATCTCGCCTCATAGTCCGCCTATGCGACGTCTGTTGCCTATTGCTTTGCTCTTTGCCATCGCCGAGATCTCCTCTGCGAACCTGTTTCTCATCAATTCGCCTGCGTCGTACCTGCTCGCCAATGGCGAAGCACCTCTCAACGCCCTCACTATCGATCTGAACGCGAACGGTTTCTTCGCCGGACAAACCGTCCTGCTCAAGAGAGGCGGTGCCTACAACGAGTTCGGAGGCCCCGCTCCGACTGCCTTCGGCCTCAGCGCCCTTTTCAGCTCGAATAGCGTCATCCTCCCGGTCAATAACCTCAATCGCGTGCCCGGAGCGATCGATGCGGGCGTTGACTTCTTCAGCCCCAACACCCTCATCGGCAACCTGTCTACCGACATCGCAGAAGACTTCGAAGTCGACAACTTCACCGGTACGGCCAACGGAGTCGTCCTCACCATCCCCGCCGGTGCCCAATTCCTGATCGCTGCCGCGGAGGACAATTTCTTCACCGACAACAACAACACTCCCGAGTTCTACATCTCCATCCAGCACACTCCCGTCCCCGAACCAGCGCCTCTTGCCGCGCTAGGTCTTGGGTTGGCGTGTCTGTTGCGGCGAAAGAAAAAATAGATCGCTCCCGGCGGTCTGTAGTCGACCTCCTTGGTCGAGTCGCCGAAGCCAAAGGTGCGTCATCCTGTTGTTGTGCGCCGGATACATGCGATCGGTTGGGGAACTTCCGCCTTGCTGGGATTTTTGGCGACTCTGATTGGTTCGTTCACGCACGCTCGATTTAGTCCACACCTGGTGATCGTCGTCGCGGTCGGTGCGATGGCGGCGAAGGGACTGAGATTGCGACGTCAAGGACTGCCCACCGAGTCGGTAATTGTCATGAGCGTCTCGGGGCTCGTGAGTGCAGGCGCAGTAGGGTTCCTCGTTTTGGGCATACTGAGCCATCGTTGGATCGGGTACACGCTGGCTGCCCAGTGTGGAGTCTTCGGATATTTGCTCACCCAAACATTCCTCGAAAGCGTCCGCCGAGAGGCGGACTGGGCGTAAGGCGCGGTCCACCGAGACACTGATGTGGCCCGGCAGGTTGACGGCCTCAATTCGATGAGTCTTGACGAAGGTCGGGTCACGGTACTAGAGATGCTTCAGCCAAAGCCAGAGTAGAAATCAGTCGCTTTCGCTCCTGCGCGACTACAGATCGCGGGAGCGATCTATTTGTCTAGGGCTAGATTGATCTCTAAGACGTTCACGCGTCGCGGCCCAAAACTGGCCGAATTCGACCCGACCGCGTGCTCCTCGATGACCGCCCGCACCTTCTCGGTCGTCAATCCCCGAGCCTTGGCGACCCTCGCCGCTTGCAGATTCGCATTCTCCACGCTGATCTCCGGATCGAGGCCGCTACCCGAGCGGGTCACCGCGTCGGATGGCAACATCGCATCGGCGGACAACCCATTTTCCAGGCGAACCGCCTTAGCCAAGTCCACCACTCCGTCGAAGTCGCCTGAAGGGTTCTTCGGGTCGTGGATGCCGTTGATGAGCTTGTCGCTCGTCGGCCCCAGATTGGTGCCGCCGGAGTTGTTCGCATCATAACCGCTCCCCGCCGCAGACGGCCGCCCATGGAAGTACTCGGACTTCGTAAACGCTTGCCCGATAAGCAATGAGCCTACGACGCGACCGTGCGAATCGCGCACTAAGCTGCCATTCGCCTGGCGAGGGAAGAGGCCTTGGGCTGCACCGAAGACCACCAAAGGAAAGGCGAGGCCGGTGAGGACGATGAAGAGGAAGGTCAAGGCGATAGCGGGTCTTAGAAGTTTCATGACTTTATGCCAGGTGAAGGGCGACGACGAGCTTGTCGATGGCCCAGATGAAGGGGAAGGGGATGAGAATCCCGAATAGCCCGTAGATGGTAAGGTTGCGGCGCAGGATGGCCTGCGCGTTCATCGGTCGGTACTTCACGCCGCGTAGGGCGAGCGGGATGAGCGCGATGATGATGAGCGCGTTGAAGATGACCGCGGCCAAAACCGCGGAGCGCGGATTCGAAAGACCCATCACGTTCATCGCTCCGAGCGCGGGATAGGTCGCGGCGAACATCGCGGGGATGATCGCGAAGTATTTGGCCACATCGTTGGCGATCGAGAAGGTGGTGAGCGCGCCTCGGGTGATGAGGAGCTGCTTGCCGATCTCGACGACCTCGATGAGCTTGGTGGGGTTCGAGTCGAGGTCCACCATGTTGCCTGCTTCCTTCGCAGCCTGGGTGCCCGTGTTCATCGCCACCCCCACGTCGGCTTGGGCAAGGGCAGGCGCGTCGTTGGTGCCGTCCCCCGTCATCGCAACCAAACGCCCACCCGCCTGCTCCTTGCGGATATACGCCAGTTTCATCTCGGGAGTCGCCTCCGCGAGGTAGTCGTCCACGCCCGCTTCGGCGGCGATCGCCGCCGCCGTGAGGGGATTGTCGCCGGTGATCATCACCGTCTTGATCCCCATCTCGCGCAGGAGTCCGAAGCGCTGCTTCATGCCGCCCTTCACGATGTCCTTGAGTTGGATCACGCCGAGGACACGCTTGCCATCGGCCACCGCGAGCGGCGTACCGCCCTCCCGAGCGATGCGCTCCACCGATTGCTGAACATCCGGGCTCATCGAGCCGCCTTGCCCCTCAACGAACAGCCGAATAGACTCAGCTGCTCCCTTCCGGACTTGACGGATGCCATCGTCTACTCCACTCATTCGGGTCTGAGCGGTGAAAGGAACGAAAACCACCCCTTCGAGCTCTCGGCCGCGGATGTTGTACTTCTCTTTGGCGAGCACGACTACCGAGCGACCCTCGGGGGTCTCGTCGGCTAGAGACGATAGCTGGGCGGCTTCTGCGAGTTCTGATTCAGTGACGCCAGCGGCGGGGAAGAAGGCAGTTGCCTCTCGGTTGCCGATCGTGATCGTGCCCGTCTTGTCGAGCAGCAGGGTGTTCACGTCTCCGCTGGCCTCGACTGCCTTGCCGGACATCGCGAGCACGTTGTGCTGCATCACCCGGTCCATGCCCGCGATTCCGATTGCGCTCAGCAATCCCCCGATGGTGGTCGGAATGAGGCAGACCAAGAGGGCGACCATGACGGAGATCGTCGGTACCTCGCCCTGACCCGCCGCGTTCACGCTGTAGTGCGCGAAGGGAAGGAGGGTGATCGTGGCGAAGAGGAAGACGATCGTCAGGCCGCTCAGCAAGATCGAGAGCGCGATCTCGTTCGGCGTCTTCTGCCTTTGTGCGCCTTCGACCAAAGCGATCATTCGATCGAGGAACGACTCGCCGGGATTCTGAGTGACCCGCACCACGATTCGATCACTGAGCACTCGGGTGCCGCCAGTGACCGCGCTGCGGTCGCCGCCCGACTCCCGAATGACGGGGGCCGATTCGCCGGTGATCGACGACTCGTCCACACTCGCGATGCCTTCGATCACTTCGCCGTCCGCGGCAATCGCGTCGCCGACTTCGCAGACGAACATATCACCCTTCATGAGTGAGGGGGCGGAAACGACCTCCTCCTTTCCGTTCGGCAAGAGACGACGGGCGGTGGTGGTCGTTTTCGCCTTACGCAGGGAGTCCGCCTGGGCTTTGCCGCGGCCCTCGGCCATCGCCTCTGCGAAGTTCGCGAAGAGGACAGTGAACCAGAGCCACATCGCGATTTGGCCGGTGAACAGGGCGTCGCCCCGGTGGGTGATCAGGTCTCGAGCCCAGAAGAAAGTGGTGACGACGGAGCCGACTTCGACCACGAACATGACCGGATTCTTGGCGACCAGCTTGGGATTTAGCTTGACGAACGAGTCCTTGATCGCCCTCTTCACGAGGGCGGGCTCGAAGATATTCAGAGGTTTAGGCATCTTATTTCAGCCCTCCACCGAGCATTTGGTAGTGCTCGACGATTGGCCCGAGAGACAAGGCGGGGAAGAAGGTAAGTGCGCCCACGATGATCACGACACCAACCAGCAGGATCACAAACGTCCCGTTGTCGGTCGCGAAGGTCCCCGCAGAGACGGGCACCGACTTCTTAGCCGCCATGCTTCCCGCAATTGCGAGAAGGGGAATGATCATCAGGAAGCGACCGATGAGCATCGCAAGGCCAAGGGTGAGGTCGTAGTGGGGGGTGTTGGCGGTGAGGCCTGCGAAGGCAGAACCGTTGTTGCCCGTCGCCGAGGTGTAGGCGTAGAGGATCTCGCTAAACCCATGCGCGCCGCCGTTATTCGTGTTCCCGACGGTAGGGCCGTAGGGAGTGTCTGCGCCGCCATAGTTCGAGCCCGCGAAGGTGTTGATGGGCGAATCCTTCGGATAGTTGAGGTTCGCCGAGAGGGCGGTGAACCCGAGGATGCTCGCCGCGAGGACGAGCACCGACAGCATCGCCATTTGCACCTCGAACTTCTCGATCTTCTTCCCAAGGTATTCGGGCGTTCGCCCGACCATCAGCCCCGCGATGAAGACGGCGATGACCGCGAACATCAACATCCCGTAGAGGCCGGACCCAACGCCCCCGAAGATCACCTCGCCAGTCATGATGTTGAACAGGGGCACGAGTCCGCCCACGGGAGTGTAGGAATCGTGCATCGAGTTCACGGCTCCACACGAGGCGCCCGTGGTGACGGTCGCGAATAGGGTCGAAGCCCCGATTCCAAAGCGAGTCTCCTTGCCCTCCATGTTGCCGCCCGGCTGGGTGGCGGTGGACTGAGTCATGACATGAGCCTTGGCAACATTCGGGTTGCCCGCCTGCTCCGCCACGTTGCAGACGACCGCGCCAGCGACAAAGAGAACGGTCATCGCGCCGAGGATCGCCCAGCCTTGTCGCACGTTTCCAACCATCCTGCCAAACGTGTAGGTGAGGGCGGCCGGGATGCAGAAGATGAGCAGTAAAGTCACGAAATTCGAAAGCGGTGTGGGGTTCTCAAAGGGGTGCGCAGAGTTTGCATTGAAGAACCCGCCCCCATTGGTGCCGAGCTGCTTGAGGATTTCTTGGCTAGCAACCGGTCCGAGCGCAATCGTTTGCTTCGCTCCCTCCAGGGTCGTGATCGTCTGAGGAGCGTGGAACGTCATCGGCACGCCTTGCCACACAAAAAACAGCGCGCCGATCAGAGAAATCGGTAAGAGAATGTAGAGGGTCGCCCGAGTGAGGTCCGCCCAGAAGTTGCCAACTCCCTTGGCGCTCTTGCGTGAGAACCCGCGAACCAGCGCGATCGCCACCGCCATTCCCACGCTTGCCGAGGCCCAGTTATGGAACGCGAGGGCGACCATGTTGGAGAAGTAGCTCAGCGCCAGCTCTGGCGAATAGCTCTGCCAGTTCGTGTTCGAAGCGAAGGAGACTGCCGTGTTGAAGGCGAGGTGCCCGGGCATCTGCTTGCCATCGAATCCCTGGGGATTGAGCGGGAGCATGCCCTGTAGCCGGAGCATTGCGTAGGTCGCAAGGATAGAGACTAACGTGAAGGCCAACATCGCAGCGCCGTACTTGCACCAGGGTTGGTCGTCCTCCGGGTTAATCCCTAAGATCCTGTAGATGAGTCGCTCCATCCAGCCAAATACAGGTGAAAGAAGTGTCTTTTCTCCCTCGAACACTCGGGCCATATAGCTGCCGAGTGGTTTGACAAGCAGGAAGAGCGAGACAAAATAAACCGCGATCATGAAGATGCCAGTCATCTAAAACTTCTCCGGCCGCAGCAGGGAGTAGAGGAGGTAGGCGATGAGCAAGATGCAGACCCCTGAGGTCCAGATGTAGTCACTCATCGACCGCTCCTCCGCGAAGGTTTTCGCAACCTCGGATATAGGCGAACGCGATCGCAAAGAATGCGACGGTGACCGCTACGTAAAAGAGATCGTTCATTTTCTGTGTCCGCAACGCTCGTCGTATCGCTTCTCCGCGTCGTGCTCCAAGCCGAGCGCTGCGATGGGCTTGGCGACGCAAAGGAGAAGGAAAAGGAAGCTGAGGAAAAGGAGGAGGTTGGTCATGCGACCACCACTGGAGAGGGAAGTGTTAGGTGTTGGGTGTTCGGTGTTCGGCCCGGAGGTCGCAGACCTAAACTCGGGTCCGGGCCTAACACCCAAAATCGAACACCAAACACCTCCGCCCCCCAGACGCTACGACCTGTTTCCACACTCTCATGGTGCAGGGGTACACCGTCAAGGAGGAGTCAGGATCGGGCGCGGGTTGGTCAGGATTCCGTAAAGACGCTTACTCGGTGCGGAGTCGATAGCCGACGCCTGCTTCGGTAGTAAGCAATCGAGGGGTAGCTGGGTTCTCTTCTAGCTTTTGGCGGAGCTGTCCCATGTAAACCCGCAGGTAGTGGCTCTCGTCCAAATACGCCGGTCCCCAAACTTCTTGCAGGAGTTGGCGGTGGGTGAGAACCATGCCGCTATGGCGGATGAGGATTGCGAGAAGCTTGTATTCATTGGGAGTCAGGTGGATTTCCGCATCGTTGCGAAACACGTGCCTTCCGGCAAGATCCACCTTTACACCAAATGCTTCGAAGATGGGTTCGGGCGACTCGATCGCCCCGCGGTGACGCAAGGCGACCCGGATGCGAGCGGTGAGTTCCCCGAGACCGAAGGGCTTGGTGAGGTAGTCATCGGCACCGGCGTCGAGGGCAGCGATCTTGTCTTCCTCCTGACCCCGCGCAGAGAGGACGATGATGGGCACGGTTGTCCACTCACGCAGACGCCGTGCGACTTCCACGCCGTCAACGTCGGGCAAACCGAGGTCGAGGAGGACCACGTCCGGGTTTTTAGCGGCCACCAACCGCATTCCTTCGGTGCCGTTCTCGGCCTCGAAGAGATCGTAAAGCTGCGGCTCTAATCCTGCGCGAAGCAGCTTGCGAATCGCCGCTTCGTCGTCAATGATCAGCAGCTTTGTCTTATCCAACTGGCACTTCCGGCGGGGTTCCCGAGAGGGGCAACTCGATCCGGAAGACGGCGCCGCCCTCGGGGCGGTTGGTCACCGAGATCGAGCCTCGGTGCAGCTGCACGATGGTTTGACAGATCGCGAGGCCCATGCCGTATCCAGTATCTCCCGCCGATCCGGCGGGCCGATAAAATTTGTTGAAGATCCGGTTCTGCTCCTCGACTGGGATCCCCGGTCCGTGGTCCGCGACTTCGACTATTGCCATCCCGCCCTCCTCCCAAGCCCTCACTTCAATCTCGGTGCCGTTCACGGTGTGATTGGAGGCGTTTTCGAGGAGGTTTACCAAGACCTTTTCGATAAGGACTCCATCGAGGCGGAGGAGCGGAATCTGCGGGTCGACCTCGACTTGGACCAGTCGGCCAACGAGGAGCAGCTTGGTGCGGGACACCGCGCTGCCGATAAGCTCTTCGAGGGATTGCCACTCAAGATTGGGCTCGACGCCGGAGTCGAGCTTGGTCATGTCCAGTAGATCTCGGATGTGGCGGTTCAGGCGGTCGGCCTCATCGAAGATGGTCTGGGCTAGGTCGTGGCGCTTTTCGCCGTCGAGGTTTCCATCGTTTATGAGCAGGCTGGCCGCACCAGAGATGGCAGTAAGGGGGGTGCGAAGGTCGTGCGAAACCGATCCGAGAAGAGAATTGCGCATCCTTTCCGATTCGACCTGGAGCCGCGCAGTCTGCGATTCTTTGGCGAAAACGGTGCGCTCGATGGCTAGAGCGACGCTGTTTGCAAATGTGCGAATCAAGTTCGCCTGGCTCGGTCCCATGGGCGGGGCGTCCTCGGGCTGGCGAAACGCGAGCACCCCGACGGTCCCGCGAGACCCTTTGAGAGGCAGGTAAAGGCCCTGAGAGTTGGGCAAAGTATCCGTTCCGCGGCCCGCCTCTTCGCCATGCTCGAATGCCCACTGGGCCACCGGCCACTCCTTTCGTTCCGTCTCGAAGTGGGATCGGCTCTTGGCGACGGGGGAGAGCCGACCGGAGTCGCTCGGCAGGAGGACGGCGGCATCCGCGTCGAACTCGTCCCGAATCTTGCGAGCTGCAGCGACCGCGATTTCCGACTTGCTTCGGCTTCGGGAGAGCTCTTTGCTCAAATCGTAGAGGGCGGCGGCTCGCCTCTCGCGGGAACTAGCACTTGCCGCTTGGGCCCGAATTCGGAGCGTCATGCTGCTCACGAGGAGGCCGACCGCGAACATCGTCGCGAACGTCGGCACGTATTGGATGTCGCTCACCGCGAAGGTGTAGAACGGGCGCACGAAGAAGAAGTCGAAGCACGCGATGCTAAGCACGGTGGACGCGAGCGACTGGATCGGCCCCGATCGAGCGGCAACCACGGTGACGCCTAGGAGGAAGACCATGATGAGGTTGGCCTCCGCCACGTGGCCAAATATGGGCCAGCAGATTGCGCTCGCCAGGAAGGGGGCGATGACGGTGGGGTACCACGAGCCGGAGGATCGGGTCCAGGGCACGTGGGCCGCGCGCGGAGGAATGGTGCCCGACTCTCCTTCTCCGGTCACCACTTGAACATTGATGTCTCCGCTGCGACGCACAAGCTCATCGACTACCGACCCGAAGAGGATTTCGCGCCATCGCGCTTTGATCGGCTTGCCGACCACGATGAGCGTCGTGTTTCGGCTGCGGGCGATGCGAAGTATTTCGCCGGCGATGTCGTGGCCGGAGGCGGTGAGGGTTTCCATGCCGAGGTTGGTTGCCAGACTCAGAGCGTCCAGAGCGAGCTGACGTTTGTCGTCTTCGACGTGGGTTTGGCGGTCGCTCTCGACAAAGATCGCGAGCATCTCGGCATGGGCCGCTGATCCAAGGCGGTGAGTCGTTCGCACGACTTTGGCAGCAAGATTGTTGGGGGCGATGCAGACGAGAACTCTCTCCCTCGCCGCCCAGACGCTTGAGATCGACTGTTGTGAGCGATAGGTTTGCATCTCCGCGTCGACTCGGTCGGCGACTCTGCGCAGGGCTAGCTCTCGAAGGGCGATGAGGTTGCCTTTCTTGAAGAAGCCGTCCAGCGCCCGCTCGACCTGCTCGGCGATGTACACCTTGCCCTCGGTGAGTCGTTGGCGCAGTTCGTCGGGAGGGATGTCGATGAGTTCGATTTCGTCGGCGCGGTCCATGACCGCATCGGGAACGGTTTCGCGCACGGGTATCCCGGTGACTTGAGCGACCACGTCGTTCAGGCTCTCGAGGTGCTGAATGTTGACTGCGGTGTAAACGTTGATGCCGGCGCGCAGAAGCTCCTCGACGTCTTGCCACCGTTTTGGATGTCTTGAGCCGGGGACGTTGGTGTGGGCAAGCTCGTCAACAAGGAGGAGATCGGGTTTTCGCCGCAAGGCACCATCGAGATCGAACTCTTCGAGGGTCACGCCGCGATACTCGGACTTCTTGGGGGGGAGGGTCTCCAGGTTGGCGACCAGGGCCTCAGTCTCCGCCCGTCCGTGCGTTTCGACGACTCCGGCCACCACGTTCAGCCCACGGGCCATCTGCTCGTGCGCCTGCGACAGCATCGCATACGTCTTGCCTACGCCCGCCGACGCGCCAAGAAACACCTTCAGCTTGCCGTGCTTGTCTCTGGCTTCCTCGGCCTCGACTTGCCGCAGAAGCGCATCCGGATCCGGTCTTTCCCGCATCACTTACTCGTTAGCGTACACAGTTCGGGCATCAAGAATGTGTAAGTAGCGTTGGCGTCTCCGCCGACGTTCCGGAATCGTCGGCGAGACGCCAACGCTACGTTTGGTGTACGGTTAGCTTATGGACTTTCGCGTCTGGGCTTTTCTCTCTGCCTTGTTCGCCGGAGCGACCGCGGTTCTCGCAAAGATGGGGGTCAAGGATGTGCCGAGCAACCTAGCGGTTGCCGTCCGCGTGGTCGTCGTGATGCTCTTCGCGGTCGCCATCGCGGTCGCGACAAAGGAGACCGACGTCAGCAACTTCTCGCGACGGACTTGGATATTTCTCGGTTTTTCGGGCATCGCCACCGGCCTTTCGTGGCTCTGCTATTTCAAGGCCTTGCAGCTAGGCCCCGTCAGCAAAGTCGCCCCGATTGACAAGCTCAGCTTCGTCATCGCCATGGTTCTTGGCATCCTCCTCCTCGGAGAGAAACCGACTCCGAAGCTCATCGGCGGAGCGGTTTTGATCGTCGCTGGCGTGATTGTTACGTTGCTATGAGGAACGGCCCTGGTTCGGCTCCAGAGATGGTTCCCCTGGGAAGGGGAACCATCTCTGGAGTCGCTGCGGTCATGTGTCTTTTCGTGGGCTGTAGACCGGCAACACCTGTACCGCCGGCATCCGTGTCCGTACGTTTCGCCCCGCCTCCTGTCCAGCCGCCGACCGTCTTTGGCCCAACCTTCCGCGAGCTGAAGAAAGACCTTGGGGCCCAGACGATCATCCTGACCTACCACGACATCCTTCCCGAGCGAGACTCCAAGTCTCAGTGGTTCGATTGCACGAAGGCTGAGTTGATCGCCCAGCTCGACTGGATGACGAAGCGGGGTGCCCACTTCATCTCGCTCCAAACCCTCTACGACCACCTTACCACTGGCAAATCCCTGCCGAACCATCCCGTGGTGATCACGTTTGCCGACAACTACCACGGCTTCCTCGAATACGCCTACGACATCCTCCGCGAACGCAAGATTCCCACCGCGATGTTCGTCCACACCGGCTTCGTCGGTTCTCCGATCGGTCGACCGAAGATGACCTGGGATGAGCTTGAAAAGCTGGACAAGCAGGGTCTCGTCACCGTCGCCAGCCAAACCGTCACTCACCCCGAGGACCTCCGAAACCTGAGCGACGAGCAACTCCAAAAGGAGATGGTGAGGTCGCGGCGCGACCTGGAAACGCATCTCGGCCACCGAGTGCAGTTTCTCGCCTATCCAAACGGGAAATACGACGACCGTGTCGCCGCAGCCGCACGCGCGGCCACGTACTCGATGGCTTTCACCGAGACTCAGGTCCTCGCCGAGAGGTCTCCTTCGATCCTGATGGTGAGCCGGTATGTGCATACCAAGCTCCCGAAAGCCTGGCAAGATCAGAGCCCGTAAGTGGTGCTGGCTTCCCAGCATCTCATCACAGCATCAACTGCCGACTGGCCCCTGCGATGGTCAAGCGATGGGTGATTGCGGCTGTGTTGAGATGCCGGCTGGGAAGCCGGCACCACTTCGGTTACAGAATGTCCGCGATGTAGTCGCGGCTTCGCTCGTCCATCGATGAGATGTCCTTGAGCTCAAACCGATTCCCATCGACGTCGATGAGGAGAAGGTGCCCTTCTCCCAGCCACTGGGCATTCTCCTGCAGACTCTGGGTCACGAAGTCTCGCTCGCCGCGGTCCGAGTCCACATGCCAATAAGTGGCCCCGAACTCGCTTCGGGCGTGGATGACCGTTGTCACCGTGGCGGTCAGGTAGCGACGCGACAGCTCCTCTTTCACTGCCTTGAGCGACGACGGAGTGAGGTCGGCGGGGTCGGCGACCATTGCGACTTCCTCGCCTTTGCCGTTCAGCAGAGACAAGTATTTCCCAGGTCGAGACAATGGTGCGGACCAGGCTGGCTTGATGATCGGGTACGACCGCTCTTCGCCGATC
Organism: Fimbriimonadales bacterium; assembly: GCA_038321975.1. Classification (GTDB taxonomy): domain Bacteria; phylum Armatimonadota; class Fimbriimonadia; order Fimbriimonadales; family Fimbriimonadaceae; genus Fimbriimonas. The sequence continues at coordinate 82,355 of JBBQFM010000008.1, read as the reverse complement.
GTCAGGCGCAGGCGGTCCTTGGGTTCATAGAATAGGATCAAATCCTTGGGTTTCGTTACTGTCTCAGTCACTTAAATCTCTCCAATTAGCTGTCAATAGCGTCGGGCCAAGAGGGGTTGATCAGAGAGGTGATCACGTGATCTTCCCACTCGCCATTCACCATCAGGGAACTCCTGAGGAGTCCCTCAACCTCAAAGCCGAGCTTGTTGAGTAAGGCGGCCGATCGCAGGTTTCCCGGCATATAGCAAGCCTCTACTCGCCGCAGATTGAGCGCGTTCACGGCGAAGTCCACCACCGCGCTCACCCCTTCCAATGCCAAACCCTGACCTTGATAGTCTTTGTCCAGGGAGTAGCCGAGCACACAGCTCCAATCAACTCCGAACGAGACATCGCGCAGGGCGGCAGCGCCTACGAATTCGCTCTGATCCTCCCGAAGAAGCATTCGAAAGCGATAGTAGTGGCGGTTCTTCGCCGCTTCCTGCTCACGCTTCGGCACGTCTCGCCAGTAGCTTGCTGTGTAGAACTCCTCGTTCCGCAGTGGCTCCCATATCTGCAAATGGTCGCGGTTGTGGCTCTGGTACCGGGCAATCTTCTCGAACTCGTCCTTCCGGGCCAGGCGCAGGATCAGGCGGCTTGTCCGAATTTCGGGCAAGCCGTCGACCCAGCGCAGCTGGTTTCCATCAAAGCGGGGAGCTCTATCCGCCAAGCCCCACTCCAATGATCTCGTTGATGGCGGTCTGGGACTCCACCAGCTTGTAGAAGTGTCCTTTCTTTTCCATCAACTCCTCGTGCGTACCAATCTCCGCAATCTCACCCTTATCTAAGACGATGAGTCGCGACGCATTCCTCAGTGTCGACAACCGATGCGCAATCGCAAAGGTCGTTCGACCCTTGATCAGCCGACCGATTGCCTCCTGAATCTGCTTTTCGGTCTCGACGTCCACCGAAGAGGTCGCCTCGTCCAAGATCAGAATTCGCGGGTTGTGCAAGATCGCTCGGGCGATCGAGACGCGCTGTCGCTCTCCGCCGGAAAGCTTCGCGCCCTTCTCGCCGACCATCGTGTCGTACCCGTCGGGTTTGCTCAGGATGAAGTTGTGAGCGTTGGCGGCTTTCGCTGCCACGACAATTTCCTCAAACGTCGCTCCCGGCTTGCCGTAGGAAATGTTGTCGGCCACCGTTCCGTTGAACAGGAACGGCTCCTGGAGCACGATGCCAATCTGGCCGCGCATGTCCTGAAGCGTGATCTCTTTCGCATCGATGCCGTCGATCTTGATCGCGCCCGCGTCCGGTTCGTAGAACCGACAAAGAAGGTTGATCGTAGTCGACTTGCCCGCGCCCGACTTTCCGACTAGACCGATCATCTCACCCGGCGCGGCCGTAAAGTTGATGCCCTTAAGGACGGGATTCGACTTGTCGTAGCCGAATCGAACATTGTCGAATTGGACCTCGCCCTCAATCTTGATGCTCTTGGTCTCGTCACCGTATTTCTCGGCTTCGGTGTCCATGATCTCGAAGATTCGGTCGGCGCCCGCCATCGCTCGCGAGAACCATTGGTTGACCGCCGCGAACCACTGAAGTGGGCCGTAGATCAGCGCCAAGAACGCGGTGATGCGCCAGAACTCACCCAACGTGAGCTGGTTGTGGACGACCATATAGCCGCCAACCGTCCAGTTGATTAGGCCACCGAGCGCAGTGAAGAATGTCATCGCGCCGAAGATCGTGTACCAGCGGCTGTCGACGCGGACGCCCGCATCGCGCAGCTCGTTGTTTCGGCTCTTGAACTTGCCGAACTCGAGATCTTCCTTCGCGAACGCCTTCACGACTCGAATGCCAGTCAGCGACTCGTTCAGGTGCATGTGGAATCGAGCCCACTTCTGCCCCACTCGGTGGAACATCTGCGACATCGGCTTCCAGAACGCAACTCCAATTCCCAGCACGACGGGCACCGGCGAAAGGATCGCTAAGGCGAGGGTTGCGTTGGTCCAGAAGAGGAAACCAATGATGCCAATCAGGGTTAAGCCATTCAGCAGCAAGTAAGGGACGCCCTCCACGAGGAAGCCCCAGACACGGTCGGTGTCATGGGTGACTCGCGAGGCGATCGCGCCCACTTGCTTCTTGTCGAAGAACGCCACTTGTAGGAACTCGATCGAGCGATAAACGGCGGCCCGAAGGTCCGCCGCGATATAGCCCGCCAGGAACGCGATGAGGCGTCCGTTGACGATCTGGATGATCGAGCTCAGCACGAGCACGCCGAGCCAGACCGACATCAGCTTCCAGAGCAGAGGCAGATTCGAGTGGGGCTTGAGAACGTTGTCGATCAGCGACCCTTGAATGAGCGGAGGTGCCAAGTTCAAGATCGTCGAGACGAGAGACAAACCGGCCAAGCCAATGGCTTGCCACTTGTACGGCATCATGAAGCGGCCGATGCGCAGCATCGTCTTGCCTCGATTCACACAGGCGGGGCAAACTCCATCCTTCTCAGGTAGCAACCGGTTGCACTTCGCACAGCGAAGCCGCTCCTCCTTCAAACTGATGAGCAGCTCTTCGCCCTTGGCGATCTGTTCGATGCCGCGAGCGGCCTCCGAGAACTTCGCGGAGACGGTGAGCGAGTACGAGACGATAGGAATCAGCTCGCCCGTTTTTGTCATGACCTCGATTCGGCCCCCTCCTACGAGGGGCTCGTTTCGAGCCGATGCAATATCCGCGATCGGGACGACGCATGACACCGCTCCGCCCTTTTCCAGGACGCGCACGGACTCCTTTGTGACTTCCAAAACACGATGCCCAAAACTTCCGTCGTCGGAAAAGTCGGCATCCAAACGTATAAGCACGGCGTCAGCGGGAGACGACAACGAGTCGCCGCCCTGCGTAAGGGGTGCAAGATTCATATGGGTCCCTCCGTGGGACTTTAAACGCGGCAGATCGCTAGTCTGCCTTTATGACGCGGTCGTAAATGCCGATGGGTTGTCAGGCCATCAGACCGTAGATGTGTCGGTGAAGCTCAACCCCGTTGTGGGCGAGGGAACTCAAAGAGACGACAAGGTTCAAATGCTTCTTAAAGCCCGGCGACGGCAAGCACTTGTTCCAAACATCCTACCGCAAGGTAGTTGATACGTGTCTAGTCTTTTTCCCCATCTCCAAAAAGAAAGGCGGAAGTCCCATCGCCTATCCTTTCGAGGTCCGGTTAGAACGGTGCGCTCGCATCCAGGGCCATCGATATGAGGAGCCTAGGGTCAGTCAGGGAGGCCGCATCTTCGGCCTTATCTAGTTCTTCTCTTGGCGATAGCTTGCAAAGTTGGGCGTACATGTCGTCCTGTAACTTCCGTTGTCGCGGGCTCAAACAGGAGCCGGCAAGCTGGGCGAGGGTTTCGGTTACGAACCATGTGTTCAGACACGCCGAGATCTCTCCAAGGTCGAAAAGTATCTGGTTCAGATTCACCATCGTCCAGGCAGTCTGAGCAAGCCAGGGGCCGTCTTGATAGAGCTGAAGGGCTTGCCGACAGTGGCCTAGCGCCTCGGCCAAATGCCCAGTGAGATGGTCCACTCCCGCAAGACTGGAATAGGCGTTAGCCTTCATCGAGGCGGAGCCGATCGACTGGGCTAAGGCGAGGCTTCTCATGAAGGTTTCGCGGCAGCGGGACTTGTTGTCGTAGAGTCGCATCTCGACGACTCCCAGATTCAACAGGGCCAGCGCCTCGTCCCGGGGTGCAAACAATGTCCGGAATAGGCGGGCGCACTCCTCGAAGGCCACCGCTGACTCCGCCAACCGGTCGGTTTTTGACCAGAGCACGGCTTGATTGCCTAAGACGCGAGCCCATTCCCAGCCGCCCTCCTCGCGCAGGATGCTTTCCGCCGACTCCAACGCCTTTTGCGCGGGTGCGTATTCTCGGCCCCGAATGAGGAAGCCGGCAAACGCGTTGAGTGCCTTCGCCCGAGTTTGGTCGGTTGCTTGGGGAGATTGAGACACCACCTCGAACCAGTGTTTTCCACGCGAAACGTGGCTGCTCCGGAGCCAATAGTCGCGAACGTTTTCGGCCATTGTAAACGCGGCCTCGGGCGACTCTCGAAAGAGGATCATGAGGGCCTTTTCGACGTTTTCATACTCGGTCCCGAGCAGGTTATAGGCAACCAACTCGCGCCCATCAAGCGTCGCCTTTTGGGCGAGCTCAGATACCTTCCCGAAATGGGCGGCAAACCGTTGATCTAAGATTTCTGATCTCTTCTTTCCGCGCCGAAGAACCTGCCGGGTCATTTGCAACATCCCAAACCGCTTGTGATCGCCGATTTGGCCGTAGACGAAGATGAGACTATGAGCCACCAACTCGGAGGTCAGGCCGAACATTTGGCTGGCATGAACCGGCCCAAAGGCGCAGATCGCAGTCGCCTCCTCCAGGGTCCAGGAAGTAGGGAAAGCGGTCAGGCGGCCCAAGAGCTTCTTTGCTGGCTTAGTTAGGAGCTGGCAGCTCCAATCGATTGTCGCGGCAAGGGTGAGGGAGTAGGGCTTCGATCCTTCTTCTGCCGCCTCCCGATCCAAAAACTCCCCGATCAGGCTGGAAATCTCCGTAACCGTCAGCACGTCCGAAGCGCAGGCCGCGATCTCGATCGCCAGCGGTAAGCCATCCAACATTTCGCAGAGCGCCGCGCAGCCCTTCTCAGCTGCAGGGGACGACTCGAGACGTACCCCCTTGTCGGCGGCTCGCTCATAGAAAAGCTTCACCCCATCGCCTCCGGAAGACATTCCATCGAGCCGGAAGACGTGCTCCCCTACAAGCTGCAGCGCTCTTCGGCTCGTCGCCAAGACGTGCATATTCGGACATGATGCCAGCAGCTTTTTTGCCAGTCGCTTGCACTCGCCGGCAAGATGTTCGCAGTTATCGAACACGAGAAGCAGATGTTGGTCACCGATGGACGAAATGAGCGCTTCCTCGGTAGCGTCCGTCACCGACATCGTCTCTCGGATGAGCCCGACTACCGCCTCCGGTCGAATGGTGCGACACAGGTCGACAAACCAAATCCCACCCTCGAAGCGTTCAACGCTCTTCGCCGCCACGTGCACCGCAAGACGCGTCTTTCCAACTCCGCCGGAGCCGGTGACGGTCGTCAGACGATTGTCGCGGATGGCGCGGGACAGGTTCCGGATCTCGTCGGTACGTCCCACGATGGGGGAGAGGTGGACGGGAAGATTGTGAGCTCCGGTGCTGAGACTGCGAAGGGTTCCAAAATCCGAGGGCAAAGCAGGGTGAAGCAGTTGGTAAAGCCTTTCCGGGCGAGGCATATCCCGCAGGCGGTGCGACCCTAGGTGGCGAAAGCCATCGCCGGTAGCGAGCAGCCGAGCAACCTCGGATACGAGAATCTGCCCTGGTTGGGCCACCTCGCGGATACGTGCGCACCGGTTGATCGTCGAACCATAGAAGTCGCCCGCCCGGGGCTCTGCCTCTCCAGCGTGCACGGCGGCTCGCAGCCGCATTCCCCCGAAATCTGGATTGCCGTCAAGCTCTTTAAAGATGGCGGAGGCGGCGGTCAGGGCACCATCCACGGAGGGGAACACTGCGAAGTGGCTGTCCCCTTCGCCTCGTTCGCGAACGAGCGATCCGCCTGCAGCGGCGGCTTCTCTCAGGACCAAGTCGTCGAGCATGGTGATGCGGCGAGACATCGCCTCTCGATTTTTGAGCCAGAGCCCGGTGCTCCCGGCAATATCGGTCATCAGATAGGCAAAGGTCTGTTGAGAGGTCACGTGCGGAGGCCTTCCTTTCTGGCCGAGTAGGGCAACAATTACAATTACATTGTAGAATGCGGTGCAGTCCCACCTGGTAAATGTGATGGCCAACCTTGCAAAAAGCGTTCTCGTGGCAGTAGTAGCAGCCCTTGTCGTGGTGTCGTCGGCTCAATTGCCCCCACTACCGGTGGCAAGGCCTCCGTTGTTCGACGCGGAGACGCACCCTTGGCAAATTTCTTCGGCCAACGGGCTCTCGGAACTGACGGGGCTCCAAAGGTTCTTTTTCTCCGCCGCGGTCAATGTCAAGAGCACTCTGGACGATGATTCTCACCGAGAGAAGCTTATTGCCGATCTCCTTCGTGTGAGGATTCTTATTGGGAACTTCGTGAGAACAAGATCTCCGATTGTGCCTTTTATCCCCTGCATTCGAGCCGAAGTCGACTCCTTCCTCCTGGTCCCAACGGATCATCTGAGTCCCAAGCTGGTTCAAAACCTAAAAGACCTTCTTGTCCAAATTAAGAATCAGCAGAAGACCTTGCTTAGAGCGGACAAGCAAGATGCAGCAGATCGATCCGCTGTTTACGGAATCCAAGTTGGCATGGACAGTGAGCCGTGGGCCGACTTCCAGTACGTTAACTTGTTTTACGGCTCACCGGAGTCTCTGCCCGAGAAGGACGGAGACCGAACAAGGGCTGCGACTTTCTTGTCGGCATCATCGGTTTTCGCCTCTGATTCGGAACCAAGGTTTCGAATCGGCGCTGGTTTCTCGACGGGCGATCCCAATGCATGGCTTGTAACTTCAGCGGTTGGGACCTACACCCGGCTCGGCGTCTTAGACCTTGGCTCAAAACTAAGCTTTCGCGTTTTCGGTCGTGAGCCGATTGAGCCAAGGACCAATGATGACCACACGTATTCGAAGGACTACCGTAAACAACGCCGAGTCCTGGATCATGTTCGGCCCACCGATCTGTGGGTCGACTTCGGTGCTCGCTTGTTGGTTTCCGGCCATTCCGAGTTTAACGCGGGCGCAGTCGAGGGCGGCATCACGTACGCTGTCCCCTGCCACACCACCAACCCAAACTATCCGAACCTCGCCACGGCGATCACGATTGGTGGCGCGTACTGCGCGAAGCGGTCCATTGGGGTGGATGAGGGAAGCGTTGAGGTTCGGCACCCCATTTTTCAAACCAAGCCAACGTTTCTTACTTTGCGGTACGGCACGAGAGGCGGCGGATCGGTGGGCCTCCTATTTAGGTTCTAATGGGGCTATGGTAGGTCGCAACAATGCGCAAATTAGCCAGGCAAACGAAAGACCCTCCCTAAGATTTGTCCCTCAGACGCCGACACTTCAACTAGGTCATTTTGTGATGGCCGGGATATCCATGAGTTCATTTGACCTCCTAGCCGGAACCGCAGCCACTCCGAGGGTGCTGATCGTTGAAGACGATCCTGTGTCAGCGATGCTGGTTCAACGGTTGCTCATGGCCCAAGGAATCCATACGGATCGGGCGATCGACGGGGTGGCGGCAATCCAGATGCATGCCGAGCACAAGTATCGATTGGTGATCTCGGACTGGATGATGCCGAAGCTGTCAGGAGTCGACCTTTGTCGCGAATTGCGGCGGGTCGGTGGCTCCTACGTCTACTTCATTCTGTGCAGTGCAAAGGGTCAACGAGCTGACCGGATTGAAGCTTTTGAGGCGGGAGTCGACGACTTCCTCTCCAAACCTTTAGATCGATCCGAACTCGATTCGAGACTTAAGGTCGCTCGCCGAATCCTTCAGTCCGAGCACAATCTTCAGATTCAGACAGCCGAACTCGAATCCGCTGCACGTTCCCTCTCGGATATGAACGAGAGCCTTGGGCTCGCCTCGCGCCGTTTCGAGGGTTTGTTCAACGGTCTTCCGGTTGCATGTTTTACGTTTGACGAGAGCGGGCTGGTCCACGAGTGGAATCGAGGCGCCCAACGTATCTTCGGAGTCGCCGGTTTTGAGGCATTCCAAAAGCCGGTGTGGGAAGTTCTCAATCGAAGTGGTGAGACGCCATGGAATCGCGACAAGGTCGCCGAAGTTTTCGCGGGAGCCGAGCAGCCCACTTTCGACTGGATCTTTACCTTGGCCGATGGTAGTCAGAAGTATCTGGCCTGCAGCTTAATCTGTTTGCGGTCTGCTTCGGGGCAAGCGGTCGGTGCGGTCTGCGCCAACCTCGATATAACCGAGCGAAAGCTTGCCGAAAGGCGGATTGCCGAGCAGATCGAACAGATCAACGAATTTGCAAGTCAGCTTGCGACCCAGAAGAACGCGCTCGAAGAGATGAACGAGCGGCTTAATGTTCTCGCGGTCACCGACGGACTAACTGGCCTATGGAATCATCGCCGGTTCCAGGAACTGTTGGAAGAGACCTTTGCCACTCACGATCGTCGCGGAGAGGCGTTCTCCCTCATTCTCTTGGACATCGACCACTTCAAGCGATTCAACGACGATTTCGGCCACCAGGTTGGAGACGAAGTGCTCAAGGGCATGGGCAACGTTCTACGCAAGTGCGCTCGACAGTTTGAGCTTCCCGCCCGGTACGGTGGCGAAGAATTTGCGGTCATCCTCGAAGGGTGCAATGAAGAGGATGCGATGCGCGCGGCCGAGCGCTTTAGGGCACAGATCGCGGCCAATCAGAGCTCGGACAAAAACGTCACGGCAAGCCTTGGCGTGGCAACTTGCCACCCACGAAGCTCAAACCCCAAGGACCTCATTGCGCAGGCGGATGGGGCTCTGTACTACTCGAAGCAGGCGGGTCGAAATTGCGCGACTCACCATCGAGACGTGCCCAAGCAAGCAGCCGCATAAAGCAGGAAAGCCCCGCACATTCGTCGGAGCTTTCAAGCTTTTTTTGAGCGCTCGAGCTAATTGCTCAAGCAAGGTCTAAACTAGACCTTATTAAAGATCTGTACGGTGGAACGGACACATCCATATACAAATCGTACACCCGTTTTCTCGATTCGGTCCCAAAAAATTTCCTAACTTTCTGCGCCAAGCTCGGTCTTGATGGCTTCCCAGAGTGGCGGGTTCACGTCTCGCGGAACCGTCTCCAAGATCAAATAAGTCTGTCCGCGGTAGCGCTCAAGCTTGTCCCCGAGCTTCGTCCTTGCGGCTTCACGCAGGTTAGCTAGGCGATCCGCAAGCTTGACCCTTTGGGCATCGCCCGACATTTTCGAGATCTCCTCCAGCAGGATGGCTGCCCGAAGCTGCCAGATCTCCTCTTTCGACATTCCGGCGGTCTCGCTTTTGCTCGGTTCGTGGCGAGTGAGCTCCTTTACGAGGCTGGCAGCGCGGCCCCCGAACCTCTCTCCTATTTCTGCGAGATCCGCGCCGGACTCTTCGACCACATCGTGAAGCACGGCCGCAATCAAAAGATCCTCGTCGGTGATGCCTCCCACGTAGCGCAAATTGTTAAGAACTTCGAGAGGATGGGTGATGTATGGAAGCGGGCTTTCACCCTCGCGATCCTGACCGGCGTGTAACTGGATTCCGTACTGAATAGCTTGGTGGAGGAGTTTGTAGCCCATTGCGTATTTTGGTGCCTGATAGTAGGGCAGTGTGGCGCCTAATCCGGAAAGGATTCAATTTAACGGAGCAATTAGGCTGAGGAATTGCCCCAGGTATATCGATAATTATTGCTTGTGAAGTCGGCGTTTTGTGGGAGGTATTCGAGGCTGTGGGTCGGAACGATTCTTGCCATTTGGGCACCCATGGTTCTCGGCGGCTTCGCGCTTCTCGTCCGGCACGAGACCACGCCCGGAGTATCCGCCAAGGCTCCTGCCAGGATCGACCAAAAGAGCGAGCGCCCGCGGCTAATGCTGTTTTTACATCCGGAGTGTCCGTGCAGTCGGGCAACGGTTAGCGAGCTTTCGAGACTGATGACCGATTGCAAGGACCGACTTGAGACTACCGCCTACGTCTACTCCCCACACGAGATGCCCGCAGATTGGGCAAAAGGATCGCTCTACCGGCAGGTTCAGGGGATCCCGCATGTGAAGGTCGAACTCGACCGGGACGGAGAAAGGGCTCGGCAATTCGGGGCCCAGACAAGCGGTCAGGTTCTGCTGTACTCAAGCAAAGGCACGCTCGTGTTTTCGGGGGGCATTACGCCTGGCCGAGCACACGAGGGAGACAACGACGGTTGCGATGCGATCGCCGAATACCTGAAGAACGGGAAGGCCCCGACTTCACGAACTCCCGTCTACGGTTGTGCGCTCGGCGCCTCAAGGATTAAATAAAAATGTCGAGCGTTTCAGACTTTCAGTCAACCATCCATTTGCGAGCGAACCGGCTTTTTGTCGAGCATCGCGAGAGCATCTATCGGAGCACGAACCGGTGGATGGCCGTTCTGATGGTTGTCCAGTGGGTTTTCGGAATTGTCGCCGCACTGGTTGTATCTCCTAGAACTTGGATCGGGGCGAGTTCCCAAACGAATATCACGGTCTATGCGGCCGTGTTCCTGGGCGGAGCGATCACCGTTCTCCCGCTGATGTTCGTCACCCTCAAGCCCGAGGCGCCGATCACGAGGCACGTGGTGGCGGTATGTCAGATGCTTTGGTCGGCACTGCTGATCCACATCATGGGCGGCCGAATCGAAATCCATTTTCACGTATTCGGTTCGCTGGCGTTCTTGGCTTTCTATCGCGATTGGAAGGTGCTGGCGACCGCTACCGTAGTGGTGGCAGGGGACCACATGGTCCGCGGAATCTTCTTCCCTCAATCAGTGTTTGGAGTGTTGAATGCGAGCCATTGGCGATGGCTTGAGCATGCCGGTTGGGTGGTTTTCGAGGACGTGATTTTATTCCTCTCCTGCGTTCGAGGAACGCGCGAGATGCACGAAATCTCCGAGCGGCAAGCGCGCGTTGAATCGTCGCAGGAGCTAATGGAACTGAAGGTCAAAGAGCGAACGGCCGATCTGCGCGTCGCACTGACTTCGGCAGAAGCGGCAAACAAGGCGAAATCTGAATTCCTCGCGAATATGAGCCACGAGATCCGAACGCCGATGAACGGCGTTATCGGGATGACCGAGCTCCTCCTTGGAACCGTGCTTACGGACGACCAGGAAGAGTTTGCCAAGACGATCGAGTTGAGCGCAGAGAACCTGCTCACGATCATAAATGACATTCTGGACTTTTCAAAGATCGAGGCGATGCGCCTTGAGCTGGAATCAGTCGACTTCGACCTGCTCGAGATGGTTGAGCACATCGGCAAGATTTTTGCGACGCCGGCCCACGACAAGGGGATCGAGGTCGTCGTCTCTGCACCGACATCGCTGTTACCCATGAAGGGCGACCCGGTTCGTGTTCGGCAAATCATTACCAACTTGGTAGGGAACGCGCTCAAATTCACCGAGCGTGGAGAGGTCGTGATACAGATCGAGCAAGGGGAGGTCCAGGGCTCGAACGTAGCACTCAAGATCGTGGTCTCCGATACCGGCATCGGTATTCCCGCCGATCGTGTTGACGCCGTCTTCAAAAGTTTTACCCAGGTGGATGGAAGCACGACCCGTCGCTTCGGGGGCACCGGGCTTGGCCTTACGATCTCGCGCAGCTTGGTCGAGATGATGGGCGGAAAAATTTGGGCAGAGAGCGAGCTTGGAAAGGGAAGCCGATTCATCGTTGAGGTGGTCCTCCCGGTGGGGCATGCGCCCGAGATTGTCCTTCCTTCAGAGATCAGGGGCCTTCGCGTTCTCATTGTCGACGACAACGCGACGAATCGACGAATTCTGGAGGCAAACCTTACGGAGTGGGGCTGTGCTACCACAAGCTGCTCAAGCGGACCTGACGCGCTCGCCGCTTTCGATCCTGGCACTTTCGACCTTGTGCTCACCGACTTCCTGATGCCGGAAATGGATGGCATCGAGCTCTCCGGCGAGATCAGGAAGCGGTGCACGGGAACGAAATGCGTGCCTATCGTGATGCTTTCGTCGGCCGCCGACGTGCGCCCGCACGATGAGTGGTCGAACTTCGGCCTGCATTCTTGGCTTTCGAAGCCGGTTCGGCAGAGCCAACTCTTACGAGTGCTTCAGGAGACGGTTGGTGCCGCCTATGCAATCACCGTAAGTGCCGAGACGGAAGCTTCGAAACCGATGAACCTGAAGGTTCTTCTCGCGGAGGACAACGCGGTAAACATCCGTGTCGCAACTCGACTCCTGGAGCGAGCAGGATGCGAGGTCAAATTGGCGGCGAACGGTTTCGAGGCGGTTTCGATGGCAGCACTCGAGGATTTCGACATCATTCTCATGGACGTTCATATGCCGGAGATGGACGGACTCGAGGCAACCGTCAAGATTCGCGAGCGCGAAGCGGCCGGTGGATACCGCAACTTCATCGTGGCGATGACGGCAAGCGCGCGGCACGAGGATATGGAAGAGTGTCTTAAGTCGGGCATGGACGAGTTCCTCACGAAGCCGGTTAACGTGGAGGCGCTCAAGGCGACTTTGCTTTCGCGGGTTCGGCCGGCCGCCTGATTCTCAGAGCCCGAACGGGCAGTCATACTTAGCTATGACTCGCACTTTCGCGGCCGCCGACCTTGGAAGCAATACAGCTCACCTGCTCGTGGCGGCAACAGACGGAGAGCTTGTGATGCGGGTCGACAACTATAACGAGTGGATTCCGCTCGGTGAGGTGGTGTCAAAAGAAGGAGTCATCCCCAAAGACATCAGTCAGCAACTCGTGATGGCAATCAAGGAGTTCAAGCGGCTCTCGGCCTCGAAGAAGGCGGAGGGCATCTATCTCTTTGCCACCGAAGGCGTTCGGATGGCTCGCAATCACCAGCAGATCATCGCCAAGATCGAGGGTGAAACGGGAGTTAAGGTTGACCTGATCTCTCCGCGTCGAGAAGCAGAGTTGAGCCTTCGGGGGATGCTACTGGATACCAAGCACCTCGGAGTGGACACCCTGTTCGAAGTCGGCGGAGGCAGTGCTCAAGTCGGACGGCTCGAGAAAAACGAGCTTATCGAGGAAGAATCGCTCGCCCTGGGTACCGGCCGAGTGATCGCCGAGTCAGGCCTCCGAAACCCTTGCCCCGAATACGCGCTCCGAGCGGCCGAGAATTATATTGCCCACGTCCTTGAGCGCTCCACGGTTCATGGTGCCTCTAAGGTTGCGGTGGCGTGCGGAGGAGTTGCCCGCGGGTTGTGGCGGGCGATCCACCCAGATGGGGAGAAGCAGATCTCAATCGAAGAAATCGATTACATCGCGTGGTCAACCACTCGGCTGCCTATAGACCGCATCGTGAACCGATTTGGCGTGAAAACCAAGCGGGCGGGCACGCTGTTGCCCGGCGCCATCGTTTACCGGGCGTTGATGCGAAAGTTCGATATCTCGGAGATGGTAGTGAGCGAGTTTGGGGTGCGCGAGGGGGCTGTGTTGGAAATGGCTGACGCGAAGGTACCACTATGTCCCGTGTGAAGCTCCCGCCCGACCTCGGCACTTCGCGCTATCTGAATCGCGAACTTAGTTGGCTGCAATTCAACAAGCGGGTCCTGGAAGAGGCGGCAAACTCGTCGAATCCGCTCCTTGAGCGGCTCAAGTTTCTCGCGATCTTTGAGTCGAATCTCGACGAGTTCTACATGGTTCGAGTGAGCGGCCTGATCGAGCAGTTCGAGAGCGGCGTCCTCGAGGTTTCGCCCGACGGCCTGACGCCGAACGAGCAGCTCAAGATTATTTCGGACGCGGCCCAACCTCTGCGCCGAAAGGGAAGCGAGGTGTTCGAGCATCAAGTAAGGCCCGGATTGGAGAAGGCGGGAATCTCCATTCGCACCTATGCGCAGTTAACCGACCGGCAGAAGGCAGAACTTCACACCTACTTTGCCAGCGAAGTCTTCCCTCTTTGCACCCCGATCATCCTTCATCCCTCTCCAAGCGTGCCCTTTATCTCGAACCGCAGTCTGAATATCGCGGTCGAGTTGAGCGATGCGGGTTCGGACGTTCGGCTTGCGCGAGTGAAGGTCCCCACCGTTTTGCCTCGTCTGGTGAAGTTGAGCAAGAAGCGGCACGAATACGTGCTGCTGGAGGAGGTGATCATGAACAACCTTCAATCGCTCTTCCCGGGCATCTCCATCCAGGGCTCGCACCTGTTCCGAGTCCTTCGAGACGCGGACGTCGAAATCCGAGAGCTTGAGGCGGCCGACTTGATCTCCAGCATCGAGGAGACCATTCGTCTGCGACGATTCGGTGATCCTGTGCTGGTGGAGTGCCAGGCGTCGATGCCTAAACACGTTCGTAAGCTCCTCATGTCGATGCTGGATCTCGATGAGGACGACGTGATGTCGTTCGACGGCCTGATGGGGATGGAGGTTTTTTGGGAGCTGTCGCGAATCGACAAGCCCGCCCTTCGGTTCCCACCATTCCTGCCCTACATGGCGGAGCAGATTTCGACGGCGAGCGGTCTATTTGAGGCGATTTCGAAGTCGGATGTGCTCGTCCATCAACCCTACGACAGCTTCCGTTCGGTGGAGGAGTTCGTCTCGTCGGCCGTCCGCGATCCAGATGTCATTGGCGTAAAGCAAACCCTCTATCGAGTCGGTGCCGAATCTCCGATTGTCGAAAGTCTTCTTGACGCGGCCGAAGCGGGCAAGCAAGTCGCTGCGATGGTTGAACTCAAGGCCCGATTCGACGAGAGCAACAACCTCGTTTGGGCCAGGGCGCTCGAGCGCGCTGGAGTGCATGTGTCTTACGGGTTCTCAGACTTGAAGACGCACTGCAAGCTGTGCTTGGTGGTGAGGCGGGAACGCGGAGTTATTCGGTCCTATGCGCACGTAGGCACCGGCAACTACAATCCAGCGACTGCGAGACTTTACACGGATATCGGATTATTCACTTGTGACGCAGCAATCACGCAGGATATCTCGGAGCTGTTTAACTACCTCACCGGTTTCAGTAAGCAGACTAAGTATCGCAAGCTTTTGGTCGCACCCCTCAACCTGCGCGAAGGGATACTGGAGAGGATTCAGCGAGAAGTCCAGCTCAAGAAGGAAGGACGGATCATCTTCAAGCTGAACGCGCTCGTCGATCCCGAGGTGATCGACGCGCTCTACGCCGCATCGAATGCGGGGGTGAAGATCGACCTGATCGTGCGGGGCGTCTGCTGCCTGCGGCCGGGAACCGCAGGCATGAGCGAGAACATCCGAGTGATGTCGATCGTGGGACGATTCCTCGAGCACAGCCGCGTCTACTACTTCGGAAACAATGGCTCGGCAGATGTGCTTATTGGCAGCGCCGACGCAATGCGGCGCAACCTCGACCGACGCATTGAAGTGCTTTGTCCAGTGGAAGATCCTCAACTCGTCAGCCATCTGAAGGATCGAGTTCTCGACGTGTGTCTGAAGGACAACGTGAAGGCTTGGGACCTCCTTGGGGACGGAAGCTACCTCCGCCGCACCCACAAGAAGGGCGAACCGGTGTTCGATTCGCAGACCTACTTCATGGCGAACCCGAGCACTCGGGAGTTCTTCAGTAAGAGCGCGGTTCCGCTTTAGGCGCGCTGGTCCTGGTTATCGATCGGCTCGGTTCGAAGTTCGGCTCGCGCCATCTTCTCCAGACGAAGCTCATCGAGAACTCCATCCATCGTCGAGTTGCGGGTTGCTCGCTCGATGATCGATCCGCTCTTAGTGGCCAGTTCCTGGGCGCCATCCGCCAATTCGCGAAGGGATTGAATCTTCTCCAAGATGAGACTCTCCGAGGTCTCGCCACTCTCGGGATACTTGTCGAGCATCGCCGCGTGGTGAAGGATCTCCGCCATTACTTCATCCGAGGCGGCCAGCGCGTTTGGTGCCATTCGCTTCAGTCCGGCGCTGGAATCAGCCGCTTCGAAGGTACCGAGGATCCGATTGAATTGCTCGGCGGCTTCTTCGAGAAGCTCCTCCGCCTGAGGTTCAAGGGTGTCGCGGGAAGTGGTGCTGTACCAAATACCTCTCCGCATCGCCCGCCGAGCGTGGATACCCGCGAACCCGTGAGCCCCCGGGTTCGCGCCGATGCCCCACCATCCAAGACGATCTCGAACCAGTTTGTAGAGGAGAGCCTTTGCCTCTGGGGTCAGTTTCCATTGGGCGTTGGACTGGTTGGCGAACCGCTTGCGCATCGTGAACCCAACGCCTGCGTTAACCGCTCCAGCGAGCAGGGGGCCGGCCGCTCCAAAGGCAACCTGGGGATCCGCTCCAAACGCTGGCGAGCACGCCATTCCGACGCCAATGGCGCTCAGAAGAATTCCTATACCAATTTGAATCTGCATCGCACTGCGGTTCGACCAGACGAGGGCGTGGGCGGCTCGATTCTTTAGAAATCGGTCAAGGGAAGTCTCCGGCTTCGCGGGCATGAATCAGATACGAACGGCACCGCAGGAAGGTTGCTAACCCACGAGAGCGGCGATGATCGTTTCGGCCAGCCACTCTTGGTATCTCTCGCGAGGCCATCCGCAATCTTGGATCAGCATCCGGAAAATGTCTCGGCCCGTCAGCGTGTACAAGATATCTGCCGCCGACTCGGCGTCCAGCCCTGGCTTAAGTAAGTTGTGTTCGACGAGCAGGGAAATGGCGGGAGCCAATTTGACTCGGCGATTCTTCTCTTTGTCTTTTAAAGTTGCCGCGAGCTCGGGCGAGAGAGCGCCGATTCCGCCCATGAGATCGAGGAGCCCTCGCTCAGCGCTATAGATCTCACAGGAGATTTTCGAGGCGAATCTCAGCCGCTCAACCGGATCTTGGGATTGAAGCGCCTGCTCCACGAGTTGCTGGTAGCCCGGGCCAAACCGAACTCGGTTGATGACAGCCTCAACGAGGCCGGGTTTCGACCCGAAAATGGCATACACAGATTGGCTCGAGACGCCCGCCTCTTTCGCCACACCATCGATCGTCATCGCGGCGAACCCATCTCGAGTAAGCAGATCGAAGGCGGCGGTCGTTATCCGGTCCCTCGTTTCGTCGGCTTGCTGCTTTCGAAAAGGGGACAGATAGGTTCGTTTGGAAGATTCATTCATTTCGATGTAGAAATCTCTATTTAATATAGTATGATCTATTTAATTATGAAAACAGATCAGATGCCGAGTCTCGAAGCGACCGCGACCAACCAGACGACTATGCTCCGACTGTACGACGAGGTGCTGAACCAGCGCAAGTTCGAAGTCATCGACGAGTTGTTCGCGCCTGATCTGTACAACCATTCGACGCGCGAGCGGGGTCGAGAGTCGCTCCATGCTGCAGTTCGTATGCTTCACGAAGCGTTCCAGGGCCTCCACTACGCGGTGGAGGAGATGTTCGCGGATGGCGACCTCGTGATCGTGGTGTGGAAAATGTCGGCTCGCCATGTTGGTGCGTTCAAAGGGATCGAGCCCAGCGGCAACCTCATCGAGAATCAAGCGCTCGTCGTCGCCAAGTTCAAAGAAGGTTGGATCAGCGAGATGTGGGTGCAGGTGAGCGGTCTGCGCCAACTGCCAGAGGGCGAGTGAAACTTCTCGTTCTCGGCGCCACGGGCGGCACCGGGTTACAGATCTTGGACCGGGCGATCGCCGAAGGGCACGAGGTGACCGCCATGGTCCGTTCTCCAGAAAAGTTGGCTCGCTATGGCTCCAAAATCAAAGTCGTCACGGGCGATCTTTTGAATGCGAGCGAGCTTGCTGAGGCGATGAGAGGACAGGACGCGGTCCTCTCGGGGTTCGGTCGGACGCCCGGATCAGAAGGAGACCTGCTTACCAGATTCGATCGCGCGTTGGTTGAGGCGATGAAGATGTCGGGCGTGCATCGGCTGGTCTATGTGTCGATGGCATTCCTCTTCCGGTCGTTGCTTACGACGGTCGTCGGCAACCTTTTCTTTCGAGATCTCGTGCGCGATGCGGCAGAGGGGGAGGCGTTCATTCGGCAGAGTTCGTTGGACTGGACGATCGCGCGGCCACCCAGGCTGACGGACGGGCCAGGCGGCGAGTACCGCGTTCGCGAAGGCGCACTACCTTTCTTTGGCTTCAAGATTTCTCGTGAATCGGTGGCCGACTTTGTCGTAAAGGAGAGCGCATCGGGCGTCCACACGGGCCAAGTCGTGGGTTTGGCCACATAATCATCGGGAGTCCATTTATGCACGCTGTCGTCCTCTCCATTCACTTCATCGCGGTTGTCTTGGGAGTCGGCCAGGTCGCCGCCATCGCCCTTATCCTTGGTTTTCCGGGAATTCCAACGGCATCGCTTACCAAACTCATGACCTTTGTGGTTTGGAGCCTGTTGGTGGTGTTCCTGACCGGGGGAATGCTGATCAGCCTGGTGCCCGACCACCCTGAGAAGCACCTGTACCTGCGGCTCGTGATGCTGCTCACGCTCTTCATGGGCTACCTTAGCGGGACGGCAAGAAAATCCATGCGCACGGCGAGCGACCCAATCGACTCGGCGGTTTTGGCGAACGTGCGAACCAAGACTTTGTTGTTGGCAGGTTCGGTCGCGGCAATTGTGACGCTTCTCGCCTCGAAGCCCGGCTAGAGCGGACGCATAATACGAACATGGTCTTGGCCTTGGCAATGGCGCTTTTGCAATCGCCCGCCTTCACGTTCGACGTGAAGAGCGGGGAAGGGCTGACGGTGAGCATGGGCGGCGTGCCCGTTATCCGAGGGTCGGGTTTCCAATACTACTCGCCGGGTTGGACGAAGGGATACTTCAGCTCGAACTACGGGGCACAGAAGATTGAGAGGGTGGATGCCGACACTGTGCGGATTACTTTCTCGGAGGCACAAGCCCAGGGGACCCAGACTTTTCATCGGGTCGGACCCAAGCTAGTTGTCGATTCGGAGTTCAACTGGTCGGGCGATGAGCTCGCCAACGTGGAGTACAACGCGGGATACATCTGGGCACCCGCCGTGGAGAATGGTTCCCTTAATGCCGACCGCAAGGCGACCCGTGCCCTAAACACGTATTCCTATGGCAGTGGCGGTATGGAAGAGCGCCGCTTCTCTCCCGACGCTCGTTCCTATTCCTTCGCTGGCCCCGTGGGAGTCGTGGACCTCAGCGCCAGCCAGCCGTTGATTTTGTTCGATGGTCGTGGCTACAACCAGGATTGGGCGGATGGCCGACAGGTTTTCTGGACCGGCATCTTGGCTCTGCCGGTCGCGAAAGGCACGCCATCGAAGGTTCACGTGGAGTGGCTGTTCGGCTCTGCTCCGAATCCACCGGCGACCGTTCGGTACGAGACGCTTCCGCTAAAAGCCATTCAGGATGCGGTGACTCCACCGGTCGGCAGGCCGGTGTTGATTCCAAAGCTCAAGGAAGACAACCTCGACTGGGATAATGTTCTTGTCTTGGGTGGCAGATACAGCTTTCCCGCCGGACGGTTTTCGGCCTTCGACAAATTCGACGCCGCACTAGGAAGGCGTTTTGTGCTCCCCACACCTGCTGGTAATCCGGTTGCAATCGATGGCGGCGTTAGCAAGCTGGGAATGAATCCTGGTGGCTACCGGATCACGATTACGCCGACCAGTGTGTCGCTCTATGGCGAGGAGGACTCGGGGGTTCGTTACGGGGTAGAGCGACTCGCGTCGATGGCCTTTGTGAAGAACGGCAAGTTGGTCCTCCCAACCGGAAACCTCACCGAGAATCCGGTCTCCACCTGGCGTGGAACCCACCTTTTTGTTGGTCAGCAGGCTCGGCCTTTCCAGAAAAAACTTTGGGAGCGGGTGCTGCTTCCGCTCGGGTTCAACAAGGTGGTCCTTGAGTGCGAGCGGACCGATTGGAAGGCTTTGCCGGGCATCAAGACCTCGGTCACGATGTCGCGGGAAGAACTCGCGGCGCTATTTGCGATGTACCGCAGCCTCAACGTAGATCCGATTCCTCTGATTCAGAGTTTTGGCCACATGGAGTGGTTCTTTGCCAATGGGCAGAATTTGGACGTCGCTTTAGACCCCAAGAAGCCTTACGCTGTAGATCCCCGAAACCCGAGGACGAAGGAGATCATTGGCAATCTCTGGGATGAGGTGATCACCCTGCTTCGGCCAGCCACCGTCCACTTCGGCCTCGACGAGGTCGATGGCGAGGGGTCGTCTATTACTCCGTCCGACTTCACCGATCTTTGGAGAACTCAGCTGGGCACCTTGGGTGAGATCGCGAAGCGCGACAGCGTTGACATGATGCTTTGGGGCGATAAGTGCCTGGCTCCTGGCGAAGCAGCGGACGCGATGAATGGCGATACCAAGGCGGAAGCCGCCAAGCGCCGCGCTGCCATCCCAAAAGGCGCCTACATTGCCGACTGGCACTACAAGGCTGACCCCAAGCCGCAGACATTCTTATCCTCTCTTCAGCTCTGGAAACTCGAGGGCTTCCGTCCGATCGCCGCTTCTTGGTATCGCCCGGAAAACGTCCGTGGCTTTACATTGGCCGCGAACCTTGAGCGAGTGGGCTCTTTGCAGACGACCTGGATGGGCGAAGAGAGTAGCGAGCAGAACCTGGTGGAGAACATGCACCAGTTTGGGGCGATGGTCATGGCCGCCGATTACGGCTGGAGCGACCGACAAGAACCGGTTGGTGGTCTGGGTTACAACCCGGACGAGATTCTCCGCCAGATGTACTTCGGGCGACCGTCACCGGTCGTGCCCGTTTCTGGCTGGGTCGCCGGCTCTGGAGAGAGCTATCGGGTCGGCGGAGTGCGGGTTGATGCTTTCACGCCGATGGCTCTGCGCGCTGCGACGCAGCTTGCGAAGGAGGCGCCGACCACCTTGGTGGTCAAAATGCAAGCGAAAGGGAAGGAGATTGCACTCGCGATGGACACGTTGACCCGGTGCGAGGACGGCGCGCCGGTTGCCGACCTGACGATCGAGTTGGCCAACGGAAAAACGATTTCCAAGAGCCTGCTTTATGGACGGCACGTCCGGTCTGCTGACGATAACGCGGTCTGCGCCTTCGCAGACCGCGATCGCGGGGTCTCCGTGCTGCGGATCACCCTCGGCTCGGTGGCCACGCCGATCAAGAGCGTGAAGCTCGCGTCGACCAGCACTTATGCTGGCCTTCGACTACGCGGAATCACCATTTTCTAGTCCAGTCCGGCTACAGCGTGCCGCTGGCCGGCGGATCATTTTTTCGGAGGGTCCGGAACGGGCGAAAGGCTCTTCCAGTTCATCGCCGCGTTAAGCAGCAACTGATAGGCACCCATCGTCTCGCCGCGCCAAGTGGGGTTCATCGCGCAGAGGAGGACGTGGCCTTTGCCGGAGGGGCAGTCGACTAGGGCCGCTTTGCCAACCAACTCCTCGGGATGCGCAAGTCGGCCACTCATCAGGAGGCGGCTGCGATCGACGAATCGGAGCAACACTCGCGGCAGGTTGGGGTCGGTGGGCGCCTTATACGTTCCGCCGGCAGGGGTGTCGCCGGGCTGAGACTTCGGGGTGTAGGGAGGTCGGCCTTGAATCACGTCAGGGTCTCCGACGTTCCCTCGTCCGCTCGGTCGTTCATTCTCGACGGAGTTTCCGCCTCGGCTGAAACCCACCGACAGCATCGGCAGCGAGTTGGCATTGAAGTACACGGGGAGAGTTTCACCGTATCCGTAAAGCACTGGTGATTCCTTGTCCACGCGCTCGGTAAGGTACACGCCGCCGGGGGCGTCGAGGTCCTTCACGGGCGTGATGGAGACTCCCTTCACGAGGCCGTAGTCGATGGGGATGCGGCAGGTGTTGCCCACGCAGATCAGGAGACCGCCATCGTTGATGAAGCTCTGGAGGTGCACGACGCCGTTCAAGCCGATGCCGCCTCGGATATCGTCGGATGAATCGGGTCCACCGAGGTTCGGATAGTCCTTGGTCGCCTTCCAGGGCAGCGGATCGCCAAGCATTGGGATGCCGTTGACGATCGACTGAGCTGAACCGCCTGCCTGAGGGAGGAGGATCACGTCGTATTTGGCCTTCAGCAGGGCCACGTCGGCGAGCTCATGGACCGACACGTAGGTGTAAGGGATCTTGAGCTGGTCGAGCGCGATGCGCGTCCAGCCCTCGTCTTGGGTGTTCGTCCATGTGTGGACGACGGCAATTCTCGGAGCCTCCAGAGGGTGAACCGCCGTCTTCGGGGTCTCCTTGAGCGGTGTGACGGTGATGCCGAGCTTCGAGAACTGTTCGAGGGTCACCTTGTCGGACACCGCGGGGATGAGCGCAGTGCCGGCAGGGAAGTCGGTGGTTCCGTCTTTGAATGCCTTGTCTGCAGTCGCGATGCCCAATTGATGAGCCGAGTATCGGAGCTGCGAGATAAGGAAGTCGCCGTCTGCCTTGATTGCCCAGGTGCCGGCCCCCGCGCTACCGACGTTACTCGTCGGCGCGATCGGATCGGCGAGGAGGGTCATCTTCTTGTCGAGCAAGGTGGCATCCTTCACCCGAACTGGGCTCAAGTTGAAGAGCGCCCCGAGCTGCCAGCCGGTGTCGTCGTACGAGCGCGGATCGGTCGAGTTGTAGTATTGGCTGTCGAGGAACATGTCGGCGACTCGGCTGTACGGCTGATCCATTCGGATCACGTAGGAGCCCACGGGGAAGGTGGTCGCGCCGATCTTTGCTTCCTCGTCCAGTCGGTGCACCTCGACCCCGTGAAGCCGAAACACGTTGAGCAGCGCGGACTCGCGACCGCCAATGACTGGCGTGGGCAGCACCCAGGCCGCGGGGCCCTCTGTTTTTGCCTTGGCGACCGACCGCTGAGACTTCAGATAGAAGTTGCGGAGGAACTTGTCCTTCTCGCTCGCGACCTTGTTCATACCCATGAGCAAGGCTGATTCGGAGAGGTTCACGTTGTCTCGAATCGACCATCTCACGTTCGGATAGGGAGGATTTGGGCGGTACCAATCGCGCTCGGCGTCGTCTCCCACATTTCGGATGGCGGTGTCGGCGCCGCCTGCGGAGAACGTCTCATAGAACCTGCCGATGCCGTTGTGGGCGTTGGCGATGACGATTCCGTAGCTCGCGGCCCAGCCGTCATAAAAGCCGTGAGTCCATACGCCGGGCACATTCTGAACGGTCATTCCCTGGATCTCGTTGTAGGCCATCTCTTGCCACTCCGAGATGAGGATCGGGTCGAACCATGCGTTATAAGGGCCGGTGCCGGTGGAGATATAGAGGTAAGGAACCGACTCGTGGAGGTCGTGCTGGACGATTGGGTGAAAGTCTAGCCACAGCTTCATCATCGCCTTGCTGAGGTTCAGAGTGAGCGTCATCGCATCGCGATTGTCGTCGTGCGCCACGTAGTGGCCCCAGTAGACAAGGGGAATGGGTTGCTTCGTTGGGTTGGCCTTTCGATATTTGTAGAGGTCCACGACTCGGTCGCGGCCATCGACGTCCAGAACGGGAGTAAGCAGCACGACTTCGTTCTTGCGGATCGTCTGGATCATCGGATCGTCGCTGACCGCGAGGCGGTAGGCGAGTTCCATGATCATCTCCGGAGGGCCGGTTTCCGGGGCGTGCATCGAGCCGGTAACCCAATACATCGGAACCGCGAGGGCGAGGAGATTCGCGGCATCTTCGGTGCCTTTAAGCTTTCGGGGATCGCTTAGCGTCGCGCTGATTTGCCGCAAGCGGTCTAGGTTCTTGATATTCGCGTCGTCTGAGATCGCCGCCACGACCATCTCGCGCCCTTCTTCACTCTTGCCCATGCTGAAGACCTTCACCCTCGGGCTGGTTTTCTCGAGGAGCCGAAGGTAGTCGGCGCACTGCTGGCTGTAGCTGAGGACGTTTGGGGCGCCAACGATGTGGCCAAGGAATTTGTCGGGGGAGGGAACGGTCTTGCTCGTTGGCAAGTGGTCAACGAGGTCGGTTAGGAAGAACGGCTCGGTGGTGTATTCCTTGACCTTCTTGGCGTAGGCTTCGTCGTTTTGTGCGGTGGCGATTGTAGCGATAAGAATGGCGACTAAGGGCGCGAAAGCGCGAACAGACATGGGGTCCATCATAGCAGGGACCAAGGTGGTGCCGTCCTTCCTAGGCTTACCCCGAGACTTAACTCGTATTTGAACCTGCTGTTCCAGGCGTCATACCAACTCCACGGGCTTGTCCTTACCCACATCTTCGAGTTCATTCGTGGTGGGGCCGTGAAGGTTTGTCAAGGGCTCTCGGTATACCAACCCCAAGGGGGTTGCGGATGTAAGCGAAGGGTTACGCTCCGGCGGAACCCTGGTATTGAGACAACAATTTCCTCCCGAACCCTGAAAGCGGTTCCGGATGTTCCTGACTCATCGTTAGGCTGTCCAGTTTCGAACCGGAGGGTGCGGAACCACTTACAGGGTTCATTGGCTTGGCGTCTTGTTACCAGGGTTCCGCCGGAGCGCAACCCTTCGCTTACATCCACAACCCCCTTGGGGTTCGTGTACCGACAGCCTTTTCTGCTGTTCTACAACGGCTTTTTGCCCGGACCAAAATTAGCCGTGTAGTAGTTAACGTGGTGCGAACCTGGCTCGAAGATTTCGTCGATTTCCTTCAACAATTCTTCGGACAATTGGATCTCGCAAGCGGCTGCCGACTCCTTCAACTGTTCTTCTTGACGAGCGCCGATGATGGGGCTGGTGACTCCGGGCTGCGAGGCGACCCAGGCGAGGCTGAGGGTGGCCAAGGACATTTCGTTCTCGACCGCCAGCTTCTTCAAGGCTTCCAGTTTCTCGATCGGTACCTGCTTCAAGCGCCCTCCGGGATCGCTTCCGGAGTATCGGGCACCGGTTGTGCCGGAGTCCAGATACTTTCCGCTCAGCATCCCGCCCGCGAGGGGCGACCAGGGAATTACCGCGTAATCGTAGGTTCGGCAGAAGGGAAGGAGCTCACGCTCGACGCGGCGATCGAGCAGGTTGTAGGGCGGCTGTTCGGTAACGAAGCCCGCAGCACCAAGCTCACGGGCGACGTAGTGGGCCTCACAGACTTGCCAGGCCGCATAGGTCGAGCAACCGGCGTAGCGAATCTTGCCCGCCTTTTGCAGGTCGTGGAGCGCGCGCAGGGTTTCGTCGATCGGGATCTCGGGTTGCGGGCGATGGATCTGATACAGGTCGATCCAGTCAGTGTCGAGCCGTTTCAGCGAGGCGTCGCACGCCTCAATCACATGCCGATAGCTGTTGCCCCATGCGTTTGGGTCGTTGTCGTCCATCTTGCCGTGACACTTGGTGGCGAGCACGACCCTGTCCCGCTTGCCCTTCAATGCCTTGCCCAGGATCGTCTCGCTCGTACCGCGCGCATACACGTCGGCGGTGTCGAAGAAGTTGATACCGAGGTCAAAGCACAAGTTGGTCAGCTTTATCGACTGCTCTTCGCTGGAACCCCAGTCATCCGGATCCCATCCGAACGTCATCGTGCCAAAGCAGGCGACCGAGACTTGGACGCCGGTTTTCCCTAAAGGTCGATGTTGCATCAGTATCAGGTTGGCTGATTGACGGGTGAGATGACAACCGCGGTGCCGTAGGCCAAAACTTCGGTGACGCCCGGGGCAATCTCGGTGGCGTCGTAGCGCATCGCGATGATGGCGTTTGCGCCCATTGCCGAAGCGTGCTGCATCATGATCTCGTAGGCTTCTTGTCGCGACACCTCGGCGAGCTCGGTGTAGAGGGTGATGTTGCCGCCTGCCAACTGCTGGAATGAGGCTCCGATCGTGCCGAACACGCTTCGGCTCCGAACCGTGATTCCACGCACGATTCCAAGACTCTGCGTGACGGTGTATCCCTCAAATGCGTTTGCGGTGGTGACCCAGGCGTGAATGTCGTTCATCAAATGCCATTTTAGGCCAATAGGGCGTCGGCTAGTAATTGTCCGTGCTAGAGTTCAATCGTCTTGAGAGGATTACCTATGAAATCTATTCTTATCGCCGCCATGGCCCTTCTCGCCGCTGTCTCCTTCGGCTTTGACAAAGCCGCCACCTCGAAAGCCCTTAACGGGCTGAACAAGCAATACGCCAATGCGCTCATGAAGAAAGACATTAGTTTCTTCGAGAAGACTGCAGCGCCGGACTTTGTCGAAATCGAGAAGAACGGAAAGAAAATGGATCGCGCGGCGGCGATCGCTCAGATCAAGCAGTTCTTCGGCATGCCCACTAAGATGGTCAGCGCCAGTGGCAAGCTCGTTAGCTTTACCGAGAAGGGTGATACGGTCACCGCGATCACGGAAAGCAAGATGGTCGCCAAGCTTCCCGGCCAGAAGAAAGGTCAGTGGTCTACCCTCAAGGGCGTTTCAAAGGATGAGGAAGTGTGGACGCACAAGGGCGGCAAGTGGTTGATTCACAGCATGAAGACGATCAGCGAAAGCCAGACCCTCGACGGCAAGCCCATGCCCGGGATGTAGGCAAATTGCGAAACGAAGCCGGCCCTCGGGCCGGCCCCTTTGGGTTAAAAGCTCGTTCGACGAACGAAGCTTAGTGGCGGTTTCCAAAACGTCGGCGGTAAGAAGAACGCCATCGCGTGGGGCGTCGCCTCAGAACCGAGAGCGACCCCTCGGCTAAAACCCATTTGAACAAAAATGATTTAGCTAAAGCAAGACTATTCTTGGATGATTCAAGTTTCAATGATATGATGTCGAAGTACTCCGTTCGCGGACGAACGGAAGGAGTTAAGAGAATGTCTTCGCCCCGAAAATCTGACACCGCCGGCTTCACGCTCATCGAGCTGTTGGTAGTCATCGCCATTATCGCAATCCTCGCTGCCATTCTATTTCCCGTCTTCGCTCAGGCAAAAGCTGCTGCCAAAACCGCCGGAACCATTTCCGGGCTGAAGCAGACCGGCCTCGCCGTTGTGATGTATGCGGGGGACAACGACGACAACATGCCGTTGCCTACGGGCACCGACTACTACAACGACCCTACGACCCTCGAGGTCCTTTATCCGTATGTCAAGAACATCGGCGTCTTTTGGGACGTTTCCGGCGGCGTGTACCCCGGGCCTTATCCCATGGTCGACGGTGGAGACCCTGACCAGCTAACCCACGCTTGGGGATGGTGGGATTGGAACATCACCATCTCGCTCAACCGAAACGCATCTTACGTCACCAACAACGGCGTTCGAACGGTTCGAAACATGAGCTCACAGCAGTTCCCGGCCGAGTTGGCATCCCTCGCCGCGATCCGCGCACCGGGTTACAACACGGACACGATCGGTGCTCCTCAGTGGCTTGGCTACACGGCTATCTGCTCTTCGCTGCCGGATGACGATCTCGGTACTGACACCTATGCCAACTACTGGTTCGGCATGCTCTCGCTCGCGGCCAGTCGCCACAGCAACCAGATCCTAGCTTCCTTCATGGACGGCCATGCAGGCAAGAAGGCGAAGAACGCGATTGTGAAGCAGAACTGCGTTTATCAATCGACGGACTACTACAACTGGTACGCCCTTCCGACAGTGAGTCACTTCGCCGGAACGTACTTCGACGCAACCCAGTAACCAAGCATGAAGAAGGAAATCTCGTCCACAACCCTGATCGGTGCGATCGCGGGCCTTGTCGTGATCCTTGGACTCGCGGTGTTTGTCCTCTTTCGAGACAAGCCGCCCGAGAAGCATCCGAGCATGAAGCCGAACGACAAGATCCTCGCGATGCCCGCCACGGGGGCACCGCCTCAGTGGTTTCTCGACAAGATGCACCAGAACTCAGGCAAGTAGCCTAATAGCGCGGTCGGCAATCGATGCCGACCGCCCTTCGACTTTGTCGGAAGCGGCCGATGGCTGCTTCAAGAAGTTGCCGGTCCGACCGGTGACCATAAGCTCTCCCTTGGCATTCGTCTCTATGAGAGCGTAGAGCGGATTCGAATAGGCGTACATTCCGCTGTCCCAGAAGTAGCTCGCCGAGTTCACGCAGTAGCACGGGATGCGTTCGTGCATCTTCACCAGATCGATGTGCATGTGCCCGCAAAGGCAGACGGCTACCGAGCCTTTCGGATTTTCCTTTGCCGCGTCCGTGATCACCTTTAGAATCTCCACTTGCTCGACCGGCAGCTTGCCATCCGGATTGGGGAATCCCAGCGGTTGGTGGGAGATGAGGATCGTAGGCTTGTGGCCCTTGCGCAGTTCTTTGCCCAGCCACGCAAGCTGCTCTTCATCGGCGCAATTCCAGATCGCATTGTCGGTGAAGTAGTTGCCGTGGCTGTAAGGCACCATCTTGCCGTCCTTCTTGAGGTTGTTGAGGTCGAGAATGACGAAGCGATAGCCGCCCACGTCTTGGGTGCTGTAACGGCTCTTCATGCCCCAGAACCGCATCGCGGTGTCTTTGTCGACCTTGTCCATGTCGTGGTTGCCGAGGACGTGTAGCTTGTGACCTTTGATCGAGTTCCAAACCGCTAAAAATTCGTCGGCCGCCGGCTCGGCATGGCAGAAATCGCCCATCTGGAGGACGAGGTCGAGGTCATGGTGCTTCGAGATTTCTTCGGCGAAGGCTTTGAGTCGGGGTAGCGCGTCCGGGGCGAGGCCGTGGTGGAGGTCGGTGATGATCGCCATCTTGAGCGGCTTTGCTCCGGCACCGGTCAAACCCCAGGGGATGACCGACGACACCATCGCGGCTCCGCCGCCGAGTAGGAGTTCTCTGCGAGTCATGCTCCTAGTATCCGCTTCCGCGATCCCACCATTTCACTACAATCCCCAAAACCAGCCCCACCCTTAACCAAATCTGCTTCCTCACATGCCATAATCGATTGAAAAGCCAAGGAGCACAAATGCCCGCTTTTCGCGAAGGACTCAGCTTCGACGACATTCTTCTAATCCCTAAGAAAACATCCGTACTTCCAAGTGAAGTCGACATTTCGACCGCCTTTCTGAAAGGCATTACTCTCAAAGTTCCGATCGTGTCCGCACCTATGGACACCGTCACCGACGCACGCCTTGCAATCGCGATGGCTCGCGAAGGTGGAGTCGGCGTGCTTCACCGCAACATGTCGATCGAGATCCAGGCCGAGCAGGTCGACAGGGTCAAACGATCGGAGAGCGGTGTGATCACCAAGCCGTTCAAGCTCGATCCGGCCAAGTCTATTCAGGACGCGGTTGACCTGATGGAGCATTTCCACATCTCGGGTGTGCCCATCGTCGATGATGAGGGCAGGCTCGTGGGCATTCTCACTAACCGAGACATCCGGTTCGAGACCGACTACACCAAGCTTGTATCCGACCGAATGACCACCAAAAACCTGGTCACTGCCGCGGTCGGCACCACCCTCGAGCAGGCTCAGGCGATCCTCGCCGAGCACCGGATCGAGAAGCTTCCGATCGTCGATGGCGACGGCCGACTCAAGGGCCTCATTACGATTAAGGACATCCTCAAGGTCAAGCAGCATCCGCTCGCGACCAAAGACGCCAAGGGCCGTCTCATCGTCGGAGCTGCCATCGGCGCCCTCCGCCAACCCTATGAAAGAGCGAAAGCCCTCTACGATTCGGGTGCTGATTTCATCGTCATCGATGCCGCTCATGGTCACTCCGCGGGCGTCATGAATTGCGTGAAACTTCTCAAACAGAAGCTGCCCGACCTCAAAGTGATCGCCGGAAACGTGGCCACCAAAGAGGGCGTCAGGGAACTTCACCACCTCGGCGCCGATGGCCTTCGACTCGGCATCGGAGCCGGTTCGATCTGTACCACCCGCATCGTGGCGGGCGTCGGCGTTCCTCAGTTCACTGCCGTCCTCGACTGCTGCGAGGAAGCCAACAAGCTCGGAATCCCGACGATCGCCGATGGCGGCATTCGATCTTCGGGCGACGTGGTTAAGTGCTTGGCCGCGGGAGCGGGAAGCGTGATGATGGGCAACATGTTTGCCGGTTGTGAAGAGTCTCCTGGGGAAGTGGAGATTTTCCGCAATCGGGCCTACAAGGTGTACCGAGGAATGGGCTCGGTCGGCGCGATGCGCCAGGGCTCGTCTGATCGCTACATGCAGATTAAAGACGGCGGCGGAGTCATCGTCCCCGAAGGTGTCGAGGGTCGCGTCCCGTTCAAAGGATCGCTCTCCGACACCATGAACCAGCTGATCGGCGGAATCCGATCGGGCATGGGCTACGTGGGAGCCGAGAGCCTCGAGGACCTTCGAGAGAAGGCCGAATTCCTCAAGATCACCAACGCGGCGCTTCGAGAGAGCCACCCTCACGACGTGCAGATCACGAAAGAGCCACCCAACTACTCGAGCCCTTGGGGAAGCGGAGAAGGCGACTAGAGGGGAACGATCCCATGGACATCGGCTGTATGACCTTGGCCGATGTCCATCTCTAGCGAAGAGGCGCCCATCTTCCGCGAAATCGCGGAAAGAATACGCCGAAGGATTCTCGAAGGGAAGCTCTCCCCCGGAAGCCGCCTGCCGAGCGTTCGCGAGTACGCGCGAGAGTTAGGCGTCGCCGTGACGACCGTCCAGCGAGCCTATCGAGAACTCTCTCAATCGGGCCTCATCATCACCGAGCCAGCTAGTGGCACCTTCGTGACCACCAAACTCGCCCGCAAGGCGGGCACCGAGATCCTCACCAACCTGAAGGAGTCGGGCCCCCACGGCCCGTACGAGTCCATCGCCAATTCGATAGGGCTTCTCTCTCTTGCCACCGCCGTCCCCGATCCCATGCTGTTCAAGGCGGATGACTTCCTGGGTGAAATCGCAGCTATCCAGGATTCGCCTTGGACTTGGTATTACGGTGCGGCTAGCGGGTCACGTGAGCTTCGAGACCAGGTAGCTCGGCTATTGCGACGTCGGGGAATTGCGGCCCAAGAGGACGAGATTCTCATTACGAGCGGGTCGCTCCATGCTATCTCTCTGATCCTCCAGACCTTGAAACCTTCGTGTGTGCTTTACGAAGAACCCACTCTCCTCATCCTACTGGACCTGTTCGAGCAAGAAGGCTGCAAAGCCGTCCCGATTCCCCTGAGCGCCGAGGGCCTCGACAACAATGTCCTGCAGCGAGAGGCCCGGGCCAATCCGGGCGCGATCCTCATCACGTCCTCCAGTTTCCAGTGGGCGACTGGTCAAAGATTCTTGGACTCCAATCGCGCGGAGACGCTCGCGGTTGCGACAGAGACCGATATCCAGGTGATCGAGGCGGACCGATACCGGGACATCGCGTTTGCTCCACCGGCCCCACCGCTCGCCGCCGCTGACCCGAACGTCATCTACATCGACACATTCACTTACAGCGTTTCGACTGGCTTGAGGATCGCCTTCATCAAGTGCAACTCTGAGTTGCAAAAGGAGCTAGCCAGGAGGAGCTGGAACAATGGCACTACCGGTCCCCAATATCACGAGATCGCCTTTGCGAACTACCTCAAGCACGGCAGCTACGCGCTCCACCTTGCACGAGTCGTCCCTCAGTACCAGCTTCGCCGGGACACGATCTTGAGTGCACTCGAACTCAGCATGCCGCGCGAAGCAACTTGGAGCCGACCGGACGGTGGGTATGCCCTTTGGTTGAGGCTGCCGGAGAGGGGAAGGTTCGAAGGCTTTTACGAACTGGCTATCGCCCGTGGGGTCGCGGTGGCTCCCAGCCACCTCATGCTGCGAATTCCCGATCCAAGGCAGATGCGCCTCGCCTTCGGCTGGCGTGATCCGGTCGCCATCCGTTCCGCCGTTGGCATCCTCGGCGAGATCGTGACGAACGCGTTGCGGTGTATCCGTTGACCGTTGGCCGTTGGCCGTGTACCGTCCTTAACGGAAAACGGAATCTGTACTGCCCAAACGGGCCGTCCCCGTACACCGAACCCGCAGACTCGCACGCGTCCAATGACTGCGGACAGGCCCCGCTCGGGTTATTTCAATGAAAAGTCAGATCGCAATCATCTCGGCGCTCCTTGGGTGCGCAACTATTTCCTCCGCTACGCTTGACCTCTTTGTCAGTAGCGAAGGCACAAGCTCGGTTAAACGCTACGACGGAACGACGGGTGCCTATCTCGGCGACTTCATCGCGTCGGGAAGTGGCGGACTTGACCGTCCCCAAGGGCTCACTTTTGGGCCGGACGGCAACCTTTACGTGAGCAGCATCAACAGCGGGGCCGTTCTTCGGTACAACGGCCAAACTGGTGCCTTTATCGGCGCATTCACGACTGGGCCCGCTATGACATTCGCGGCCGATATGTCCTGGCACAACGGCTTTCTCTTCGTCAGTGACTTCACTTCGACCGGTCACGTGAACAAGTACAACGCCACTACCGGTGCCTACATTGGGCAGTTCACCGCAGACAACTGCAAAGGCCCCGACGGCCTCACCTGGGACAACTCAGGGAATTTGTTGGTGAGTGCGTTTGGCAACAATTCGGTGCGCAAATACAGTTCCGCGGGCGCTTATCTCGGCGACTTCGTCGCGCCCGGGTTGGGCGGCTTGGCGGGATCGCTGGACTCTCGATTTGACAGTAGTGGCAACTTCTATGTCAACTCCTGGACGAATGGCAAGGTCAAGGAGTATTCGTCGACGGGCGCATACATCGGCGACTTCGTCACCGGGCTCGGCACCACCCAGGGCCAAGCTATTGGGCCGGACGGATTGCTTTATGTGGGTAGCTATCAAAACGGCTACATCAAGAAGTACAACGCTCTTACGGGTCAGGACCTCGGGTTCTTTGCGAACACGGGCGGCCTGATCAGGCCCAATAACTTCGCCTTTGGCCCGGTACCCGAGCCCGCTTCGCTGATCGGCCTCGGTCTGGGCCTTGCCGTCTTCGCACGTCGAAGAGGAAAGAAGGCAGCCTAGAGTGCTTGGGGTCTTTGCCTTTCTAGCCTTGCTTCCTGCCCAAACCGCTAAGGAAGCCGACCAGTTCAACTTCTGGCTCGGCAACTGGGACTGCAACGGCATTGCCTACGGGGCGAAGGAGACGAAGACCCCCTGCCAGAACAACGTGACCCTCGAACTCGGGGGTCACGTGATCCACGAGCACTTTAAGGGGGGCACCTACCTCGGCGAAAGTTGGTCTGTCTACAGCCCAACCCAAAAGGTTTGGCAGCAGACCTGGGTGGACAGCAGTGGCGGGTATATCCTGCTCGCTGGCCAATTCAAAGACGGCAAGATGGCTTTGGAAACCACACCCAAGCCAAGCACCCCGAACGTGAAAACACGGTTGGTGTATTTCAACATTGAGAAGGACAGCTTTGACTGGAACTACGACTTGACGCTCGACGGTGGCAAGACGTGGAAGTTGAGCTGGCATCTACACTACGTGCGAAAGGGAAGTTCGAAGGGCTAGGCCTCCGCGGAATTCAGGAACAATTGAGTTCCTTCCCTGCGTAAGTGCCCTTTCGGAGGTCGCCATTTGATCTCTGAATTTGCATCGCCAGGATCGAATTTCATGATTGCCACCGCCATTGCCTTGCTTCTGACGCGCCCACAGAGCGGCGGGTTGACTGATCGAGTTCGTCATGCCCTCACCGTGAAGGGTGCCCACTGGTCCCAGGTCGATCTGGTCGGAATAGCCGATAATTATGGTGTACCTCACACTTATGAGTTGACCTTCGACGACAAGGGTCGCTTCGTTCAGAAGTACACCGGGCCGCTGGGCGAGGCGTACGGATCGGACGGCAAGATAGTCTGGAAAGTCGACCGAAGCGGCGCTCCTCAGGTGCTCGATTTCCAGGATCGAGACCGGGTATTCGCCCTCTCGCTCTTGCTCACAAGTCGCTGGCTCGACCAATCTTCCGAGGCTGGACCTAACACTCTGGACCTTCAAATTGCGGGCTCCCCGTTCAAGGCGACGATTCTCATTGATCCGAAGACGGACCTTCCGCTCGAAGCCCAGCTTCCCGTCAGCTCGGGGGCTCTGAAGGTTGGCTTCGCCGGCTGGCGTATCGCCGGAGACTCGCGGTTGCCAACCCAAGTTACGCTTTCCGAGCAGGGGCAGGCCGATGCCATCAAGGTCACGATCCTTGCGCGCTCCTCAAGCGCTCCGAACTACGGATTGCCGACGTGGCTTCCCAAGGACACCACATTCGATAGCGCGTTGTCGTCAGAGGTTGAGGCGAAGAAGGCGTTCACCGGCCACATTCTTGTTCATCCGCGAATCAACGGTCAGGATGTCGGCTGGTTCATCCTCGACAGCGGAGCCGAGGTCACCGTTCTGGACAAGTCCACGGCCGACCAACTGAAGCTACCGAAGCTAGGCAGCCAGCCGCTCACCGGCATTGGTGGAACGACGATGGTCTCGTCACGTACCGTCCAAGACTTTCAGTTTGGCCCCTTGGATGTAAAGGGTCTCAGCTTCACCGAGTACGACCTTGCGCCCATCGGAAGCGCCCTAAGGATCAAGCTGGCCGGGGTCATTGGGGCCGAGTTCTTCCGCCGATCGGTGGTCATGATCGACATGGAAAACGGCAAGGTAAGCCTCTTCAATCGCGACACCTTCAAACGGGAAGATGTTTCCTGGACACCTCTCAAATTCGACAACGGCAATCCATTAGTCAAAGCGACGATCGAGGGCGACCATACCGGTTGGTTCCGAATCGACACCGGAGCTGACGGCCTCACCGTCCATTCATTCTTCGTGAGAAATTGGAACCTTCTCGCGGGCCGCAAGACGACCGCCGGGCGAGTCGGCGGGGTTGGCGGCACGGTTGCTACTCAAAATGGCGAATTGGACTGGATCGATTTCGCCGGTCGTCGATTCGCGAAGCCGGCTACCACGTTCGCGACGGGAACCACCGGAGCGTTTGATAGCCCTTATCTGGTCGGAAACATTGGCGCTAGCCTGCTGAAGTCCTTTCGCCTATTCTTCGACTACACCGGCAACCGGGTTGCGTTCGCGAACCCTTAATGTGTGGTTTCGCAAGACTCGACCTTCTCTCCGCCAGTGAGCACCTTGCCGTTATAGCCGGTGTCCGGTGAGCCAATTGACTTCATGGAAGGCACCCAAAAGGAGCCGTGGTATGCGGTCATGTACAGCTCGGTAGCTGCGACCACGATCACCAGCAGCAATGCGAGGGTCACTCCAGTCGTAGTCCGATGAGCGGCCTTGGTGATGCTCCTGGGCGACATCTGAAACTGCGACGGGTGAAGTCCGGCCACCGCGGTGTTCAGTACGCTCGAGATAGCTACGAAGTGCTCCAGTCGCTTTCGGCATGCCGAGCAACGCATCAGGTGCACCTGGGTTCTCACCCTGGCGATGAAACCGAGTTCGCCATGGGCAAGCATCAGCAGGTCCATGTCTCGGGTAGGCGTGCATCCCACGCTCATGATCGCTTTCCTCCTTGTGACGCATTAGAAACAAACTCGGGCGAAATCCTTTCCGCCGCCTGCTCGTGAGCTCGATAAAATTGGTATTTAACGGTGCTCAGGTTCCGCCCCAAAACTCGGGAAATCTCTTGGAGGGTTAGTTCCGCACCGTAGTAGAGTTCGAGAAGCTCTTGCTGGGCGGGAGTGAAGTTGCCCCAAAGCTCTCGCAACGCCTCTTTAAGGTCGATTGCCTCGAACTCAGACTGGACGTACGACATTGCATCTTCGAGATCGGCAGACGACTGCTCGGGCGAGAGGCGCTGTTGCTTGCGCCAGTAATCTTTGATCTTGTTGATGCAGATTGCGAAGAGCCAGGTGCGGTACCGACCCGGTCCCGTGAACTTCTCCAGATGCTCCCACGCGGCTAAAACGGTTTCTTGGTACACGTCGTCGGCATCAATGGGATTCACGCGACGACTCAAGAACCGGCGAAGTGGCTCTTCATGCTTGCGCGTGAGCTTGTCGAAAGCGGGTCGATCTCCCAAGCATGCCGCTCGGATGAGTGCGCGATCCTCAGCGTCCGGCTCGCTG
This sequence comes from Fimbriimonadales bacterium, assembly GCA_038321975.1. Lineage (GTDB taxonomy): Bacteria > Armatimonadota > Fimbriimonadia > Fimbriimonadales > Fimbriimonadaceae > Fimbriimonas. Next base: position 46,992 of record JBBQFM010000008.1, on the reverse strand, counting down.
CTTCGGCCACCGAATCTCAAGGATGCGAGGCTCAAAGTGCTGTCGGCAATGGGTTTGGAGAATATTGTTCGCAATGACTCAACCTGGGACTTCGCCCTCCTATCAGTTTAATCGTATATGGGGGAAGGAAAGTTGGTCGGGCCTACTAGATATCGCTGCCATAATTCGTGGGGCCGATGAAAGACTTGGAACTCCGCGCCGAGATGTGTGACGTTGGACGACGTCTGTGGCAAAGAGGGCTTGTTGGTGCCGCTGAGGGCAATATATCGGTTCGGCTCTCCACCCGACAAATTCTGTGTACCCCCAGTGGGCTCAGTTTGGGCCAGCTCAAGCCTCGCGATTTGGTGGTCATCGACAACCACGGGGCCGCAGCTGGTGATGGGAAGCCGAGCAGCGAGATCAAGCTACACCTTCGCATCCTCGCCAAGCGCCCGGACTGTCAGTGCGTCATCCACGCTCACCCTCCCATCGCGACTGGGTTTTCGCTGGCCGGAGAGGAAATCCCCGACAATCTACTTCCCGAGGCGGCCTACGTCCTTGGTTCGGTCGCAACTGCCCCATTCGGGATGCCCGGCACCAACGAGGTGCCGGATCGAATGGAGGCCTTGATGGCCGACCACAAGACGATCTTGATGGAGCGGCACGGCGCAGTGGTGATGGGCAAGAACCTCGAGGATGCTTACAACCGAATGGAAACCCTTGAACGGGTTGCTAGGATCATCCTGGTCGCCAAGGTGGTCGGCAAGCCGAAGCCGATGTCGGACAAGGTTTTCGACCACATGTTGGCGGTTGCTTTGAACGGCGAGCTCTAGCCTACTGCTTCGTCTTAATCCGAACTGTGCCCGAGACCGGGTCCCACTCTACATGGGCGCCCATCGCCTCGCTCAGGAATCTCAATGGCACCATCGTTCGGCCCCCGACTAGGACGGGTGGCTGATCGAGCGTGGTGTGGGTGTCGCCCAGCTGCGCCTCGTGACTCCCAATTTGTAGCGAGACCGACTTACCGCCGCCATTCGCAATGACCGTCTGATCAGCTGCTGTCCAGTCCACAACTGCTCCAATCTTCTCGAAGACACCGCGCATCGGGACCATCACGCGGCCGCCAAGCATGATCGGCTGTCGCTTGCCAAAATCGATTGATTCTCCGTCGACGGTTACGACGATCGGTGGGTGACTCATCACCTTGTGGTCAAGCATCTTGACCTGATCTTCTTTTTGGACCTTCGGCGGAGCCTGAAAGTGGGCGAAGGAGGAGGCGGCAAGGGCAAGAGTGGCAAATGCCACACCAAAGTGAATCTTCATTTCTCTGCTCATGTTGTTGAATCTCTAACCGCTCATTCGACCCATCCTTTACGACGGATGTTCAAGAGGAGCTGGGGGCTAGCCGCCGGTGGTGGAGACGGTGGGCGGGTTTTGGGCGGTGGCGTTGCCGGTGCTCGAGGTGCCAGAGGTATCCGAAGTGTCGGACGTATCTTGAGTGTCGTCGGTCACGGGTGGCGGTTCAGACACAACCTTGGCTTCTGCAGGAACGGTCGATGGCTTGTGAAGGTGTCGCTTCGGCGGAACGATGGTGGCAACGACTGGGGTCGTGTAGTTGAGCCGCTGGAAGGTTAGCTCGACATCGGGCTCGGTCGGAGTGGACTTGACGACCATGGGCACCGCGATTGCCGGCTTTCCCTCGGACGGGCCGAGCATGCGCGAGCCTAGGAGCCCTCCCACGGCTAGGCCTATAACGATAAAAACTAAGGGAAGGAAGCGCATCGTTGCGGAACAACTCCTTGCATGAGCAATTTGACGGCAGTGCGGTCCTCGCCGGTTCCGTATTATTTACGAGAATTGGCTCTGTTTGCACGATGGGCAGATCGGAAGACGCGCGTTGTACACCGTTCCACAGTTTCGGCAAGAAACGCTATCGTAGCTTTCTTGGTCGTGCTCGATGCTGAGCACCTCTTCACGGTCGTGGATTCGCTGAAGAGCGCCTAAGTCATACCGCCGCTCGCGTCTCAGTCGGATTTCTCCCACGGTGACCGCCGCGAGATAGAAGACATCGAAGGTGCCGACGAGCGCGAGGATCCAGCGGACCTGGGTGACAAAGGCGATGAGAAGGGCGGCAAGCGCGAGGGCGACTGGCTGCAACCACCTCTGAGATCCCATAATGTCTATTGTGCCCCGTGCGGTTGTCGTTGCCTCGTTCTACAAGTTCGCCCCCGTGTCGGACATCGCCGTCCTACGCGAGTCGATGACCCTTCGCCTCGCCGAGTTGGAGCTAAAGGGCACGGTTCTGATCGCATCCGAGGGGATGAACGGCTTCCTGGGGGGAGACAGACTGCCCGAAGGTCTCGCTTTTCTGAGGTCGATTCCTGGCTTCGAAGATATGGGGCATCGTGAGACGGTCTCGGAGAAGTTGCCTTTTTCGCGACTAAAGGTACGGCCAAAAAAGGAGATCATCCGCTTCAAACAGCCGATCGATCCCGAATTGGTGGGTCAGTATGTGGAGCCCAAGGACTGGAACGACCTGATCTCCCGGCCCGAAGTCACCCTCATCGACACCCGCAACGACTATGAAGTCGAAGTCGGGACGTTCGAGGGGGCCATCGACCCCAAGACTACGATCTTTAGCGAGTTCGCAACCTACATCGACGAGAACCTGGACCCGAAGGAACACCGCGAGATCGCGATGTTCTGCACGGGTGGCATCCGCTGTGAGAAGGCGACTGCCTACCTTCGTCAGAAGGGGTTCGAGAAGGTGTACCACCTGCAAGGCGGCATCCTGCGCTACCTCGAAGAGGTCGATGAAGGCGAGCGCAAGTGGGTCGGGAAGTGCTTCGTGTTCGACGACCGCCGCGAAATCTGACTTTATTTGTCAGCCAGTTGCTTGACGATCTCTTTGACGCGCTGAGCGTCCTCTTTCCGGCATACCAAGACGGCGCCGGGGGTGGACACAACGATGAGTCCTTCGACGTTTAGCACGCTGAGGACGGCGTCGGGGTCCTCGTTATAGAGAATGCAGCCCGAGGTGTCGATCGCGATCACGTTGCCCTGGATCACATTGCCTTGTTCGTTCGGTTCCATCGAGCGCTCGAGAGCGTCCCAGGCACCAACGTCGTCCCACGGGAAGTCGCTCGGGACCACGAAGACGTTCTTGGCCCTCTCCATGAGGGCGTAGTCGATCGATAGATTCGGCAGCGCTTCAAAAACATGCTCGGCCGCCGCCTCGTCGCCCTTGCGCAGTGCCTCGGCCATTTTAAGGGTCGCCGTGTGGGCATCTGGATGGGCATGCTCAAGCTCGCTCATGAAGCCGTCGAGAGTCCAGAAAAACATTCCGCCGTTCCAATAGAAATTGCCCGCCTTGACGAACTCTTCGGCGGTTGCGAGGCTAGGTTTCTCTCGGAAAGACCGGCCTTTGAAGTATTTGCGGCCATTGGAATCCAGAGGAGCGGGATCGACTTCGATGTATCCGTAGCCCGTCTCCGGTCGGTCGGGCACAATGCCGATGGTTCCGAGTCCGCCACCGGCCTCGGCCACCGTCATTGCGGTCTCGACTACCTTTCGGAACCTTTCGGGGTCGCCAATTTTGTGGTCGGCGGTCACGATGCCGAGGGTTACGGGACCGGAATCTTGGGCCAACATGACCGCCGCGACCCAGGTGAGGGCGCCGAGAGTGTTACGCTTCAAGGGTTCTGCGATCACGTTGCTCGTGGGGACGATCCGCGATTCTTCTATCGGCTGGCGAAGGGACCGACCGGTGGCCACATAGACGTTGCCGTCGCCCACGAGGGGCTGGATGCGCTTCACCGCCTCCTCGAGCATCGTCTCGTCCGGGTGGGTGAGCTTGAGAAGCTGTTTGGGCCGGCCCGGTTTGGACAATGGCCAGAAGCGCTCTCCCGATCCTCCAGCCATGACAACGGCGATGCGACGGTGGTGCATTGAGGTTTAAAGATACCGGGATTGGCAGAGCGATGAGCGATGATCGATGAGCGATGATCTGGGCACCAGGACGTTCTCTTTTTGCGCGTAGCTCTCCCCCGCTCATCATTCATCACTCATCGTTCATCGTTTCTGTCCTGCTAAACTCCAGAAACGCCATGCGAACCCGTTCGAAGTTATCCATTTGCTCGCTTTTACTCACCTGCGCGATGTTCAGCGCATGCTCGCACACCGAGGCGTCGTCTGCTTCCATGCCGGGCGTAGATCCGACGCAAGCGAAGCGGGTGCTGGTCGTGATGAACGTTGCCGACCCGGACAGCGTGAAGATTGCGACCTATTACTGCAAGGCTCGCGGCATTCCGATTGAGAACAAGGTGGTGATCAACGTCGCGAGCAAGGACGAGATCGACGACAACGGATACAAGCTAGACATTGAGACTCCCATCCACCTGAACATCCTCAAGAACAAGAATCCGATCGATTACATCGTTCTCACCAAAGGCGTTCCGATTCGGCTGAACTATGTCCACGGATACTCGGTTGACGCGAAACTCGCGGTGATGGACAAAGACATGACGCCAATCGTGATCGATGGCAACAAGATCACGCGGGGCATGCTCAGGGACGCGGCCAATCCTTATTACGGCATGAACGAGCCGTTCAGCCATAAGAAGTTCGGGCTGTTCTTGGTCACCCGGCTCGATGGCTATACCACCGAGGACTGCCTCAAGTTGGTGGACAATTCGATGGCCGCGAAGCCGAACAAGGGACCTTTCCTCTTCGACCCCGACTTCTACAAGCACAACCAATCGGCGACCTTTGGAGCGACGGATGACACGCTGGCGCTGGCAAAAGACGTGATGACCCAGAAGGGTTTCAACGTAGTCTTCTCGGATCCTCGAAGCTTCGTTTCTCTTCCCGAGCCCCTTGCCGGCTACTGCTCGTGGGGAAGCAACGATGTGAAGTGGAAGCCCGAAGAGTATCAGAAGCTACGCTTTCTTCCCGGCGCGATCTGCGAGACGTTCGTCTCGACCGGAGGTCGCACCTTCACCCCGACCACGGGCGGCCAGAGCCTCATCGCGGACCTTATCAAGCATGGGGTCACGGGCGTGAAGGGCTATGTCAGCGAGCCATTTACGTTCGCGCTCTGCCATCCAGAGATCCTGTTCGATCGGTACACGAGTGGCTATAACTTGGCCGACAGCTTCTATATGGCGTCGCCAGTGATCGCTTGGAAGGATCTCGTCATTGGCGATCCGCTATGTTCGCCTTATCCGAAGAAGAAGTGATTTCCGTTTGCCGTTGACCGTTATCCGTTGTCCGTCTGCTCTGAACGGCCCGCAGAAAACGGCAAACGGTCCACGGCAAACGGTATCCTCTCAGCATGCGCGTGGTCGTGACCGGGGGATCCGGTTTTCTGGGTTCTCACCTCACCGACCTCCTCGTTAAGAACGGCCACACCGTCGTGGTTCTCGACAATCTGATCACTGGCTCGCTCGCCAATATCGCCCACTATGAGGGCAAGAGCGAAGTCACTTTTGTGAATAAGGATGTGTCGGAACCGTTTGACGTAGAGGGTTCGGTTGACTTCATTTTTCACTTTGCGAGCCCCGCCAGCCCGGACGATTTCAAGCGTTTTCCCATCGAAGTGCTGAAGGTCGGATCCTACGGCACCCACAACTCGCTGGACCTTGCGGTAAGGAAGAAGGCGAAGTTCATGGTGGCTTCGACCAGCGAGGTTTACGGCGATCCGCACGTTTCTCCCCAGCCCGAGACCTATTGGGGCAACGTAAACTCGATCGGGCCGAGGAGCTGCTACGACGAGGCCAAGCGGTACTCCGAGGCAACGACGATGGCGTATCGAAAGGTCCACGGCGTGGACACCCGCATCGTGCGATTCTTCAATACCTACGGGCCGCGAATGAGGCTGGACGATGGGCGAGTCGTGCCCAATTTTGTCAAGCAGGCTCTGCTCAATCAGCCGATCACCGTCTATGGCGACGGGAGCAACACGCGATCGTTTGGGTACTACGAAGACGTCCTCGACGGCGTCTATCGCTTGGCGATGTCCGACTACCAAGAGCCGGTCAACATCGGGACTCAGGAAGAGCGGACGATCCTCCAGTTTGCGGAGGCGGTCATCAAGGCGGTCGGGTCGAAGAGTGAGATCATTCACCTCGATGCGGCAGTGGATGACCCCAAGCAGCGCCGCCCTGATACCACTCGGGCGAAGACGATTCTTGGGTGGGAGTCCAAGACCAGCCTTGAAGAAGGCCTATCGAAGACGATCGCCTACTTCAGGACGCAAATATAATAGGTGATATGAGCCGTTTGCGAGCCGTCTTTGGAGTCATTGGCGTCGGGCTGGTTTTGTTCGGCTGCTCGAGCGATTCAGGCGGCAGTTCGCCTGTTTCCTCCACCAAACCAGGATCGGCGACCCCTTCCTCAAGTGGCAAGACGTTGCTCCTCGACGCCGCCGGAAACGCAGGCCAGGAATTCACTGCGCCAGGCGGAACCGTTCGCTTCGAATGGAACCTTTCCCAGGCTTCGCCAGGCGGTGCGGTGGTGATTCGGGTCAAGAAGAAGACGGATACGATCGTCGAGGCGGTGGCCGCTTCTTTGGAAACAAAACTCGATGGGGATCAGATTAAGGGCGTTTCCACGACCGAACTTGCAAAGGGCACGTACTCGATCGAGATGGTCGCCCCGTCCGAAGTATTTCTCAAGGTTTACAGCGTGAGCGGCAGATAGCCGAAGATATTAGCGTGCATCTATCAGAGAGCAGGCGGGGAAAGGTTAGGTGAAGACTAAGCAATCCCTCTATCTGATGGGCGGGCGGTTGGTCTCGCTGATCTTCGGGCTCTTTACCTACGGCTACTACATCGATTTCTTTGGCAAGCCTCGCTACGAGACCATTCTGTTCGCGTTCACGGTCATGCCCTTCGTCTCCTTCGTCGACCTTAATTTCTCGATCGGCGCGCAGAAGTTGATGACGGAGGCGCTTCACCAAGGCAATGATGGAGAGGCGTATCGGATTCAAAGGGTTCAGGCTCTTCTGTGTTGGATCACTTCGCTTGTCGGCTTCCTCGTGTTTGTCTTTTTGGGATGTGTCCTAAAACGAGGTGCTTCTTCGAGGGAAGAAATGATCTTCGTTTTCACGATGTTCGGCATCACATTTGTGACCAATGTGATGACTCAGCTTTTGACCACGGTTGCGGTGATCCTCAACCTACTTCAGAAGGCGACCATAGCTCAAACGATCGCGAGTGTCCTGATGAATATGATGCTTCTGTGGCTCGGCTACACCTATCACAATCTAGGGGTATTCGCAATCGGCTATGCCTTTGGGGCACTGGTCGGATTCATCGTCTTCTACCTCGCGATGCGGCAGTCCAGAAGAGACTTAACCTCGCTAAGACCGCTGGTTGACAAGTCCCTTCTAAGACAGATCATGGGGTTGGGTGCCCGAAACGTACCCAATAGCATCATTGGGAACCTCGCGAATCGCAGCGACAAGCTGATCATCAAACAGTTCGTTCCGATAACCGGCGTGATGGGCGACTACGCCAACTCCACAAAGGGTGTTGACATGGGATTTGACATGTTGAAGTCGATCCAAATGACAATCACGCCGGAGATTACTCGCGATCTGATGACAGGTCACGAGCAGGCGAGCAAGTCCCTTGTGAAAAACGGTTTGCTGGTCTGGGCCATTGGCTGCTGCTTGATGATTGCCCCGTCCGGCGTCGGAGACGCTTTTATTCATCTGTACACTCACGGCCAAGGCATCGCAAGCGGCGGAGTGATCATGGCGATGATCGCCTTCTACTACACTGCGGAACTACACCACTTGACCTTGGGCAGCCTGTTCCTCGGCAACGGCACGCCGCACAAGCTCATCGGATTCTCGGTCTTTAATGCGGTCCTCACTCTAAGTTTGACGTTACCCATGTACCACTGGCTTGGATTGTCGGGAGTGGCTTACATGAACGCAGGAATCATGGCGGCGCAATTCATTCCGCGCCTCTGGGTCTGCAAGAAGGAATTGACGGCGTCGTTCCCCCTCGTGAACTATGCGTTGCGTTGTGTAGGGATGCTGGGGGTAGGCATCGCGGTTTGCCTTGTGCTTAGGTGGCTCACCCCGATGATGCCCAAGCCAATCATCGCGCTACTCTTGGCCCCGATTGGGATGGTGGTCGCCCTCGCGATCGTATTCGGCCTGAAGCTGAGTCCGATGCCGAACGCGCTGGTCAATCGTCTGCGTCGCTAACCACTCTCTTCAGGGATTGGATCTGATTATCGGCGGCGATCTCTACCTCGTTCGGGCCTTTGAAGGTCGCTTTGCCGATCACCGGGCGCTTGAGCATCTCCATCGCACGGTCTCCCTCTTCGGGGATCGGGATTCCGCCGGTGTCGATGTTCTTGACCATCATCGTCAGCTTCTCTTCTTCGAGTTTGTAGGTGCCGTCGAGAGTGATGCGTATGTCCACGCCTGCGAAGAAGGGAGGTTTTGCGATGATTTTCATTGTGTGATCGGGTTTGAAGTCGATCATCGCCGGCATTCCGTGATACTTACCCTTCCACTTTCCAACCAAACTGTGCTCCGACACGCAGCCGTTCAGTACCGCGGCGGGCATCAGGAGAGCGAGGAGGAGGAGCTTGGGTCGCATTGGTGGTGCTAACGCTGTTGGTTTGAGGGCAGTTCCTGCGGTAGGTCGGAAAGTATCCTTATCATTGTGCCACGGCTAAAAAAGGGTGCGGCGAAGGCGCCGCCGATAGAGGAGATCGTGGAGCGTCTGGAGATGTTGCATGGGCGGCCTCGCATGATCGCGCGGTTCGACCCGATGGAAGAGCTTGTGAGCTGCATCATGAGTCAGCACACCAGCGACACGAATTCATTTCCCACCTTCACCCGACTCCGAGAGGCGTTCCCCGATTGGGCTGTTATGGCCGAAGCAGGTGCCGAGAGAGTGGCCGACGTCATTCGCAACGCGGGGCTTGCGAATCAGAAGGCGAAGAGCATCGTCAACAGCCTGATCGAAATTCATCGCCGCACCGGCGAGTATTCTTTGGAGGCGCTGCGCTTGATGCCTTATGAAGATGCGTATCCATGGCTGCTCTCGCTGCCCGGGGTAGGGCCCAAGACGGCATCGCTCGTGCTCTGCTTCTCCTTCGGAATGGATGCCATCCCGGTGGACACCCACGTTTATAGAGTTTCGTGGCGCATTGGACTCATTCCGGAGGGCATCGGAGAAGGCAAGGCGCATGACCTGCTCCGCGCCGCCGTCCCAAAAGGGATGGGGTTCCGATTTCATGTGGCCCTGATCCAGCACGGGCGGACCATCTGCAAGGCGCCGGCGCCAAACTGCTCTGCCTGCAATCTCACCGACGTGTGCTCTTATTTCAGGGCCGGGAGGGGAAGTGTTCGCTGATCCTGAAACCGCATCCCGCGGACGAGAGCGACTGGAGCTACTCACCGGGCTCGAACTCGCTTCGTGGATCGAGGACGCCTTCGAAGGGAATCCCTCTCCCGATCTGGCCCTGAACAACCTTGAACGGTGGCTGCACGCCACCTCGAGCCCGGGCCTTCATCTCCAGCAGCTGATTTCACTCGGTCCGATCGGTGGACTCCTGATCACCCTCTTCGGCGCTAGCCAGCCGATTGCCGACACCCTGATTCAGAATCCCGAGCTTGCAAGCTTGGTTTTGGATCCGAGCGAGCTGAGGCGGGTGCCCACTCGAGAAATGATCGTGGAGGAAGGGAGGCGCCTGCTCAGTGCATCGACTTCGTACACCCACTCGTTGGATCGCCTGAGGTTCCTGAAGCAACGCTGGAACCTCACGATCGTGATGAACGACCTCAGCGAGAGTTGGCCGCAGGTCGCCGTCTGGTTGGCCCTTTCTGACCTTGCCGACGCGCTCATCGAGTTGGCCCGAGATGTCGTTTGGCAGGAGGTCCGCAAGCAACGAGACTTGCCAGAGAGCTGTCCGGTCACGGTTATCGCGTTCGGAAAGTTGGGAGGTCACGAGGTGAACTACTCGTCCGATGTCGACCTCGCCTACGTGCTTGACGATGGTCTCGACGAGAAGGTCGAGCGAGACTGCTATCGGTATTGCGAGGCGTTTGGTCGGGCACTGAGCGACCGAATGGGTCGAGGATCGCTCTACCGAGTTGACCTCCGTTTGAGACCATACGGAGCCGCAGGCCCAATCCTTCGTTCGATGCGATCCTTCGAGGCGTACTACAACCTTTACGCAGAGCCTTGGGAGGTTCAGGCGCTCCTTCGGTCGCGACCGGTAGCGGGGACCGACGAAGCGATGAAGCGATGGTGGGAGATGCGAACGCTCCATTGCTTCAAGCCGCGCATCAGCGAGATGGCTCTGGAGCACATGCTTGAGATGCGAGAGAGGATCGAGCAAGGAGCCAGCGAAGACGATCTCAAGCGGGCCGCAGGCGGCATCCGAGACGTGGAATTCCTGACCCAGGTGCTGCAGATGGTGCACGGCTTTGCCAACCCCACGGTTCGAGTGCTTCCGAGCATCGAGGCGATCCGTGCCCTCGAAGGCATTGGGGAGATTGAACACGCTGCGGCCAATGCGCTTACCGAAGGGTATGAGTTCCTTCGAAAACTCGAGCATCGGGCGCAGGTGGTGGGAGACCAGCAGACCCACATGATTCCCGCGAAGCCCGAGGCGAGAGAGAACATGGCTCGGCTAATGCGGTTGGGGACATGGGCGGAGCTTGAGCGCACGCTGTCGGTCCAACGACGTACAATTCAGTCCTTGTATCGATCGACTCTCAATCTCGAATCGGCGGCTCACGACGATCGGGCAAAAGTGCTGGAGTTGCTTGGACCGCTTGGCCCTTCCGTATTGCAGTGGTTCGATCTGCTGCCCGAGCGAGAAGCCTTTTACGGTGGGCTCCTCGAGAATGAAGGAAGCTTGACCCGAGTAAGGATGATCGCCGAACGAGCACCGCGGCTTATCTCGGCATTCAAGGAGTCGGTCCCGCTGACCGAGATGCTCTTGAGCGGGGAGATCGAAGAGGACGACGATCCGGCCCGCCGAATTGCTCTGTTACCCCTCGACGATCCATTGGCGAATGTCGCCCGGGTGGCGAAGACGGCTTCGACGGCGGCGTGTGCGCGTTGGGCTCTGAAGTCCGATTTCCTTCTTGGCCTCGAGCTTGGGGCGATCACGGAAGGGCTGTTGCTTCATGCGTTCAAGCGTCTTAACGCATCGGTCGATGTACTCGCCCTGGGCAGCTTTGGCACCGGTGAGATGTCGCCGAGCTCGGACGCGGATATCCTCTGTCTCGTCGAACAGCCGTTGAGTCAGCCCGAGAGTGAGATTCAACTTCAGCAGGTGCTAAGCCTGGTATCCAACCTCCATCGGCTAGGCTCGCCCGTGGAAGTTGACCTTAGACTTCGACCCGATGGCGGGAAAGGCATGCTGGTGCGAACCTACGAGGGCCTTCGCGCCTATGACTTCGAGAGCATGGAGATGTGGGAGCGCTTCGCGCTTGGCCACGCCCGGCTGATCTTGGGCAAAACCGAGGCGCTTCGGGTCGTGCACTACAGCGCCTACTCGTTGCCGCTCACCCCAGAGCGACTCAAAGAGCTTGTGAGTATGAAGAAGAGGGTAGAGAGCGAGCGGGTCGAGCCACAGCACGTCAAGAGGAACGTCAAGCTGGGACATGGCGGACTGAACGACTTGGAGTGGCTTGTCCATCTCACCGAGATGCGGTACCCGACCGCCACCAAGGCAGGGACCGCGACCGACATGGTCGAGCGGATCAACGGGCTCGGGAGGGCGTATCTGCTCAATGCGATTGAGGTCGAGACTTTGATCGAGGCACACCGGCACTTGCTCGAGGTGCGAAACCGGATTTACTTGCTTGGCCTCACCGAGGACTTGGTCCCCGAGAACCCGGACAAACTTGGGCGACTGGCTTCGTCTTGCGGGTTACCGGAGGGCAATGACTTCCTCGCCAAGCACGAGCAGGTGATATCTGTTGTTCGCGCAATGTTTTTAGAGGGTCTAGAACGTCTCAAGGCATGACAATGAGTCTCGCGCTCCTTTACGCCTTCTCATACTTGCTGGGCGCCATTCCGTTTGGCTACCTAATTGCGAAGGCTCACGGGGTCGACATCTTCAAAGAGGGGAGCGGAAATCCCGGGGCGACGAACGTCATTCGAGTTCTCGGGCCGAAGGCGGGAATTCCCGTTTTTGTTCTGGACGTCCTGAAGGGCGTGATTCCCGCAGTCGTCGGTCGGTTCTTGGTGAAGGAGCCCATCGGGAGTTGGGATCCCCAAGTGTTCTGGATGTCGGCGGGCATGACCGCGGTCATCGGACACTCCTTCTCGGTGTTCCTGAAGTTCAAAGGCGGTAAGGGGATTGCTTCTGCCCTGGGGATGCTCATTGGCGCGGCGCCCATAGTGGCGCTGGGCGCCTTTGCCGTTTTCTCGGCCTTCTTGTGGGGCACTCGCTACATGGGATTTTCGAGCACCATCGGCGGACTTGCCGCGGTCATTTTCTCGGTGACCTTCCCGGGTGAGAGCCGGCAGCTGCTGCCCATCTACTTGATCTTGTTTTCTCTCATCCTGGTGCGGCACCGCAAGAACTACCAAAGGATGCGGGAAGGAACTGAGCCAAAGTTTTCGTTCCGCAAAACTTCCAAGCCACCCGAACCCGACGTTGAAGAGGGGACTGTTCAATGAACTTCGCGATTACTTTTCTGGGCTGCGTCGCGTGGATACCTCTTGCGGTGTGGATCGTGTCGCTTGCCCACTGGATGATCACCCAGGATGTCGACGTGGTTACCGGTTTTCTGGGCATCTGGGTGGCTATTGGCCTTGGCTACCTCGTGATGAATCCCCCAAAGTCGGTGCCTATCGTGTCGCCGATCACCCTCGTAGCGATCCTCATCACAGTTTTCATGTATCCGTGGGCTCGGCAAACGATGATCAGTCGCGAACTTCGGTCGATCGACGTCGACTCGTTGAATAAGTCCTACGAAGCGCTTTCGATGAACCCGTCGAATCCCCTTGCGAAATTCAAGGTTGCCAAACAGGCGTATGTTCTCGGGATGCCGGGACACGCTCTAAAGATCGCGGAAATGGCTCTCACCCAGATGCCAGTGCAGCACTTTCTGCCCGAGCACAAGACGGTGAAGGGTTGGCAAGCGGTCGTTCGGAAGGCGGAATACTTCCGAGCCATCGACTGCTTGGAGTGTGGTCACTCGAACCCGCCAGGCAACATCCATTGCGCCACGTGCGGATCTCGATTTCTCTTGGATCGAGCCAAGGGACGCTTCATGTCCAAGGGCCTTGGCAAGCGATTGATCGCGTCATGGATCTCGCTAGTGCTTGTTCTGGCCGGGATTCCCGCCGCGACTGCGCTTCCGGGCATGTTTTCCTTAGTCGTGATCATCTTGCTTCTAAGTGCGGCTGGGGCCGCCCTCTGGATCGCCTTTGCGCCCACTATGCGTGGTGGCACCGCTTGAAAAAGCTGGACCAATACATCCTCAAAGAGCTGTTCGTGCCGTTCCTCATCGGCACCTTCATCGTGGTCTTGATGTTCCAGGTGAACATCTACATCGCCTTGGCCAAGACGCTTAACACCGACTCGATTCCTTTCAGCGCGATTCTCCAGGTGATCCTTTACAAGACGCCGGAGTTCATGAGGGATACATTGCCGGTTGGGATGGCCTTGGCGACCTCGCTTGCGATGTCTCGCCTTGCGAGAGAGTCTGAGCTGACCGCGATCCGCACGGCGGGAGCGCGCATCCTGCGGGTGATCGCGCCCATGGCGATTTTTGGGGTTGTGGTCGCCATCGCCAACTTCTACATCGTGGAGAAGGTGGTGCCGCGGACCTCCAAGACGGCGAACCGGATCGCGGCCCAAGCGGCAATTCTTGGATTCGGAGCTCAAACCTTTCAGGCCAACAAGGTGATCAGCCTCAAGCAATACACCGCCTCGTTCGGGACGGTTCAGCGAAAAGGGGACGACCTAGATATCCGCGATATTCTGCTCGTCGAACGCGGCGGGGAACTCGGCACGGTCTACCTCACGTCGGCGGATAGCGCGATTTATCACAACGGCGAATGGTCGTTCCACAACGCGTATTGGCGCTGGATCAAGGGGATGGACCTAATTGAGGCGAAGCCGAAGTCCGACTTCGTGCTCTTCGACAAGCTCGTCATCGACGATTTGTTCATGCCACCAACCCCTGATGAGCTGAGCACCGACCAGATTCGGGCAGCGATCGAGACAGGGCGGAAAATCAAGAGCGACACTAAGGCACTTGAGGTTCAGTTGTACGTCAAGTACAGCGTGCCAGCGGCGTGCATCGTGTTCGCGATCGTGTCTCCTGTCTTCGCGATCTTCTTCGCTCGCACGGGTGGGTTTGTGGGCGTGCTGGTGAGTTTCGTGGTTGTGCTGCTGTACTACAACGCCTACGTCATCTCGACTCTGATTCTTGGCAAGGCCCAGTTCTGCCCGCCGTGGCTGGCGGCGTGGTTGCCCGATATCCTGTTTTCGCTCGCCGGGCTGTGGGCGATTCGGAGGCTTGAGTGAGGGAGGGTGTTCGGTGTTCGGTGTTCGGTGTTCGGGTGGGGAGAGTACGGTCCAGTGCATCCCTCCGACTCACTATGTCGTTCGCTGCTGCCGCCTTCGTCGCGACGGCCAGCGCCCAGATAAGACCGGACCTCAGCGCCATTTCTGATGCCGCTAAGAGCGGGAAGTTGCCGCTTCAGCCGACGGGATTTCCGAACCTTCCGCCGAAGTCAGGTGAGCAGCCGCCTCGCGACTCAAGCACCGACTTTCGGATGATCCGGGGAAATCTCTACCAATCCGGAAATAAGGTCAAGGTTACCGACGGGGCCGAGTTTGTTATCCGCGGCTATCACGTCTACTGCGATAGCGCCGAGGGGGATCTGAACACCCGAATATTCACGCTAAAAGGGGGCGTGAGGGTGGTCGGTAAGGACGCAACGATCGAAGGCAAGGAAGTGACGGTTGACTTCGCCAAGCGAAGCTACGTGGCTCACGATGCCAAGTCTCAGATTCAACCGGGGGTCACGCAAGGCAAGCTGACGGGTCCCCTGTACACCCGCGGCAAAGAATCGTTTGGCAATGAAGGCGAGACGACCACAAACTACGGCGGCGTTACCACTTGCGACGAGCCGGATCCTCACTACGAGATCGCGGCCGACCAGATCGTGGTCCGCCCGGGACGTCGAGCGATCTTTCGGAAGGTGCGCTTCAAGCTGTTCGGTCGGACGGTGTTTCGGCTGCCTTTCCTCTCGATCCCTCTGGACGATCGGAACTACAACAACTTGCCCGAGATAGGTCACAGTCCCGACGAGGGCTTCTACATCAAAACGCGCTGGGGCATTCCCTTGAAAGGTCAGGCCGACCTTCTCACCCACGTCGACTACATGAGCCGCCTTGGCCTTGGGCTCGGTGGAGACCTTCGATATCGGACCGCGAAGGGCGATGGTTCGATCAATATTTACAAGATCACCGGCATGGCGGATTCGCTCAACTTCGCCGCCTCGAATCGGCAGACGTTCGGTTGGGGCACGTTGGCGCTGGACAACACCTACCAGAACAACAACTACCTGACCGCCCCTGGTAGCACGATCATGAGCAACCGGATCGTGGCGACCTTGCCCCAGAAGCGAAACGCCTCCGACACGTTGAGCTTCACCAATACAACGAGCGAATCGACCGGCTTTAAGACTCGCAACCAGGCCCTTGGCGTGCAGGACACGAGGGAAGTCATTGGCATCAAGACGAGTGTCAACGTGAACATCCTGAAGGACACGAGCACCTTCTCAGGGGGCAACTCGAGCCAGCGCGAGGAAGCCGACCTCTTGGTCCGAGCCGAGAAGGACTTGAGCCTGGCCACCGCCCAACTCGACTATCAGCGTTCCATTCCCATCGGCGAGACCACCAACTTCTACGGTGGCTCCAACCGAACGCCGGTCGTGACCCTCACATCTGACGCAAAGCGTCTTGTAGGCGATCAGTTTGCCAAGGTTTGGCCCTTCACCACCGAGCTTTCGCTCGGAGAGTTCACCGATTCGAATGCGGCATCTTCGGTCACTCGCAGTGAGTTCGGGCTGACGTTCCAACATCCCGATCGGAGCATGAAGCGGTTTACTTCGCAGTTCAATGGCCGCTTTCGCCAGTCGGTTTACTCCGACGATACCGCCCAGTACCTGATGGACTTCGGCGGTCAGGTGAGCTACAAACTTGGGAAGGACACCGCGGCGAACCTGCGCTACAACTACCTGCGCCCCTACGGCTACTCCCCCCTCCAGATCGACCGAACCGGTCGGACGAATCAAGCAAGCGTCGACGTCTCCTACCGGCCGATTCGGACGTTGTTGGCGGGAATCCAGACAGGATACGATGCCCTTCGGCTGGAGCAAAAAGAAACGCCGTGGCAGCAGGTCGGCGTACGGCTCGAATATCTGCCGCGTGACTTCCTCATGGTGCGGGCACTGTCAACCTACGACCCATTTCAAAGCGCCTGGAGCAGCGTGCGGGTTGATTTGACCTACAAGCCGGGCGCGACGCTTTTGAGTATGGGTAGCCAGTACGACGGCATTCGCCACACCTGGACGAACGTCAATTTGTATCTTGACAACCTCAAGTGGGGCAAGTCGAAGATCGCGGCGATCCTGGCTTACAACGGTTTCAGCCACCAATTCGACACCCAGCAGTACAACGTCATCTACGACCTCCACTGCGCCGAGGCGGTCATCAGCGTGTCTGAATACGGCACCGGCTTCCGCTCCGGCCGCACTATCTCCTTCTTCATGCGCCTCAAGGCGCTCCCGTTCGACCTTCCGTTCGGCGTCGGCCAGCGGGGGCAACCGCTGGGCACGGGGACGGGGAGAGACTTTTAACGATGAACAAAACGATGAATGGGTCTCAGTCAGGTTCCCCACCTGATCGCTCATCATTGATCGTTTTTTGATCTAGCTGCTGGCGCTGGTGTAGTGGCGCATTGCGAATTTCCAAAAGAGGCGCGATAGCATCACCGCGACGAGTCCCCAAACAATCCCTAGGCCGAGCATGGGGGCGTCGAAACCTCGGACTAGTTGCCTAGCCGGGATGGTGGCCAAGAATCCCAGCGGCACTGCGTAGGTGAAGAGCTTCTGCAGCCCCGCCCCATAGATGTCCATCGGATATCGGGCGACCTGAACCATGGATTCGGTCAGGACGAAAAGATTGTCCACTCGGACTAGCCAAATCCCAGTCGTCATGAGCGACAAAGTAAACGAGTAAAAGATCGCCAGCGAAGAGACGAGCAGAACGAGATAAGAAGCCCACTGGAGGAACGAGGGGTGGATATGGGTGAGCAGGACGCCAACTGCGACCATGACGGTCCCGGCCAAGAGAGTGCCGATCTGGTCGAAGTTGAACTTGCGGCTGCTGATCCAGAACTGAGAGTCGATGGGCTTGGTGACCACAAAGTCCAGCGTTCCCGTCCGCACCTGCTGGGGGATCTCGTTGAGCGAGTTGAAGAACGCCGACGACACCGCGTTCATCAAGAAGACACTCGCGGCGAGGATGTAGGCGTCTCCACGGGTCCAGCCGGCGACGTTGTCGGTGTTGCGGAACACCACGAGAAGGATCATCACGAAGAAGAAGATCCACATCGTGTTCTGAGCGATCTTGGCGAAGAAGTTCGCCTTGAACTCGAGTTCGCGCACGAAGGAGCTAACGAAGAACGTCCGATAGACCCTCCAGTATCGGCGCATGAGGAAAGGATACTTGGTGGTGCCACCTTCCCAGGCGGCATCTCATCACAGCTTTGCTCAGCTCCTGGTCGAAGTGATCGGTGTCCTGCCCACGGCGGCCTGAGAAAGCTATACTCCGAGCGATGCTCGGAGTGCTCATCACGCTGCTGTTCTCGCTCGGCTGTGCCGGGGTGGGGTTGGCGATTATTGGGCGGTGGCTTAAGGACTCCGATCCGGCGCTTCGCTTCGGAGCTTCGGGGATCGCCGGACTCGGCGCGATCGGGATGCTTATCCTCCCCATCGGGCTCCTTCCTGGGGGGCTGAAGTGGGGACTTGCGATTCCGATCCTGGTTGGACTTGCCGGTTTCGCCGTGCTTTTCAAGCAGAGTGCTTTTCCGAAGTTCGCGAAGCCCGAGGGCACGACACCTCTGTTTGTTGTTCCCCTCGTGGCTGCCGTTCTCTTCGGCCTCATCGGATGCCTGGCACCGAGCGACTCGCTCGACTGGGACTCGCTCGCCTATCACCTTGCGGTGCCTAAGCTCTGGCTTGGAGCGGGCCAGATTCAGTTCGTCTCGTTCATCCACCACAGCAACTTTCCGTTCACCGTCGACAACCTCAACGTGCTCGGTCTGACTTGGGGCGGGCAGTACGGGGCGAAGGCGTTTCAGCTGGCGTTCTTCATCTACGGCATCCTCGCTATCTTTGGCCTTGCCCGAGAGCGCTATGGGGAGAAGGCGGGATGGTGGGCGGCGCTCGCATTTGCGGGCATGCCGGTCGTGATCTGGGAGAGTGGGACGGCCTACATCGATGTTGCCAATGGGCTCTTTGCCGGATTGGGAATTCTGTTTGCCTGCGAGTTTGTGGCGGACCCAGAAAAGCGAGATCGAGCATGGCTGGGGGCGGTGTTCCTTGGGCTTGCCGCAGGAAGCAAGTACACCGGGCTGCAGAACATTGCGGCGGTCGGATTGGTGGCCGCAGTGATTGGCGCGCGACGAGGCGTTCGGATCAGAAGCGTCGCTTTGATCGTGGGGGTGGCGGTTGCGATCGGCTCGCCTTGGTATTTGAAGAACGTGGTCAACACCGGGAACCCGGTGTATCCGTTCTTCTACTCGGTGTTCCACGGGAAGAACTGGGACGCTTTCAGCGACAAGATTTATAAGGAGCAGCAGCAAACATTTGGCGCGGGCCGGGCCATGCCGTCTGCTGAACAGCCGAACTACAATCTAAACTCGCTCGACCCCAGCCGACTGGGCTCCTCGATCCTCGGTTTGGCCTACCAGCCGGGTCGATACACCGATCCGGGTCCAACTCAGGGCAACGGTTTCCCAACTCAGGCGCTTGGTTTTGTTGGCATCGCTTCGCTGATGATGTGGCTGCTGTCGGGCAAACTTGAGACGTTCGAACGGTCGGCTATTTGGACGGTTCTGTTCAGCTTTCTGATGTGGTTTGCGCTCAGTCAGCAGGCACGCTATATCATCGGCCTGATGGTCCCGCTCACCGTGCTGGCTGGTGGGGGAGTGGTCAAGCTGCCGATGGGGAAAGTCTTCTCGGGGCTTATCGGTTTACAGGCGGCGCTGGCGCTGGCGGTTGTGTATAAGCAGACGGTGACTCCGAAGCTGCCGGTCGTTCTGGGCAAGGTATCAGCGGACGAATACTCTGATGCCGGAATTGGTTTCTCGAAGCCGGCCAAGTACCTGAACGAGAACGTGAAGGGGGGCAAGGTGGCCCTCTATGACGAGGTCTTCGGCTTCCTCCTCGACGTTCCCTACTTCTGGGCGGGACCGGGTCACTCGACAGAGATTGGCTACGACCACCTCGAGACAGGTGCAGATTTGGTCGGATCCCTAAAGAAGCTAGGCATCACCGACGTCTATCTCAACCTCTCGATCTACCCCCAGGACGCTAATTTTCAGGCCTGGATCGGGGCGATGGGACTCACCGGGCCGCCGGTGCCCTTTACGCCCGAAAAGAAGGCCGAGTGGTCAAGCGACATTCGGAACAAGTGGAAGGTCTTAATGGCAGATGCCATCGCGAACCATCTTCTTGGGGTGAGCCAGACCTTCGGTCGGCGGATTGTGTTGCACGTCCAGTAGCTTCGGAGATGGTTCCCCTAGGAAGGGGCGCCATCTCCGGAGACCACCATGAAGGGGGGTAACCTTTGGGGTGAGAATGCAATACCGGAAGTTGGGTAAGTACGGGGTCAAAGTTAGCGAGGTTAGCCTCGGTGGATGGCTCACGCAAGGCCGATCGATCGATGACGATACGACCAAACGGATCGTCGCCAAGGCAGTCGATCTCGGCATCAATTTCTTCGACACCGCCGACGTGTACAACCGCGGCGAGGCCGAACTGGCGCTTGGAAAGGTCATCTCCGATTTCAAACGCGAAGACCTCGTCATCGCCACCAAATGCTTCTTCCCGATGAGCGACATGCCCAACGACCGTGGGCTGGGTCGCAAGCACATCTTCGAATCGGTACATGCCTCTCTGAAGAGGTTGCGACTGGACTACATTGACATCATGCAGTTCCACCGCTTCGATGCGGAGACCCCGATCGAAGAAACGGTGCGAGCCATCGACGACTTGGTGAAGCAGGGCAAGGTCATGTATTGGGGCGTGAGTGAGTGGAATGCCCACCAGATCACCGATCTCGTGCACACCGCGCGGGATGTAAATGCGAATCCGCCGGCGAGCAATCAGCCTGCATACAACATGCTGCATCGCTATATCGAGGACTCGGTCCTTCCGACTAGTGAGTCGTTTGGCATGGGGCAGGTCGTCTTTTCGCCGCTCGCCCAGGGCATCCTCACGGGCAAATACCTGCCCGGCCAAGCGGCGCCTGCGGGTACCCGGGGTGCGGATGACACCTCGAACATGTTTATGAAGGGCCTTCTCAACGATGAGACCCTGACCCGCGTGCAGAGCTTGAAGACCTACGCAAACGAGCAGGGCTACACGCTTGCTCAGTTCTCTCTCGCCTGGTGCCTTCGACAGAAGGGCGTCAGTAGCGTGATCGTCGGTGCAACGTCGCCCGAGCAGCTTGAGGCGAACGCCGCCGCCAGCGGCATCACTCTTGCGCCAGAGGTTTGGCAACGGGCGCTCGAGATTCTGGACGGGAAATGAGACGAGCGGGCTTTCGAACCGAAACCATCAACTGCGACAACACCCAACCCGTCGTGGAAACGACCCATCGTGAGACTGACTTCGAAAAGGCGCGAGGCGTAAGCAGCATCGAAGTCCGCGAAGGGTTCTCTCAGGTCCATATTTCCCGTCTCGCCGAGCCGCCAATGCCCGAAAGATTGAAGGTGTTTAAGGCGATCGCCGACGCTGAGATCAGCATTGACTTCTTGAAGATGACTCCTTCCGGGATGTCCTTCTTGATCCCGGCTGATCGCACTCCTCTTGCCGAAGAGACGCTGAAGAAAACGGCTGTGCGATTCTCGATCCGGCAGGGGAGGAGCATCGTGCTCGTTCACGCGGTGAACATCCGTGACGAAGAGGGCCTTATTGCGAGCATCGTCCAGAGCGCGATTGGTTGCGGCACGTCGATCGACCACATCGGCGACATGCACGACCGCATGCTGCTTGTTGTGCCGACTGAAGACGCGGCGCGTCTAGGCCGCCACATCGAGCAAACGCTTGGCGAGGTGAAGGCTTGAAAGTAAAGGTCATGAAGTTTGGAGGCACGAGTGTCGCCACTCCTGAGTCTCGATTCACCTCCGCGCTCAAGGTCATCTCGGCCAAAGAGCAAGGTTTCAAGCCGGTCGTCGTGGTTAGCGCCATCGGCCGCAAGGGCGCGCCCTACGCGACCGACACCCTCATCAAGGTTTTGACCGACATCGACCCCAACGTCGATCCCGATCCGCGCGAGCTGGATTTGATGATCGCGTGCGGCGAGATCCTTAGCGCGGTTATCTTCGCCCACACCCTCAAGACCCTCGGCCATCCTGCGCAGGTATTTCGGGGAGGGCAGGCGGGCATTCGAACCGACGGCGTTTATGGCAATGCTCGGATTGTAGGAATCAACCCGGTCAGCCTGTTCAAGAGCATTGGGGCAGGGCAGATTCCTGTGGTTTGCGGCTTCCAGGGTGTGTACGTCGCAGGCGACGGAGCTCCCGGCGGTGAACTTACGACGCTTGGCCGGGGTGGATCGGACACCACTGGCTCGGCGATCGGGGCCGCGATGAAGGCGGATGCAGTTGAGATCTATACCGATGTCGACGGAGTCAAAACCGCCGACCCCGATGCGGTTCCTCATGCTCCGACCCTTCGCAAAGTGACCTATGACGAGGTCGCGGAGATCGCGCACCTTGGCGCGAAGGTTGTCCATCCTCGGGCGGCTGAGATTGCGATGCAGTACGACATCCCGCTCTGGGTGAAGAACACGTTTAGCGATGACGAGGGAACCGAGATCGTGACCCGCGAGAAGTTTCCGGGTCGCCGCGTGACCGGGGTCACTCACACCGGCAAGCTCGTATATCTTCAGTTCGATCTGTCGGACACCACAGACTCAGATCGGGTGGAGATCGAGAGGCGGATTTACGAGACGATGGCTCGATACAACGTGAACTTGTTCATGCTGAACCTGAGCCCGAGCAGCACCGGTTTTGCGGTGCCCCGCGCTCAGTATCCGATTGTGCAGGACGTCTTCGATGGCCTCGTGATCCCGGTGGAGGGAGAGAGGCGCGTGTATCTCTTCCAAATCGGTGCTCAGGCGTCGAGGGAAGTGGAGACCCAGGCGTCGTTGCTGCAAAGCCTCGGCGAGGTTCGTCGGGTTGTCGCCCAGCTCACCGAAGGCTGTACGATGGTATCTCTAGTGGGCCATGAATACATGCAGCAGCCGGGAGTTTTCCTTGCGGTGCTCACTACCCTGACCGAAGGTCAGGTCACGGTGCTGCAGACGAGCGATAGCGACTTCTCTCTGAGCTGTCTCGTGCCCGAATCGGAGACGAACCGGGCGGTCAAGCTGTTGCACGATCGTTTCGGCCTGGCCGAGGTGGTCTAACCTGTTCGAACTCCCCATCGGCCGTCCCGCGTTGATGGGGATTCTGAATGTCACTCCTGATTCGTTCAGCGATGGGGGGCTTTACGCGGACAGTTCAGCGGTTGACGCGGGCCTGCGGATGATCGATGAGGGGGCTGACCTGATCGATGTGGGTGGCGAGTCGACACGGCCCGGTTCCGATCCGGTTTCGCTGGCGGACGAGTTGGCGCGGATTCTTCCGGTTGTTGAGGGGCTGTCTTCGCGTGGAGTATCCGTGTCGATCGACACGATGAAGGCGGAGGTGGCTCGGCAGGCGCTTTTGGCGGGGGCCCGGGTTGTGAACGATGTCAGCGCCCTCGGCGATCCTATGATGGCGGAGGTTTGCGCCGGAGCTTCATGCTCGGTTTGCTTGATGCACATGAAGGGCTCGCCGAAGACGATGCAGGCGGATCCGAACTACGGAGAGGTCGTCGCAGAGGTCAAATCTTTCTTGGCGGAGCGCGTGGTTTTCGCTGAGTCGACGGGCATCTCGCGGGACCGCATATGGTTGGACCCGGGGATTGGGTTTGGGAAGATAGCCGACCAAAATTTGGCGCTCCTGCGGGGGCTTCCAGCTCTGGTGGAGATGGGTTTCCCCACTCTTGTGGGGGTGAGTCGAAAAAGTTTTCTTGGGCGGTTTACGGCCAATGGGGAATTGGCTCCGGTGGATCGTCGCCTCGGCGCGACGATCTCGGCCCAGGTCTTGGCGCAGACGAACGGTGCCCGAATCATCCGAGCCCACGACGTGTGGGAGGCGAGACAAGCAATCGAATTCACATCGAGCTTTGCGTCCGTCCACCCCTCACAAAAGGGGTGAGTCAACGGCCACAGGGCCGTTGCGCGACACCGGGGTCGCGACTACAGATCGCGGGAGCGATCTACTTTTATCTAGAAACGGGAAGCGATTCTTACACCGATGGTGAAATCGGGGCCGACTCGAGTCACGGCGGTGGCGAAGTCCCCGTTCTCGGTGAAGAACAGCTCCAACAGCTGGCGATCGGACAGCTTGCGTTGGAGACCAAAGGTCAACACCCGATGGACATCGTCCGACGCGGCAACCCCCGTCACGGTGGCGGAAGGCTCGTTTTGAAGTTGGGCAACCCAGTTGTCGCGAGAATTCTTCTCCCAGCGAAGAGTGGCGCCCTCCTGCAGGATCGACCGCCGAGTGCCATTTAACTCGGTCGACTTGCCCTGGAGGATGTCGGCAACTTGCAAGTCCAGGAAGAGCCGCCGTTTCAAGAGGACCTCGTGCTGCAATCCAAGCCCAACATCCACCGCTCCGCTCCCAAGCAACTGACGAGCTCGCCCCGTAGGCAGCTTGACCGCCGCGGTTGCCAAGGAACGCGGTCCAAGCCCGAGAGTGACCGCCCCAGACAAATCGCCGATTCCCGACGCAGACCCATAGGATGCCCCCGGCAAGTTGATGAAGGACCGCCCGAACGGCGACGTCTCGCGGATCGAGTTGTGGATTCCGACCACGTAGCGATGCCAATTCTCGATGATCCCGTCCATGAATCCGCCGCCTCTTGTCGTGAGGGGAAGTTCCAGAGATGCGTCCAAATGCCTACCTAAACCCATTCGTACGCGGACGCGGAGGATGTCCGACTCGTAGTCTTCATCGACGGTCCGACTGCCCGTAGTTGCAAATCGGATGTCGTTAGCGGACGTAAAACCGAGGCTGAGCTCCCTGCTTCCTTTTGGCAAGACGGGGCCACGAGGATCGATACGGAGGAAGGGGAGGGAGAGAGCGCGATTGTTCCGCGTTTCGATAGGGCCGAAATCTTGAGCGGCGGCTAGGTATGGCAGCAGGAAGAGCGCGAAGATCGAACGCTTGATCACGTTTGGCAAACTACCCGTTTCGCACCTGGGACTTTGTGAGAGCTAAAACGTAAAACCGCACTATCGATCCAAACTGTGCGGGAATTTAGACCCAAACTTAGAAATGCGCGCCACATCAAATGTGGTAAATGTATGAAAAGTATGAAAGAGCAGAATTCCCGTCGATGTCCAGGCTTTTCGGATGCCTTTTTTGGGACCGCGACTGTCGGAGAAAGAGGACAGATCGTGATCCCATCGGAAGCGAGGGCGGAAATGGGTTTTGCTCCCGGCGACAAGGTGCTCATCATGCGACACCCGGTGCACACCGGGTTGATGATGTTCAAGATCGAGGCAATGAGGGAGTTCCTCGACGACTTCGCAGAGAGCCTTGCGGAGATAGAGAAGAAACAAGGGGAAGAGACTAAATGAGTTTTGTATTACATGGGATTGCAGCATTGATGGCCGCAGCTTCGACGCCGGTCTCGAACCAGTCGGGCCCGCTCACGATCGATCAGGCAGCGGCGATCGCCGAGCACAACGCTTTCGCGATTCGACTCGCGAGTTCGAATGTGGAACTCAGCCGACAGCGCGTCGCCGAAGCACGGGGCGCGCTGGGTCCAAAGCTTGGCGTGGGTGCGACGTACACGCGATTTGGACAAGAGACCACGTCAAACTTCGGCGGCCAGTCAGTCGTAATTCAGCCGATCGACACCAAGACTGCGAACGCCTCGGTTACGATGCCGATTGACCTCGCAGGCAACCTGTCGCGACAGGTTCGGGCAAGCCAGGCGAACCTGAAGGCTTCGCAAGAGAACGTGAAGTCGAGCGTCAATGACACCCGACTCGCAGCGAAGCAGGCGTTCCTCGCGGTCCTGCGGTCACAGGCCTTCGTTGGGGTTCAGGAGCAGGCGCTAAAGGATGCCCAGGGTCGACTCGAGCAAGCTCAGAAGCAGAACCGAGTTGGCGAAACCGCAACGATCGACGTCCAGCGGTTTGCGGCTCAAGTGGCTCAATCCAATGCGGATCTGTTGATTGCGCAGCAAAGTCTCCAACAATCCAAGAACGTCTTCAACCTTACGTTGGCTCGGCCAATCGAGACGCCGGTGGAGTTGGTCGATATCAACGACCTGCCGATGGTGCCCGGCGATGCGGACACCCTGGTGAAGGCTGGCCAGAGCTCACGGCCCGAGGTGCGAAGCCTCCAGGACACGATCGAGGCTCTTGGCCTTACCGCACGAGCCACCGAGGCGACCCTGAATCCGAGCCTTCAGGTTACGGTAACGCATCTGCGAAACCTCGAGCCATCTGGGTTCTCGGCCACCGGCCAAACCACGACCGGCGTGCTCGCCCTGAACATTCCCATCTTCGACTCGGGAGTGACCCGGGCTCGAGTGAAGGAAGTTCGCCAGCAGCAAGTACAGGCAAAGATTCAACTCGAACAGGTTCAACTTGGGATTTCGCAGGAGGTTCGCACAGCGCTGAGCAACCTTTCGAATGCGAAGTCGAGACTCGACAATGCTCGCACCCAGGTGGATGTGACGCAGGAAGTTTTCAGGATCTCTCAGATCCGCCAAACGGCGGGCGAGGGTACCTACGTGGAAGTGATCGACGCGGAGACGCAGTTGACGACGGCGCGGAACGGGCTAGTGAATGCCCGGTACGACTATCTCACTGCCTATTCGCAATTGCAGCGCGCGATTGGGGCCGACTCATTGGGAACGGCGGCCACGACGGGCGGAGGGAAGTAGATGAAGCGTTGGATTTTAATGTTAGGCGTCGGCGCCATGGTGTTGGCGGCCCCGGGTTGCGTCAATCGTGCTGGTCAAGAGCAGGCGAAACTGACCGAGAAGATCGTTAGCGATCCGGTCAAAGATGTTTCGGTCGCCGAGGCCAAGGTTGTTCCGATCGCGAACAATCTTGAGATCACGGGCAACCTCACGACCTCCGAAGATGTGCAGATCGGGGCGAAGAGTCCTGGTCGAATCGTTGCGGTCTATGTCCAGGATGGAAGTTCGGTGACCGCGGGTCAGCTCTTGGCAAGCCAAGACACGACTCAGCTGATGGCTCAGGTGAACCAAGCTAACGCGTCGGTTCAGTCGAGTCAGTCGGCCTTGCTATCAGCCCAGTCGACGCTAGCACAGGCGATCCAAAACGCCCGAGTGAATCCGTCGAAGACTTCGGCGGCAGTTCGCAGTGCGGAAGCCTCTCTACGATCGGCAAAGGCTCAGCTTCAGAAGATGCTGGCCGGCGCGCGACCCGAGGAGCGAGCTCAGTCGGAGGCGAGCGTGAAGTCGGCCAAGCAGAATCTAGATTCGGCTCAGAAGGAACTGGAGCGAGTTCGCACCCTGGTCAGCGAGGGCGCAATTCCAGGAAGCCGACTCGATAGCCAGCAGGCCGCCACCGCATCGGCTCAAGCCGCTTACGATGTGGCTCTTCAGGGTCTCACCCTCATCCAGAACGGAAACCGAGCCGAGGACATCGCCACCGCTCGAGCGAACGTGCAGACGGCGCAGGAAGCGCTCTCCACCGCGAAATCAACCAAGGAGCTTGATAGCATCTATGGCGACCAGGTGAACGGAGCGCGAGCCCAAGTGGCAACCGCCCAGGCCCAGATTAGTTCGGCCCAGTCCCAGGTCACAATCGCCAACCAGGCACTCTCGGATGCTCAGATCAAAGCCCCATTCTCGGGCAAGGTCTCCGGCAAGCCGGTGCAGGCTGGCACCGTACTCGGATCGGGCGGCACCGTATTGCGGTTGATTGGGTCGCAGGGCGTATACCTCGATGGCAACGTCCCACAGGAGTCGGTCACCTTGGTGACCCCGGGTAAGCCGGTTTCGGTAAAGATCGAGGGATCTGACCGAGTGATTTCGGGCCACGTCCAGACGGTCAACCCGCTGGGCGAGACGGTGGGCCGACAGTTCAAGGCGCGGATCCAGTTGGATGGACCGACCGCCGATCTACGACCGGGAATGTTCGCCCGAGCCAACATTCAGCTCAACCTGGTGCAAGCCACCGTGGTGCCGACAGTTGCCCTCCTGGGCGACAGCGACAAGCGCCATGTGATGGTCATGGATGGCGACAAGGCTAAGACGGTCAACGTGACAACTGGCTTGTCGAAAGATTTGATCACGCAGGTTACGGGATTGGCCGCCGGGGCGCAAGTCATCGTGCAGGGTCAAGCCGATCTAACC
The DNA here is from genome assembly GCA_038321975.1 of Fimbriimonadales bacterium. Classification (GTDB taxonomy): domain Bacteria; phylum Armatimonadota; class Fimbriimonadia; order Fimbriimonadales; family Fimbriimonadaceae; genus Fimbriimonas. The sequence goes on along the minus strand of JBBQFM010000008.1, from coordinate 19,276 downwards.
GACGGCGCCAAGGTTCGGGTTAAACCGGCTTCCAAGGTCGCCGAAACGACTTCTAAGCCAAGCGGAGGATAGCGGTGAATTTAACTCGAATAGCAATCACCAGACCGATCTTCATCTTCATGCTGATGGTGGCTGCGTTCCTTTTGGGAACGATCAGTTACCGCAGCATGCGTGTCGAGTTGAATCCCGAAGTCTCCTTCGGCACGATTACGATCACGACCGCCTATCCGGGCGCGTCGCCCGACGACATTAACCAGCTCATCTCGCGCCGCCTAGAAGAGGCGGTCTCGGGTGTGAACGGCGTTCGAGAAGTAACCAGCACCTCGCAGGAAGGCGTCTCGAACGTCGTCGTCACGCTCGAACTGAGCGTGAACGTCGACGCCGCGCTGAACGATGTTCGATCCAAGATCGACAGCGTCACCAACCTTCTTCCGAAGGATGCGCTCAAGCCGACGGTTAGCAAGTTCGACAACTCGGCGCAGCCGGTTCTCTATCTTGCGTTCGCCAGCGACAAGATGAATAGCAAACAGCTTCGCGACCTAATGGACGACAAGCTGACCGACCGCTTCGCACAGATTCCTGGCGTTGCTTCGGCCACTGTCCAAGGTGGCGACGTTCGTGAAATCGATGTCCAGGTCTCGCGAGACAAGCTCGTGTACTACGGCCTCGGCATCATCGACATTCAGAAAGCAGTCGCCAACTCGTCGCTCGATGCGCCAAGCGGCAAGCTGAATCTCGGGCCCCAAGAGTACACGGTTCGCGTTAAATCGACGTTCACCGACGCCGAGCAGATCAAGCGAATGGTCATCTCGGTGACGGATCCGAAGGATCCGAACGCGCCTCCGCGCACCGTCAAGCTCTCCGACGTCGCAAACGTGACCGACACCGTGAAAGAGCGAACGAGTTATGCCCGGTTGAACGGCAACGACTCGATCATCCTCGCGATCCAAAAGGCGCGCGATGGAAACGCGGTCGAAATCACCAAGACCGCGGACGGCGTCATTGCTTCGATCCAGAAGGAGTACGCCAGCTCGAACATCAAGGTCATCAAGACACTAGAGCAGGCAAAACAGATTCAGGAGTCGCTTGCCGACCTGAACTTCTCGCTTCTCTTTGGTATCTTCCTCGTTTCCGCCATCGTGTTCGTCTTCTTGCACAACCTGCGCGGAACGATCATCGTAGCCCTCGCGATTCCGACTTCGATCTTTGCGACTTTCGTCGCGATGAACATGCTCGGGTTCACGATCAACAACATGTCGATGCTGTCGCTGTCGCTCGCGATCGGCGTTCTCGTCGACGACGCAATCGTGGTTCTGGAGAATATCTATCGTCACCTTAAGATGGGTGAGGACCCGAGAGACGCGGCGATCAATGGTCGCGGCGAAATCGGATTGGCGGCCTTGGCAATTACGTTTGCCGACGTCGTGGTCTTCCTTCCCATCGGCTTCATGGGCGGCATAGTTGGACAGTTCTTCAAGCCCTTGGCTTTGGGCTTCGTTTGCGCCACGCTGTTTTCGCTCTTCGTGTCCTTTACATTGACTCCGCTACTGGCCTCGCGCTGGTACCGAGCGGGTGAAGATATGGAACACCCGAGCGGCGCCTTTGCGAAGTGGTTTGAGCGGCGCTTTGGCAAGCTTGAGAAGTCCTATCGGCGTGGCCTAGAATGGGCATTGAACCATCGCTGGTTCGTGTTCATCGCGGGCAACGTTGTCCTGTTCGGAATCTTCATGTTCATCGCGGGTTCCTTTACTCCGTCGGCGATTCCGCCTGGAACGCCGGAGGCTGCCGCCAAAGCGATGAAGATCGGAATCCCAGGTGCGGTCGCTGCCGGAATGGGACTCTTCCCGATGGCGATCATCTTGGGAATCATCACCACGGTCGTAAACCTGATTCGGCACCGAAAGTTCCGCGTCAAGTACATCCTTGCCGCGGTCGCGTTCGGCCTCGTTTTCCCGGTCGCCTCGGTTGTGGGTTACGAGTACGCACAGTGGAAGAAGGAAGCGGTCTTCAAATTTGGCTTCCTTCCCGATACCGACTCAGGTCAGATTCAGGCAAACATCGAGTTGCCTCCCGGTTCGAGTCTCGACGCTACCCAACAGATCGTGACTCAGGTCGAGAAAGAGATGGCGAAGGATCCGGACGTCAAGTACGTGATCTCCAACGTCGGTTCTCAGGGCGCGGGTTCGCTCGGAGCTTCGAATCAAGGTTCCAACTACGCTCAGGTGCAGGCGACCCTGTACGACAAGCAGTCGTTCACCGACCGCTTCCGCAAGCACGAGGAGCGACTTCGAACGCGATCGTCAGATAGCGTTGCCGCGGACCTCACCGCTCGGTTCGGCCGCGTGGCAGGTGGGTCGGTCAAGATCTCCGCAGTCTCTGGCTTCGCGTTCGGTTCCGCGATTCAGCTATCGCTCACCTCGGATGATCGCGATCTTCTCGTGAAGACAGCGGTTGCGGTTCGGGATGAACTGGCGAAGGGGAACATCAAGGGTGTTATCAACCCGGACATATCCACCAAGCCTGGAAAGCCGGAGCTTCAGATCTTCCCGGACCGAGTGGCCGCGGGAGACCAGGGCATCAATCCGACCGATATTGGCAACGCGGTTCGAACCTTGTATCAAGGCAACAACGACACCAAACTCCGAGTCAACGGTCGTGAGTACGACATTCGGGTGATGATGTCGAGAAAGGATCGGGACAATCCGAACATCCTTTCGACGGTTCCGATCACCTTCAAGCAAGGCAATCCGATCTACCTCAGTTCGGTGGGTGACATCCATCAAGAGCCAGGCATCAACCGAGTCACTCGGCGTGCTCGTGCGGAGGAAATCACGGTTACCGCCGACCTCTTGCCGGGCTATGCGAATGGAACGGTGCAGGCCCAGATCACTTCTTGGATGAAGGATCACAACCTCGTTCCTGCCGGAGTGAACTACCGACCGTTGGGTCAGGCAGACGCCCAGGCTCGTGAGATGGGCTTCCTGTTCGGCGCGATGGGCATCGGTCTGGTGCTCGTGTACATGCTGTTGGCGTCTCTGTACGACAACTTGCTGTATCCGTTCATCATCCAGATCGCTCAGCCCCAGGCGATGGTCGGCGCGATCCTCGCGCTCGTATTAACCGACAAGTCGCTGAACTTGGTGGGCTTCATTGGCATCATCTGTCTGATCGGCTTGGTGGGTAAGAACGCGATCTTGGTCGTGGACTACGCCAACACGCTGAGGGATCGAGGTAGAAATCGGCACGACGCGCTTGCGGAAGCGGGTCCGACCCGACTTCGTCCGATCTTGATGACGACGATGGCGCTCATCCTCGCGATGCTCCCGGTCGCGATGGCCATCGGCCGAGGTTCCGAGTTCCGCGAGACGATCGGTATCACGATCATCGGCGGCATCTCGCTCTCGACGATGCTCACCCTCTTCGTCATCCCCTGCTCGTACACGATCTTCGATGACCTGTCGATCCAGATCGGAAAGTTGCAGAAGTGGCTGTTCCGACGAGGTGACGATGGAGACGGCGAGGTCGATCCGACCGAGGCCGAGTCGGGTATCGAGGCACCGCCGCTTCAGGTGTAGGCCGCTACTCGATGGGCCGGAGTTCTTGTTTCTCCGGCCCGTCTCTCGTTTGAGCAGGTAGTGTCCATTCACAATGCCCCTTACCGAACTTGTCGAACTCGAACACGCATGGTGTCGTGCATTTCAAAGTGAGGATCGAAACTTCCTCCAAAATTTGATCGCGGTCGAATTCCGATTGTCTTTTTCCAGCGATCCTCGTGCGCCCGGTGTCATTACGAGGGAAGCTTGGTTCTCTGCCCTCGATCGAATGTCGTTTGGTGCTTGCGAACTCACAAACGTTGAATCATTCGACTTTGGCAACACCGGAGTAGTTAAGATGCAAGCCAAATTCAAAGACTGGCGAATCGACGGCACGCTGCTCGCTGAGGACTATTTCGTAACCGATGTATTCGTCAAGCGAGATGGCTGTTGGCAGGTCGTTAATCGTATTAGCGAATCTGTCGACTCTACGGCAAATTTGCTACCGACCGAGTAGTTGGGAAGCAGACTTCTCGTAAACCAATTTCAAAACCGGGCGTCGCTCCGGCTTCTCCGTATCCTTCGAGTAGAGCTTGTAGGTCCTTCGGTTCTCCGACTCGCTCGGATCGAGCGTCGAAACGACGGCTAGCGCCAGGGACGAAGGATTGTCGGCAAGATACTTCTTAAAGTCGTTCGGCCCCTTCAACAGATCAATCGATATCGTGAACACCTTATCTGCGGGGATCAGGTCTGGGAAGCCGGTGCCGAAGTAGGACTTGTCCTTCTTGTCGGGCGGGTTTTTAAGAGATTCTTCGTAGGTCCACTTCTTCTCCTCGAACGTCGCCAGGATGGGCCGCGCCTCGAGGGGGCTTTTCTTGGCTGACTCCAAATCGAAGGTAGGCGAGGCGATGTGGGTGACGATGAGTTTCGCCTCGGTGAGCTTCGCGTCCTTGGGGAAGGTCGAGACGTCCCATTTGAGATAGGCGTAGGAGAAGTTGTCGGCGTCGCCGGAATCCTCCGCGACCGCCTTGCCCCCGACGCCCCAAACTCTTAGGTATTCGTCCTTACCGGGGTCGCTCGCGTGCGGGTACACCCAAACGTCGTCCGTCGGCGTCAGATTTAGGGTCGTCGGAGCGACCATAAGCGCGGCGAGCAGGCTCGTAATCATGCCTTCAATTCTGGCATGGGCACGGGCGCGCCACAATGAACAGTTCATGCACGCCTTCAAGGTCTTAGAGTTTTCCGCGATACGAGACCGTCTGCAAGCCCAATGCGAGACGGTGATCGGCGCTGCCTTAGCGGGTGAACTCCGGCCAAGCTTCGCGGCCGACGAGGTCTGGGAAGCCCTCGCTCTCACCTCAGAAGCACACGATGCGATCGGCAGACAGACCCCGCCGAGCCTCTGGGGAATCAAAGATTTACGCCAGCCGCTTAAGCGAGCCTCCAAGGGCGGCGTCCTCGGTGCCACTGAGCTCTTCTCAGTTGGAGACGCGCTGAGTGCGATGCGCGCTCTGAAATCCTTCTTAACTCCGCTTCGGGACTCTGCCCCTCTCCTCTATCCTTACTCAGAATCGCTCCCCGACCTCAAGCGGCTCGAAGACAACCTTCTCGAGAGCATCGACGGGGACGGCACGATCAAGGACTCCGCCTCCCCGGCGCTCGCGACGCTGAGGCAAAAGAAGCGAGCTGCCGCCTCACGAATCGCCGAGCGCATTCAGAGCTACATCTCAGGCAAGACTCGAGAGCTTCTCAGCGACCCGATCTACACCGTCCGCGACGGTCGATACGTGATCCCGCTCAAGGCGGAGAACCGAGGCAAGATTCGCGGCATCGTCCACGACACCTCGTCCAGCGGCCAAACGATCTACGTTGAGCCGGAGGACGTCCTGCAACTCGGAAACGCCCTTCGCGAGGTTGAGTCGAACGAGCGACAGGAAGAACTAAGGATTCTCACCGCGCTCTCCGCAAAGGTCGGAGCCTCAGCCGACGAGATCACGGGCGGCATCGAAGCCGCCGGCGCTATCGACTTGGCTTTCGGGAAAGCTCGTCTAGGCTTCGAGATGAAGGGGACGATGCCGCTCCGAGCAGCTTCAGGCTCCTTCATCGATGTCCAGGGAGGCAAACATCCGCTGCTTGATCCCGAGATCGTGGTTCCGCTCAACATGGCGGTGGGGAAGGGGAACAATGTTCTCATCACGGGTCCAAACACAGGAGGCAAAACAGTTGCGATCAAGTGCATCGGGCTTTTCGTCCTGATGGCCCAATCCGGCCTGATGCTTCCCGCATTGAACGTGAAGTTCGGACCGTTCACCCAGATCTGGGCCGACATCGGAGACGAGCAGAGCCTCCAGCAGTCGCTCTCCACCTTCAGCGGCCACATCAAGAACATCGCCGAGGCCTTGCGACTGCTCAAAGAGGGGGCGATTGTGTTGATGGACGAAATCGGGGCAGGCACCGACCCTGCGGAGGGTGCTGCCCTTGCCCGGTCAATCCTGACCGACATGGCATCGCGGGGTGCGACTGTCTTGGCAAGCACTCACTACGGCGAGCTCAAGGCGTTTGCATATAACACAGACGGCTTTCAAAACGCGGCGATGGAGTTCGACACGAAGACGCTCCGACCCACCTATCGGGTGCTCATGGGCACTCCGGGAGCAAGCCACGCTCTCCGCATCGCAGAGCGGTACGGAATCCCGAAGACAGTTGTGGAGCAGGCCAGAGGGCAGCTCACCGAGCAAGAGCAAGACATCGCTCTGATGCTCGAACGCCTGGAGCAGGCCCAACGGCAAGCACGAATCGCCCAAGGCGAGGCGGATCGCCGAACGGAGGAGCTGAAGAAAGCGGAGACCCGGGCGACCAGGAAGCTGGAGGAAGCAGACCAGATTCGATCTTCGGTCCACAGCAAAGCCAGCGAAGTCATTGAAGCCGCCCTGAGAGAAATTCGCCTGGATGCGCAACGGCTGTTTGACGAGTTGAAGAAGGCGCCGGCCGACCCGAAGATCCAGGACAAAGTCAGGAAGGGACTCCGCGAGCTCCAAGACGTAGGTGCCGACTTCGCCCAAGAATTCGTGCCGAAGAAGCCTCGAGAGGAAGTCACCCCGGTGGGGCTCAAGAAGGGCTCGACGGTGAAGATCGATGGTTACACCCAGCCCGGCACCCTCGTGGACGACCCCAAGGATGGCAAGGTGACCGTCCAGGTAGGCATGCTCCGCATGACGGTGCCCGCGCATCGACTTACCATCGACGAGCGGTCGGCCACCAAGCTCATGAAGCCGCGCACGAACATTCGCCTGCAGAAGGCGATCAACGCCACCACGGAAATTCACTTGCGGCACATGCGCGCTGAAGAGGCGGTCCGCGACCTTGAGAAGTTTGTGGACGACGCGATGCTCGCGGGTCTGCCCAGCATCCGAATCGTGCATGGCAAAGGGGAAGGGGTCCTGCGCAAAGTCACCCAAGACTTTCTTCGCCGGCACTCGGGCGTCGAATCCTATCGTGATGGTGAACCCGCCGAGGGCGGGCACGGCGTCACGATCGTGACCTTTCACTAGTCAGGGAACGACGACCGTCATACTGACGGCATGAAGATGAAGCTGCTGGTCGGAGGGCTCATTGCCCTCGTGATGATCGCTTTCATCGCCGTCAGGATGGGCAGATCGCGAATCCACGACGAGTACTTGGAGCAGCTTCGCCTCGCCAGAGCGGAAGGTTTGCCGACCAGTGGGGCTGAGTATGCAGCCACCATCGTTCCCGCAGCCCCATCTGAAAACGCCGCTGCGTTCTATCGACAGATGAAGGGGATGACGGGGACCAAACCAAGTCCTTCGGACATAGAGAAAGCCCTAATCAAGGACAGCGATCCAAAGGCTCTGGCTGCTGCCGAGACGTATCTCGGCAAGAACAAAGAGATCCTGCACCTCGCCGATCAGGCGACTGCCTTACCTCGATGTTGGTTTGACCGGCCCTGGGCTGACGGGCTCGCGGTGCTGATGCCGGAATATGCCTACATGAAGTCAGCGGCCAAGTTTCTTGCCCTTCGAGGCTCGGTCGCTGCACGGTCCGGGCAGACGGATGCTGCGCTGAAAGACGGATCACGAATTTTTACGATTGCCCTCCATGCTGGCGAAGAAGGACATGCACTAAGCCGGCTCGTGAGGGATTCTCTTTACGTAATTGGGCTCCGAAGGTTGGCCACATGGGCTTCCATGCATCCCGACCAACCTGCCTATCGCCGAGCATTTGTCGAAGCCCTCAAAAAGTGGCCGGAGCCAGATCCCAAGAAGGAGTTTTCGGCAGATCTGTACCAGCTCTTGGACTTTGTCGAAATGATGAGGAGCCCGGAAGGACGTGCGAAGATCGGCCTAAAGCCCGATGAGGTAGCTCCCATAGAAAAGGTGCTCCCCTTATTCGTGGATCGGGAGAAGGCGAGGATCGAGATTGTCAAGAAGGAGAGGAATTTGTGGGCGCTTTTGAACAATCCATCAGCCCAATTGGTTGACTTGCAGGATGCTGTTTCGGCTCGAGACGGAGCCCTCTTCCTTGCCTCTCCCACGGCCGCAGATGTCTATCAAAAACTGCTTGATCCGCAGGGCGAGGACCTTCAGCCGAAGTTATCCTGGCTGGCGCGGCATCAGCAGTTTGAAGCCCTTGGCCGCGTTCTCGAAGCCGGTTCCTTCCCAAGATCTATCAAGACATCAGATCTCCTGAGCCCCTATGACGGGAAGCCATTGAAGTATCGCTTCGATGGAAAGAAGGTTTCGTTCGAAGTTTCCGGTCCCGCCAAGAATATGTGCCGAAGTCACTTGAATTCAAGGTCTATGACAAGAGGCGTCTTGGCATTGGCGCTCCGACCAAGGAGTAGGCGAGATACACTTCAGTCGATGACCGAACTCCTGGAATTGGCAGCGGAAGCAAGGGGAAAGGCTTACGCCCCCTACAGCGGCTACAAGGTGGGCGTAGCCGTGCTTGGCGCCTCTGGCAGGATTCTCACCGGCTGCAACGTGGAGAACGTCTCCTACGGAGCGAGTATCTGTGCGGAGCGGACGGCCATCGTGAAAATGGTCTCCGAAGGGGATCGAGAGATTAAGGAGTTGGCACTCATCACAAAGGACGGTGGGACACCGTGCGGGATGTGCCTTCAGGTGATGCTGGAATTCTCACCGAATCCCGCTGAGGTCATCGTCCGGGTGGCCAGTGAGGCAGGGACAATTGAAACATATCGCCTGTCCGACTTAATTCCGCACGGATTTCATTCTAAGTCGGTGCCTCGAACGGAACGTTAGTGCGTTTCGGTCATCCTAGTTACAGTGGAAAACGTATTTGGCTGTGTGCCGTGCAGGGGGAGTGTTTGACCAGATCGATTTATTTTTGCCTCGGACTTCTGCTGATGCTCGTCCTAGGGTGTGGTGGTGGGGGCGGTCCGAACACTTCGAGTTCGACAGCGGGAACCGTGACCGGCATTCACGTTGAGGCGACGTTCCCAGGCTCAGGGGCACCCGCAGACCTTCTGAACGTTCCGGTGGGAGCTAACGTGCGGCTTAAGCTCGTTGGCTACTCGGATGGAAACCAGGTCCCGCCGCTGTTCACCAGAGTTGACGTTCCTTCTGGAAACTGGACGACAACTGCTCCGTCTTCGGTTGCGACCGTCGGATCAGGAGGCTCCTTGAATGCAAACGGTGCCTCGGGCATCACCACGTATTCCGTTCAGGGCCTGAATAACGGCAGCGGATACGCGGCACCGCTTCAAGTCAGGACAGTGCAAGCCACGGTTACTGCCTTTGTGCGAACTCAGGGTGGACTCCCCGTTCTTGGGGCTCACGCCTATTTCATCAATGCCCAAGGCAGCACCGTCGGCGAAGCACTCTCGACCTCGGATGGCTTGATCCGGGCATATGTGCCGACTACTGCGGTCAAGTTTACGGTCGACGTGGGGAGTGCAACCTCCGGAGATGCCACCCACCTTTACAGCCTCTACAATCAGTTCGGATACGGGCTGCACGACTACAATTTGGCCTGTACGAACCGGCCCGACTTGCCCACCTTGACGGTTGGTGTACTTACCGCCCTTCCGCACGACATCGTCTGCAGCGCCATCGTTCTGAATCAGCCTCCACCTCCCCCACCGGACTGTGGATTCGGATAGACCTCGTCACTCGGCTTGGGCGGAAGTTAGCTTCCGCCTAAGCATTCGTCAATTCAAAGCCCAAGCAGGGCTTGCAATCAAATGGAGCAGTGTTATACTTGGGCGCAATGAAGAAGGTTTCTTGGCTCTTGACCACGGTTTTTTGCCTGGTTCTGATCGGATGTGGCGGTGGCGTTAGCGACCTGCCCGTCGGACCCGGAGTAGGTTCAAACTCGACAACCCCGACCATCGAAGCGGTCAACCGACAGGATGCCACGATTTATGTCGATCCCGAGAACATCGAAATCGATGACGAGGTCATTTTCCAGCTCGTCGCTTACGATCTAACGACCGGCGCTCGGAGCGTTTTGGCTGCCACCAACTGGAGTTCCAGCGACACGAAGGCGGTCTACGGCAACCTTGCGTCGAACTCCGGCCTGTATCTGGCTGGTAGCCACGAAATTAACGATCGGTTAGTTGTCGCCTCGACGTTCGACGGCAATAACTACTCCGCCTTCTATCGAGTTAAGCCTCGCCAGGTGCTTCTTCATGGCTTCGTTTATGCCCAAGGAACGACCACCCCGGTTCGTGGCGTGGCGATCGAGTTCTACAACGAGTCCCAGGTTCTCGTGGGCACCGTCCACTCGATGGCCGATGGCTCTTTCCGAGCATCGATTCCGTCCAGTGTGGCGAGCGCGATCAGCTACAACCTCGTTCCGGAAACCATTCCGGCAACGTACTACCACAACTTCCTGGCGGATGGCCTGCGATATCAGAGCGGCACCGCTGGTTGTCGAGTGACGTTGCCGAGCTATGACAACGGACCACGAGAACTGCCTTACTCGATCTTCGTTACTCCGAAGTCGGCAGGCGTGGCAGAGCCCGATCCCGACGGCTGCACCCCCGGCCCCTAGTGGGGCGATCGGAGGTATTCGGCAATCGCTCGAAGCTTGTCGGCTTCGAGCTTGTCGAATGCAGGCATGGTTGAATTGGGAGAAACGGACGTCGGCTGCTTGATGTATCGCATGAAGTAGTCGGCGTCCGGATGTTTTTTATAGACATCCTTTAGCGACGGTCCACCCTTGGGCTCGATTCCATCCTTTCCGTGGCAATTGACGCAGTCTAGTTGGTTGATGAGTTGCTTACCCTTGGCAACCAGGGTCGCGTCGATCGGCGTCACTGTTTGATTTGTTGTCGCCACGGGCGTGTCCTCAGGATCTCGGGTGCCGGTTAGTTTGGCAAACGATCCACCGAAGCCGATGGTGGCGACCGCAAACAGGAGCCCAAAACCCGCAAACGTGGCCCTTGCCGCTTTTGCTCCTACCTTGGAGCCGAAGAGCGCTAGCGCGGCAAGGAAGCCCACAAACAACCCCGGAACAATCGCGCTTCCGATCCAGCCGCTGCCCGGGATGATCTTCTCGAACATCGACATCATCCCATGCATCGGCCAGGTGTACCAACTCACCAGCGCGTGGTATTGGCCGTAGTCGGCAGGGGTCGCGACGGAACCGAGGGGAGAAGAGATCGCGAACGCGAGCACGATCGCCAACAGGCCGGGCAAAGCGGCCAGCGCAGGTAGGAGCTTCGCTTCGTGTCGACGATGCTCTCGGACCGCCAAGGCGATTGCGCCAATCGCCAGCAAAGTCAGTCCGAGGTGGGCGAAGTACCAATGGGGGACGGTTTGGGGGCCAGCCTCATTTCCGCCCAGAATGATGTGCGATACCGTGCTGCCGACTACTGGGACGCGTGCCGCGATACCCGCTTCGATGGACGCGGTCTGAATTCCATGCCGGTCAAAGGGCAGGATGTTGCCGGTAATCTGAAACCCAAGCCCGCACAAGAAAGTAATGAGAATCGAGAGATATCGCCCCGTAAAAGGTTGGCGATACCATCCGAGCCAGGTCATCGTGGAGAGTTGACCCAGGCTGCCCAGAATCAGAACGGCACTGCCCCAATAATGGAACGCCTGAAGCAGAGCGATTTTATGGAGATTTTGGGTGCTTGAGTATGCATTGGCGGCGCTGTATTGCGTCGACAAGAACCCTCCCACCAGCAACTCCAAACCTAATAGCGCGATCAAAGCGATCGACATCGAATCCAGCAAACGTCCCTTGTCTTCTTCTTTCACAATCCCTCACTCACCAGTTTTATCGTCAACTTCGGCTCTACGGTCGAAAGCCCTGCTCCAATTAGAGACTGGCACTCGGGTGCGGTAGTACAATCCTTTGCGCGCCGTGGATCACCGTCTAGAGTTCGAACATACCCCCGGAACCCTCAGCGAGGACAGTGTCGATCAGATGCTAGTACTCGCCGAGCGGTTGCGCGCGGAAAACGGTGGCGTTCTCGACGAATCTGCAATTCAAGCGGTTGCCGAAGCAACCGGTGCCCCGGTGGACTACGTTCGCCTTGCCGTAAAGCTCCGCGCTGACAAGCAGAAAACTAGCCTGGCCGCGAATTTGAGGGCTCAATTCCTTACTCTTGAGCCGGCAATGCGGCGCTACGTCATCACGGGCGTATTCGCGGCTTTCTTCGCCCTGCTTAGTACTCTTGAGCTGAAATTTTCGACCGGCGAAAACTCCTACGGGATTTTCGGCATGTTGGCGCTCATCGCGCTAACGGGCGGCCTTTATAACGTGTGTGTCTCTCGCGACTCAAAGACTGCCGCCGTATGCGGCGCTCTTTTCGGCGGAGGCTACTACGCGATGAACGCGATTTTCCGGGCGCTTCTCGTGGTTCATGGCAGAATCGACCCGATCCTCCTCATCCCATTTACCTTGGGTGGCGCGGTTTCCGGCCTTCTCCTCCACCGGATCGTCTCGCAATACCGCGGCAAGCTCGGCCTCAAGGATCCGGTCAAAGAACGACAAGACCTTCTGCGGCAGCTCGTAGACCTACAAGAGAAGCTTACGTCGGGCGAGCAGAGCATGACGTTCCTAAGCGTGGACATCGTCGGAAGCACTCGGATGAAGGAGAAGTCTGACCCGCTGAACGTCGAATTCACATTTAACGAGTACCACCAATTCATTGAGCGAGTCACTCGGAAGCACAGTGGCCGAGTTCACTCCACCGCGGGAGACGGCGTTACTTGCGCCTTTGACCATGCCCAGCAGGCGTTTGCGGCGGCAAAGAACATGCAGACGGAGATCTTGGAGCTGAACACGTTCCGCAACAAGATTGGGATGCCGATTGTTCTTCGAGTCGGACTTCACTCCGGTACCGTCGTCGCGCCCAATGCTGACGACATCAAGTCGGTCAACTTCGCCCATGTCATCGATATCGCCGCCCATATCCAGAAGGCCTGTCCACCCGGCGGCGTGGCAGTCAGCGATACGGCAGTTGCTTACCTCGCGGGTGGGGCGGCTGCGGTTGGAACTCAAAAGGTGCAGGCTCAGGGGATCGAGGGAACGATTTGGCTGCCAAGAAAAGCTGGGGCAAATCCCAGCACGCAAACGCCACCACCCATCCCAGAACAGTCGTAAGCTATAGACATGGAGTTTGTAGCACGCCGGGTGTTCTACTCCGAGAATGCCTGGGCAGAGGCGTGGGGCTCGGCCCCGGAAGTTTCTCCGCTCTTCCAGCGACTTGGTGGGAACGTTGAACCTCCCGACCAAACCGTTGCACAAGCCGCTTTCTTTATCGCCGGAGCCCTTGAGCCCTACGGCTTTCAGCTCTTCAACAATGGCGGCCTGCCGCTCCTAGAACGGCGCAACGGCCCTTGGCAGATCGAAGTGCTCCTAAGGCCGGGACCCCGCGCGGTGCGAGGCATCTACGTTCCCGTGTCGGTGCATCTGCACCTTAGTCACTCTGGCGTTCGCGAGGTCCGCGAAAAGTTCTGGCGCCCGGCCAGCCGCGCCCCCAAAGTAGTCGCCTCGTGCGACATCGGCCAACTCGAGATCCCTCCCTGCTGGGTGATCTGGAATATAGCCAACGGGGTAGGAGAGATGTCCACCGCCGCCCAGTGGCTTAAGCGCCTGGCGCTACCCTGGTTGGATGCGTTTGAGGACTCCCTCGAAATGCATCGACGCATCCTGCTTGGCGACCTCCCGTTTGTGGACCAGGAGACGGGGCTGGAGCTGATGCTGGCCGAGTTCGGCTTGGACTACGCATCGCAGTACTTGAATCGAGCCCTCGCCTACGACCCCGAGCTCGGGCGTAAGGTCCGCCGCCGCACCGACCAAATCGTAAGAGCGGTGGTTCCGGGGGGGCGGGGAACTCATCTTGCCCACAATCTCGCGGTCATCGCGGCTTCCTACGGATTGCTTTGACCCGCTGACTGTTGACCGTTGACCGTGTATCGTCCTTAGCGGCCAACGGCGCCCCGCGCCCGGAAGTAGACTCTTCCCCGATGAAGACGATTCTCCTCCTCGGCTCCGGGGAGCTTGGTAAGGAATTTGCGATTGCGATGGCTCGGTTGGGGCAGAGGGTGGTAGCGGTGGACAGCTACGACGGCGCTCCGGCGATGCAAGTGACCCCTTATCGGGAGGTCATCGACATGCTGGACGGAGACGCCCTCGACGCGGTGGTCGCCAAGCACAAACCGGACATCATCGTTCCCGAGATCGAGGCGATCTGTACGGAGAGGTTCTTCGACTACGAGAAGGCAGGAATTCAGGTGGTGCCAAGCGCAAAGGCGGCCAACTTTACGATGAATCGCCGCGCGATCCGCGACCTCGCGGCCGAGGAACTCGGACTCCGTACCGCGCCATATCGATACGCTTCAACGATTGAGGAACTCCAGGCAGCCGTCGAGGTGGTTGGCTTGCCGTGCGTGATCAAGCCGCTTATGTCGTCCTCGGGGAAAGGACAGTCCACCGTTAGGACCGAGGGTGAACTTGAGACCGCGTGGAACGCGGCAATGACCAAGGGGCGTGCGGATTTGGGAGTCGTGATCGTCGAGGGGTTCGTCGAGTTCGATAGCGAGATCACCTTGCTCACGGTCACCCAGAAGGACGGCCCGACTCTCTTTTGCCCGCCAATCGGGCACCGGCAGGAGCGGGGCGACTACCAGGAGTCCTGGCAGCCTTGTGAGGTGCCTTCCAAGCAATTGGTGGAAGCGCAGCGCATGGCGGAGAAAGTTACCGAGGCCCTTGGCGGAGCCGGGATCTGGGGGGTGGAGTTCTTTCTCGCCAAAGATGGGGTGATCTTCAGCGAATTGTCGCCCCGTCCCCACGATACGGGAATGGTGACCTTGGCGGGTACCCAGAACCTCTCTGAGTTCGAATTGCATGCAAGGGCGGTCCTCGGCTTGCCGATTCCCAGGATCGAGCTTCTACGAGCCGGCGCTAGCGCCGTTGTGCTGGCCGATTTCGCCTCGAGCGCGGCTCCTAAGGTCATCGGAGTCTCCGAGGCACTCGCCTCTGGCGAGTCGATTGACGTTCGGGTGTTTGGGAAGCCCTCGGCACGCGTCCATCGCCGAATGGCGGTTGCGCTCGCGTCGGGTCCGGTTGGGACCGACACGCGCCTCTTGCGCGATCACGCGGAGGCAGCGGCGGCGCGGATGAGCGTCCAGCCGTAGCGTCGGCGAGACGCCGACGCTACGTTTTTGAGGGGCTCTACTTGCGGAAGTAGCCGATGACCTTTGACGGAGGCTTCGGAGCAAAGGCTTCCCGGATGCTGCTCTCGTTAAACACCGACGGCGTTTGCCCGGTCGTTGCGTAGACGTAGAGAGCGGTTCGATAGATGCCCTGGAGGCTGGCGCTGATGGTCGCGAGCAAGATCCAGTACAGGACCGACACGATTCCCGCGATGATGAGCAAAACGGGGCTATTAGTGGAGATCAGGACTGCGATGCCGGCGATGATCGGAATGAGCGGGAGCAGCATCAACAGGCCGATGACAAACCCGAGGCCGACGCCACCGATAAGGTTCTCGCCCCAGGTGCTCTTGAGCATTGAGGTTGACTTCTTGACTGCGGCCACCGGACTGCCGTTCTCCACCGCGATCACCGGCACCACGAAGAATGTTACGATGTTCCAGCCTGCGCCAAGGAGGCTGACGATGATCTTGCCGATCGCGCCCGATCGCTCGGAAACGAGCTGGAGCAGCATGCCGACGGTGGATGCGATCACCGTCCAGCCGAGAATCGCGGGAAGATGCTTCACCGCATTCGCGATGCCATCGCTAAAGGTGGGCTTGCCTCCCATTAGACTTTGATGAGCGCAGGTCACGAGGCCCGCGTTGAAGAAGATCACCACGAAGTAGGAGATGAAGTAAAAGCCGAACATCAGCGGATACTTGACCGCCGGGTTCACGTGTTCCAAATCTTGGCCCCGGAGAGCGAAGAACGCAGGAATGCAGAAGGATGCGGTGAGCACGAGCGTCATCAAGGCGGAGACGACCGGAAACCACATCAAGACCGGGTTAGTTCGAAGGACGCCGAAGCTTTCCTTCGCCAATGCCAAACTCCGAGAAAAACGACTTCCCATACGCAAGATTATACGAAGAAACATGAGAAAGGCTCCGGCCTTCGACCGGAGCCGACGCGTATCGCTCCTCTTCCCCTACTGGGATCCTTTTACACTCCAGTCCCAATGGATTGGAAGTAATCAACATCCTATCCCCACTTTGTCCACATTTGGCCAAGTCTCTCTTTTTTCTCTTGTAGTTTGTTAGTCAAATCTTGCACAGATGAGAATTTGACAGAGAGCGCCTGAACTTTACGGGATGATCAATGCGACATCCCTGGTAAGTTTGCTGTTTGGAGAGGAGTTTCATGCGTATTCGAACCCTTCGTTTTGCCTTCGCCCTCATTGTCGCGACGTCTGCCGCTAGTTCTTTTGCCGAGATCCATCCGGTAGGCCCGCAGCTTAGTAGCTTGGCGGGAGCCCCCTACACGGTGTATCTAGATTTCACCGGGTTCACCTATCCGGGCAACTGGGGTGGAGGGACTCCAAATTCGGTTCCCGCATACGACACCGACAACGATCCAAACACGTTTTCATCTGACGAGATGCGCGAGATCAACGAAGCTTGGGCCGCGGTGTCTCAAAAGTATGTCGGCTTCAATGTGAACGTCACGACCGTGGACCCGGCCGCGGCGGGGCTCACCGACGCGGGTCGGAAGGACTATTACGACGTGACCGCAAAGATGATGCACACGATCATCGGCGGTGACAACGCCTGGTTTAGCACCGGCGCGGGCGGCGTGTCTTACGTCGGCACCACGCAATGGTCGTATCCAGAGAGCGAGTACCACACGAACTGGGCTTTCCCGGTGAACCTCGGCGGAGGATTCCCCAAGTACGTCGCCGAGGCGGCCGCTCACGAGAACGGCCACGGCCTGAGCCTCTGGCATCAGCACGACGAGAACAGCGGTGGGGAATACAGCACCAACGGCGGGGCCAGTGGCTACGGCTCCTATTCTCCGACGGTCGGCGTTGGCTACTATTCGCAGCGCAGTACCTGGAGAGAGGGCGACCCGAATAAGGGCAACTACAACGATGTCGCGGTTATTCTTTCGAACGATGGAATCGGCTCGCTTCGGGACGACGGTATCGGCCACGATTTCTTCTCGGCGACGCCGTTGTCCATGATGGGTCTCGACATCAATAGCGCGTTTGCCAAAGGCTTCATCAATCCAGGAAGCTCGCTGAACCCCACTCCGTTGGGCGAGAACAACTACACGGCCGACTTCTATTCGTTCCAAACCGGATCGGGCGTTGTCACGCTGACCGTCAACGATGGGACGTCTTTCTTGAAGGATGGCCAGGCCGATCCGGGGGCGACTCTGGAAAGCGTCATGCGCATCTTCGATGCTAAGGGAATGCTGGTCGCCACCGGTATCGAGGACCCGTCGACCCTCTCCGAGACGTTCTCTGGATTCTTGACCGGCGGAACTTACTATCTCCAGGTGGGTGCCTTGGGAGGTTACACCTCGGCCTACGAGCCCAACGCCCACTACTACACGATGGGTGGATACTTCCTTTCCGGCAAGTTCGAATCGGTCCCTGAGCCGGCGACATTTGCCGTGGTGGGGCTAGGTTGCGCGGTCATGCTACGACGGCGAAAGAAGTAAGCCGGGACAAGGGGCCGCGTGTATCCTAGAGGGCCGCGCGGCCCAATCTATGTACCCCTCTCCTTCCGATTCGCAAGTTTTGGCGATCCTTGCAAAGCATCGGCTTCCGGCCGGAAGCGTTGAGCGAGTCACCTACGAAGGCTCTGTCAATCATGTTCGACTAGTAGGCGATGTATGCGTTCGCATGCTCAAGAACGAGTCCTATGCCTCCGATTTGTACACTGAGGCGATGGCCGTACCCGCGGTTCGAGCCGCTGGGGTCGACATTCCTGAGCTGCTGGCCTTCGACGATTCGCGGGACATTGTGGAAGGCGTGGTGACGATCTATCGTCGCGTTAAGGGGCTACCTTTTGCGGCATGCACGGGACCATTGGACATCGTCACTATCCACCAGGCGATTGGTGAACAGATTGCGGGCTGGCGATACGGGGTGACTCAGGTGGACGATCCTAACCAATGGCTGGATCGGCCTGAATTCGATGACGCTTGGGTTTGCTTTGAGCGCAATGCGGAGCGCCTCACTACGGCGGAAAGAAAGTGGTCGGAGTCGGCAATCAGCAGACTGGAAACGGCAAAACCAGGGGTGGCCACCTTCGTCCACTGGGACCTTCACGCCCACAACATCCTGGTCGAGGACGGAAAGTTTGTGTCGGTGATCGATTGGGGCGATGCCGGTTGGGGAGAAACCGCGATCAACTATCAGTGCTTGCGCGCCGACATGCTCCCTACCCTTTTGGAACAACTTCGAGATGTAGATCACAACCTCGTCGGTCGATGCCTCTACGGAGTGTTGAGCTACGCCCTTAACGACGTGCACCGGGAGGAAGACATAACCCAGCCGCACCGGAACTCAGGGCATCGTCGGTGGACGAATTTATTGAGGCTCTATTCTCAGGATCACCCCGAGTCTTGGAAGTTTTGGCTCGGCGACCCGCCTCCCGGCTAGGTTTGCGGAACGCAGTGGGAAAATGTGCGTAGAACAATTTGATGAGGTTTCACTAAAAAGTGAAACCTCGTGAAAGGTATCCTTATGGATACGGGCTTGTTGCCCGGTGTGAAGCTATGTCCCTTACCGCAGAAAAGATCGTCGGCGAAGAATTGTTACCCATCCTGCGAAAAGTAGAAGTCGGAGAGCGGCTCAGCAGGGACGATGGGCTCCTCCTGTATCGGACTCAGAATTTGACGGGCGTCGGATACCTGGCCAACATCGTTCGCGAGCGGCTTCACGGGGCGAAGACGTACTACGTCCGCAACCAGCACATCAACTACACGAACATCTGCAACAAGTTCTGCAAGTTTTGCTCGTTCTACGCGAAGAAGGGCGGTCCTGAGCCTTATCAGATGAGTTTGGAAGAAGTGCGTCACCGGCTGGAATGGCACAAAGAGGTGCCGATCACCGAGGTCCACATGGTCGGCGGCATCAACCCGCGCCTGCCTTATCAGTACTACATGGACCTCGTGAAGCTAGTGAAAAGCTCGCGTCCCGAGGTGCACGTCAAGGCGTTCACGGCCGTCGAGATCGTGGAGATTGCACGCGTTGGCAAGGTGTCCATCGACAAGGCCCTGGCGGACTTGATCGAAGCTGGGCTCGACTCCCTCCCGGGTGGC
>JBBQFM010000007.1:0-125363 GCA_038321975.1 Fimbriimonadales bacterium | reverse complement strand
CCTACGCAGCGACAACGGCGGCGAGTTCATCGCTCGTCTGCTAGCGGTGTTCTTGTTTGCGAGCAAGTCCGAGAGTAAATTCATCGACCCGGGCTCGCCTTGGCAGAATGCCTTCGTGGAGTCCTTCCACGCGACCTTGCGGCGCGACCACCTCGACGTGGAGCTGTTCCACAACCTGGCGGACGCACAACTCAAGACCGCGGTTTATCGCCGCTACTACAACCAGCAGCGGCCTCACTCGTCCCTTGGCTATCGTCCACCGTCGATCGCCGCCCAAGATTGGAAACCTGCTCGGGCTACGCCCTCCCAGGCTTCCAATCTTCTCGTGTTAGAATGCGCAGAAGTCTGAGGTTATGAATGGCCTACCAAATGGGGGCAGACCAATAAGATGGGTGAAATCGCACAATCCCTCCGAGCCAATTGCCTGGCTCATACCTACGATTACTTGGATTGTCGGCGCGACCGCATGCGGGGTCGCCTCGTTCTACGTCATTGAACGGCCGGCTCTCAATTTCAGAGACAAGATGTTCCCGAGTAGAACCAGTTTGCCCGTGACGGATCAAGAGGTTGAAAACGAAGCCAAGGAACTGAGCGAAAGGGAAATCGACCGATCTCCAGCACGAGAGGTCCCCTAAAGTGTCGCCCCGGCACGACCTCTCCCAACTTTTCAGAAAAAGAGAAGCGTGCCTGGAACGTAGGACTTGCAGAGTATAACCTGGGAATTCGACGCTGCCTATAAAAGACAAGTCGCTTACTAGTGATCCTCAGGCAACCTTGACCCATGCTCCCGCATCGGAATAAATGTAGAAGCCCTTTCCACTTCCGAAGGCCGCGTTCGTGTTCCAAAAGCGGTCACCAGCCGTTGGAGAGCTTGCCACAAAGCTTCCATCCATCTTTGCGGAGCTCGAGATGAGGCGGATCGTATAGCCCGCTGAAGTGAAAAAGTTAGATGGGTGGGCCACTGATTCAGCGAACAAAACCATCGGAATGGTATTCGTTCCGAAGGCATTGGCGAGAGCGAACGCTCCCGTGCAGCTGACGTTGGAAAGGTGAGCGATTACGAGTTTGCCAGTTCCATTGCCCAGATTCAGGACGTATCCACGTGAAGAGACTCTAACGTTGTTCGCGCAGACTATGACGTCAGCCGCAAGGGCATTGGAAACATTGATGGCAGCATTCCCGTTATCCAACTGTGAATTGCTGAGCTGATACGTGCCGATCGTCCCGGCGAGGGTAACAAGTTGGGTGGTTGTATCTGTTGACTTTATGAGCGTGTTGCTTTGAGTGCACTGACCCACATTCGCGGAAGATCCAAACACTAGCCCGGTGCCCTTGCTGTCGGGATCCATCGTCACGCCATCTACTTCGAGAGATTGGACCACTCCCGTAACCGTTACTGCTCCAATGTTTGTGTTCTTGTTTCCGCCATGGATGTTCTTGAAGACGACACTTTTCCCAGCGGAGCCAGAGTAGAGCGCTGGGGTAACGCCAGCATCACATTTTGCTCGTACGTTTTCAAACAACATGTCGTAAACCGGCAATCCGGTCAAGATTGGCGTACTGCTTGAGTCGTCGATGATGGACGCAACCGATGCCCCGGTCCCCATGGTTCCGTAGACATTCCTCACTGAGCACCGTCTCAGGGTGTACGTCGATGTGCCCGCAGCGCGCCAAACCTCGACATCATTGCTCTCTGCTATTATTCCATCGACATGCACGTCGGACACATTGCCAGCTGTTACCCCATATAGGTCGTAGTCTTGAGTTGTGATTCCAACCATGTTGTCCTTTGTGTATCCGCGGATGTTACAACCGTAAAAGCCAACTCCTGGCCCGGTCAAGTGGATACCGTCCGACTTGTGGTTAAGCGTAAGGTCGCGAGCGTAACAGCTGGTGAAGTTGTTGAAGAAGAACATGTACTTCACACCAACGCTTGCAGAAACACCACGGGCGCCCACTATTCCGACGCGGGTGCAACTTTCGAACCAACAAGTATGCCCCGGCCACGCGACATTCCAGGCGCCACCTGAGGTGTTTGCGGTGCTATTTGGATCGTACGTCCCGCCTGTAAGCAGGCAGTCTGTGCAGTTCTTCCAATGCAGCAAGTAGTGGTTCGTGGCGTCGGCCAGTTTGAACACAACGCCAGGACCGAGCAGTAAGGTCACGCCCGAAGCCCCAGTCATTTCAATGCAGCTATCCGTATTTGTCGCTGGCTTGGCGAAATAGTATGTACCCGTCGTGAGGACTTGAACGACGCCCTGGCCACTCGCGGCCGCTGTGAGTGCAGCTGTTAGCGCTGAGGCGTTGGCCATTCCGACCGCCTGCGAATTGATTGTTGGTTGAAGGATGACCGAGGCATTTACAACGCCATTCACTCTATTCAATGTCCCTGCGTAGTCAACCTGGATCATGCGAGCTCCTGGGCGTTGACGAGCGCGGTGGAGGCTCCGCCACTCGAGAACTGACCATAAATGCGGACTCCCGGGCCAGCCGCGATGGCGACGCTCGTCTGCGGAGGAATCTCTTCGATCGCGGTGGCGCCGGTGATCGTCGACGGCGCGGTGGCGCCAGCCATGAGGAGGGCGACATAGAGGTACCGACTGGTATCGAAGTTGTGCACCCTCACCGCTTGTCGACCGTTGTTCGAGTTGAGCAGAAGGGTAGAGGCGTTGCCAGCAACCGAGTTGCTCTGCAACACCCCAACATTGTCGAAGCGTTCAATAGTTTGCATAGTTTCTCCTTGTATAGAGCGGTGTGCTTAGCCTCGGCGGAGCGGGCTTGCCGCACTAGTGCTGTAGCCAAGAGAACTCTCGAGGTGGCACCTGCAGTAAGTTAGGCAGGGCGTGTCGCAGTTCCCGGGTTCGGTTGGCAGAGTGAAGATGGTGTACGGACTGCCTGCTTCGAGAGACGGGCAATCATAGGGCCAATTCGGTTCGTGGTGGCAATGCTCAGCCAACGGATCCATTACCCAATAGATCAATTCATACGGGAAAAGGGAGTAGACAAACGAACTCTGCAAAGTGCCATAGGTGCGTGCTACGTAGAGGGCCAGTCGCTCTGCAATGCCATCCGCGTCGAGAAGACGATCAGAGTCCCCACGGTTCCAGCGATCAAGATCGTATCGCCCTGCGTCGATTTGCGAGGTGAGGTGATCAAGATACTTTTGTTGGCCGGACCAAGCGTCTTGTGCTGCCGAGCGGTCGGCTTCATCGGGCTCGTGAAAGTATCCGGCCAGCATTCGCCCAACGATCCAGGCCCCCAGATGAGCCTCGGTGAACACGGACGCAACTTCCTTCGACCAAGAATTGATCCGCTTCGGCTCGAGGCGCGAGCACAATCTCGTCAGTTGACGCCTGGCCCCCCGCTGAGAATAGGTGAAGGTGATGCCAAGGGATTTGGCAACAAGGGCGACTTCATAGGATTTTCGCCTGCCGATTGGGACTGGCTTCGGATGGTTAGAGCGGACACCGCTCCTTTGAATGGCTCTTGTTGAACGCAATAGGTCCCTCCTGGCTACCGATCTGCCTCAAAAACGTTGCGCCTACGTGGCTCCGCCACTCAAGAACTGACTATAAATGCGGACTCCCGAGCCGGCCGCGATTGCGACGCTTTCTGCGGAGGGATCTCTTCGATTGCCGTTGCACCGCTGACCGTTGACGGTGCGGTGGTGCCAAACAAGAGGGGGGAGACGTACAGATGACGGCTCACCCGCACCGCTTGTCGACCGTTGTTCGAGTTGAGCAAAAGGGTAGAGGCGCTGCCAGCAACCGAGTTGCTCTGCAACACCCCAACATTGTCGAAGCGTTCAATAACTTGCATGGATTCTCCTTAAAAGGGGAAATAGCGCCTTGAAGCGGCGCGGGGAGCAGTGGGTCTTAT
The DNA here is from genome assembly GCA_038321975.1 of Fimbriimonadales bacterium. Classification (GTDB taxonomy): domain Bacteria; phylum Armatimonadota; class Fimbriimonadia; order Fimbriimonadales; family Fimbriimonadaceae; genus Fimbriimonas. The sequence goes on along the minus strand of JBBQFM010000007.1, from coordinate 121,484 downwards.
CGTCCAACGCCGAGTCCGTAGCTTGAGAGCAGTCTCGCGAACTGCATGCGCTGGGCGGGGGAAATATTGTTCAACCTTGTTGACATGGGGGATGAAGAATTGCCGAATTCTTCCAATATCCGCAAAACGTTTCGACCAAGCATCTGGGTCGGCGTCTTATTCGTCCTCAGGCTTAAATCCAAGTAGCCTTTCAATTCCTCGTTTAGCGCACCCTGATTGCCGGGGGCCAGCGAGCGGCGCACGCTATCGAAAGCGGGCTGAAGATCCGGCGAGGTCCGGTGGGAAGGAACGGAATGCATCAAGCAGTTTCCACCTCTGGCCCGGACCTAAGCTTTCAAGTTCGGGTTCAGTAAGGTGCCGAAGGACCTCGTCGATCCCTTTCGGCGGGATCATGTTGCGGATGTCCCTCTTCAGGAGATGACCGTGATGAGACGCTACTGCATCGGCAGCTTCGAAGAAGCTTCCGCTTCGCGAGCCTACATCGGGGAGTTGAGGATCTCGTCCATGAACATCTGACCAAATTCCTCCATCGTCTCGACGTACTCCTTCTCTCCCAACCGCCACAGTCGATGGGTCGCCATAACCACCCAACCTCTCACCTTCCGAGGCGGCCATGTATCCATTTGTTCCTGGGAAAAGGGTCCCAGTCTCAAGATATCGGCCACGAGCTCTGGATCCCACCGGTCCCTCATAGTTCATCCTCACGGTGCCCGGAATCGCGTTTGAAACCGGCTCACCGTTGGAGAATACTCGGAAGCTTCCAACGTGGTCGTCGTATGCCAGGTATGGATTCTCGTGCATTGCTGGTTCCCACACCCCATCTTCAAAGGCGTAAAAGCCTGGGCGGTTTATCTGAGGAAATTCATACGCAGCCAACGCTTCAGTTGATATGTAAACAGGAAGGGCAGCGTGGCCACCCGGCAACTGGATCTCCGTTCTAAACCCTTGGGTTCTCCAACCGCGGAGCGTGTCGACCGTAACAGGATGGACTATTGGGTTGCGCTCTAGCTTCGAGATCGCCTTGAATCCAAACATTGAAATGTAATCAGGCAGGCCTTTTAGATCAGGCGTGTCACTTACCCCATTCAAACCCGCAAGTTTGGCTTGGACACGGCTCCACAGTTCCCTTTCGTAGACTCGGCCACCAAAGTAAGACGCACGTCGAGAGCGACCGCAAGGGAAAGCCTTGCCAAGTATCGGACCAGAATCAACCAAGGTAGAACGGGGAGCACGGAGCCAAACGCTTCAAACAGAAGCAACCCACCCACCAACGCAAGGCCCCAAATATAGGTTCCGCAGGGTACTCCGGCGTTCGAACATGTCGCGATTCAGACCCCCGACCCCCTCCTCTATTGCCTTCCAAGCCTCGTATCCCGGATCATTCGGGCGAGAGAAGCCAATGTGACAGCCAGCTATTTTTCGCGTTCCGAACCGTTCACGGGTTTCCTGCTCTCGTTTGATTCATCCGTTCATTCATCTCAAACCTCGGTATCGCATTTAGGTCGCCTCTCCGCGTTAGCTTACGCTTCATCTTTGGTCGTGTTACCGCGCTTTTCGTTAGGTTTGAGCGCATGCATTTCCTTCGGGCACTGCGTACCGCATCCGATAGTTGGCAGTGGTGTTATTGATCGCCAACCTGCGAGGTCGACTCTCGGATGCAGTCCTCCTCAAAGGTCTCGATCGCGACATCGCCCTCAACGAAAGGCATCGCCCTCAGCATGGCTGCGACCTCATCTGCCGTGTAGGAGTAGTTCACTCGCACGTACTCACAAATTCCCCTCTCGAGGCGGAGGCATAATCAATAGAGGCTCTCCCTTGTACACTCCCTCGATTTCAGGCATAGCGAAAATGATTCTCCTCGCCTCTTCGAAACAATAGTCCTTACTGAGAAGCCTGGTCTCTCTCATTTCAATCTGTTGAAGTGGCCAAATCTGCTCGACCATGAGGGAGAGCTCCTAATTCCGCACCAGTTCCCCGGTTGCGTAAGAGTGAATCCATCGCTCACTGAAATCGATTCTTTTCCATAGGCGATTTGCAATACCTTTGGGGCGAGGGACGATGGCGAGGTGTGCTGCACTGATGTCCAGGAAAGCCGCGAAACCTGCCGTGACCAGAAACCAAAGGGCCGCTAGTAGAAGACTGCGCCATGCAACATCGACGACAAGGGCACCACCCAAGACAACCGTGAACAGATACACAGTTGAACGAAAATCCTCCCGAAACGACCGTCGAAGCTTCGTATTCTCTCGTTTCAGTAGGTAGGAGATCCCGCCCAATAACGATCTTCGAACGATTGAACTACGCTGCAGCTCACCCAACCAGGGCATAACATCCCGGATACGGGCCTGCACTTCCTCAGGAGTAAAGCCTGGGCGTACGAGATAGTGTTCGGGCATATCCTCGGCCATACCAAGTAAAAACAGATACTTTTCGCCGCCAAACCCTCGTGCTTTTCTTGCATCCGAAGAGTGCCGGTCCCAAACGTCTCGGCCAATATCGTTGCCCTCGTCACCAGTTGCGTGGCGGAAGAGGCCGAAGAAACAATTTGCATAACTCGCCATGTTGCTCACCCACACAATGCATACGAAAATAGATCCAAAGGCCACGTATAGAGCAATACAACCAACAATGCCGAGGCAAGTGTAATAATCACTTTGAATTCCGAACGGAGTGTAGATTCAAGCATGTCCTCGATGAGGAACTGTTTCTTGATTTTCGAGATGCGACTGTCGTCCAAATAGTCGGTCAGAGCATGAAATAGCTCGTGGATGTGAGTGACATCCGGATGTTGCCAGAGCAGCGTACGGTTGATACGAATCGTGCCTGTCTCCGGGACGTACTCACCAAAAATCGGAACTTCGTTTTCGTCTAGAAGCTTGTGCACGTATTCTAGACGCACGTGCTGAAGATCTGGAATCCAGCATATGGTTCGAGTCTTTGTTCATGAAGAAGCAGGGAGCCCCATCGGTTGTGCTCCTCCTGCATGGCCCACCAACCGTACCAGCGCGCTAACTTTCCCAATTGCTGAAGGGGGAGAAACGGCGCCACCAAAGTGGAGTTGCAGTTGGCCTAAACCAAGCCCTCGTCCTATACGTCCGAGACGCCTTCAGAGCACGCCGTTACTCGCATTATACGTCGTCCGTTCAATTGGCCCCTAGACCAACGCACAAGGCCCACCAGATCCTACGGGTTGGAGAAGTTGCCTGGCTTGGAGTACCTCACGTAAGCCGTTTTGATGGCCATTTGCGAGCGCTTTGGCGACCTTAGTTCCTCAATATAGTAAATATGACCGTTAACGCGTTTTGAATACAAAAAGCGATGATATCCCAGGCCATCCGAACCCTCATAGGAGACGCTGTCTGGGTTTGAAAGAACATCTGGGAGACGGCCGAAAATATCGGGAGTGAATGCGGGCTGGCCTTGGCCCCTCTCTTTACCACCGGGCCCGTGATTGTTGTGGATATGGAGGACACCTTGGCCCGTTAGAAAATGTTCTGCGTCTGGCGAAATGACAATGCCTGCCTGATGTGCTACCTCAACAAGGTTGGGAGAGGTGTTGGCTATCACTTTGATGTTGTCAGTCTTAGACATCTGCCTTGGTGGATTCGCGATCATTCGGCTTGCAAATGAAATGAGATCTTGCCGGTGTAGAGATTTGTCCGCCGATTCTCCAGCGATGGGAAGCATCGGGAATATTGGCTGAGTGTTCTTCTTTCCGGGCAGGGCGGACGGCCCATGTCCACCGAGCATCTTGCTAAGCGCATCGCTCAATGTCCCTGATCGGGAAAACTGCCAACCGGCAGGAGATGCAGCTGCTCCAAACGGTGCTTGATGTGTCTCGACTGCCCCAGTTCCCGAACCTACGTTGGGTCCCTGAACCTTTTGAGCGCGCGCGGCATCTCGACCTGCCTGTTCATCCACAATTGCCTTGCGCAAGAATTTGAGATCGCCCGCGACACCTCCCGTGGTAAAATCGAGTGCTCGAAGGAATGTCGCATGCTTTCCTGGAATCTCCTCGGTGGATTCGCTTGGGCTAGGTTTCGCGGTCGGCCTCCACCCCTGGAGGCGTTTCTTTAAGCGGGCCTGTATTTGGTGTTTATGACTCGGATCCCGGGTTGCATCCCAGTGAGCGATGTCAGTTGCATCCTTAGCAAAAGCCTCATATCGCTGCATCGTCGAGGGAATCTGTCCGTGATTCAAGTTGGGGTGATCGGTCGGTAGGCCGCCCGTGGACGTCAGAACGGTGTCTAGGCTAGGGCGAGTAAGCCATTGGTTAGGATCGGAATACCTCTGACTAAGGGTTGATAGCGGCGGGAAGTCACCAACCAAAGATCGAAGATCAAGGGTCAAAGGCGAGGTGTTATCTGAGAGCGAGGGCTTGCGCTTTTGCAAAATGCGTCGCAAAGCCGGCAGATCGAAAATTAACTGGCACGGAGTTCTCCTCTTTTACCGAGTAGGGAAACGTTCAAGAGCGGGGCAGTGAACGCAACGAGAGCCCAAAAACGCTCGTGATCGGCATTGCTCTTAGAAAGCGCTTTCTAAGAGCAGACTTCAGAATCTGCAGGAACGCGTCTGCATCGGGTGACCCGAATGGAACGGTCTGCCGCAAGATAGGCCCGGCGGTGAGTCGGGCATCGAGCCCAGAAAGTTGCGTCCTAACCGCTTCCTGAAATTCACTTCTGGCCACTTGAAAGGGCATCATAAGACTCGCCCTCCCGCTCTGACCCTCTGGACAAACTAGGTTGCCATTTTGGGTACCGGGTAGCCGGCTGCGAAAGGCTAGTAATCGCTACCGGCCAAGGACAGCGGGAAACAGGGTCCGAAGCCAGCCCCTTGCATAGTCGCTTGCGCGCGCCTTCTGAAGGGCTGCGATCCTATCGTGAATAGGGGTGATTCCTGCCTTCCGGTTCTGCAGATAGACCTGTTGCGCTTGAAGGTCTGCCAGCACAAGCTGACTCAACGGATCGTCAGCATGTTGGCCCAAAGATGCCATTGCCTTTTCCAATGCCGCGACATGCCGATCGAAGGCACCCTCGGCCCGTCGAACAGTTGAGTCGGCATCCGCTAGTTGCTTCCAGCTTAAAGGCGAATTGCCGACAGTTGCTTTCTGAACGCCTGACAACTCGTCATCGAGTCGATTTGAATCAATCATCGCGGAGTTCAAGTCGGCGTCAAAGTTGGGATTTAGATAGGCCGACGCCAGAGTCCGAAAATGAGCCTGGGCACTTCGGTGCAGATCCCTGGCGGCACCCGAATTCGGCGACGACAACGCGGCCCGCATGGTCAGGCCCCTGGCGTTCTCTTCATTGAAGCCAGCTTCGTCTTTCACACCAATTGCTCCGAAGTATCGGCGAGCAAGGTCCGAGAAGCCCGCAGCCCAGTCACGAGCCGCCGGTGTCGCCACCGGTTGGCCAGCTTTTGCCCGGTCGATCTTCTGTTGAATCTCGTCAGCGTCTCGGAAGGCGAGCTGAGACTCCTGGATCTTGTTCTGTTGACGCCTCTGATACTCTTGATTCGCTCGCTCAGAAGCTTGGCCCAAGCCTTGGCCATAGCCCTGGACAGCGTTTTGGAGCGCAGAAGTTCCTCCCAAAAGCCCAAGAAGTCCTACCCCTAACATTTCGCGTGTGTTGGGTCCCCGCTGAGCGGGCAGTTCCATATTGCGGGCCTCCGCGAGAACCTTCTTGCCTTCCGCCTCCCTAGAATCTGGCGTGGGATACGCCGGCACCGGTGGCTGGTCCGGTTTCGAAAGAGCCGACCAATCGACATCCGACCCCGGGCGCAACCGTAGATTTGGATCACTCATTCCCCACGGGGGATTCGGGTATCTCAGGTCGGAAGACCCGAAGTTCGGCCCGCCCTGTTGCGTGCTCCCGTGAACCAAACTAAGCGCGTTCCAAACCTGGGGAGTTAGCGTCGGCAGAAAACTAGGAGTTGGCATTGGTGGCTCCTTTCTTCGGCGAAGAGTTCCAAAATCTGTTGAAGGCACCCGCTCCAATCGACTGGCCAAGAAGGCCGCCCGCGATGTCACCAAGCCCCGCCCCAACCTGTACCGGCGGCTGCCCGTACACCAGCCCCGCGAGCCCGCTATAGGCACCCAAGCCAGGAAGCTCTTGCGCCTGATTCAGCACTGAAAGCAACTGCCCGAGCTGTTGTTGCTGATACTGCGGGCTCGCGTACTGCTGGTCGATCTGGTTCGCCTGCTGCGCGGCCTGATTGGAGAGCGCCAACTGGTTACCCTGCATGAATCCCGGCCCGAAGCCGGCGCCGCTCACCCGTGCCTGATTCACCGCCCGTTGCAAATTCGCGAACGCCGCGTTCTTCTGCGAGGCCGCCGCCGCGTGTCCGGCCTGCGGAGAAAACGAGTGGATAAGTTGACCCACCGCCCGCTGCCGCTGTGGCTCCAGCCCTGCGGCATAGTTGGCCTGGTTCTGAACCAAACCGTTCCAACTCCCCAAAATCCCGGCCGCACCTTTGGCAACCAAACCCTGCTGCGCCGCCTGCTGATTGGCCGCGCTCTGCCCGGGCCGTACAAATGCACTACTCATAAAAAGCTAGGCCTCCATCCGAAGAACGTAAGTCTCGATCGTTGCCCGGCCGCGCTGGACCAGGCGTAAAAGGTGTGGGTTATCGGCATCCACGCAAAATGTGCCGCTCGAATAACCGAGACGCCGACAAGTGCGCCGAGCTGCCTGAAAAAGAGCCGCGGCGGCGGTAGGAAAACCGTCATCGCAAAAAAGCGAATGCGCGTAAAACTCGTCGCCTTGGGTGTGATATGCAACTTGTCCGGCGATCTCACCCGATTCCGCAAGAGCAAGCAGGCCACGTTGCGATCCGTCGCCAAAGAAGCGAGAAACTTCGCCAAGAGTCATCTCCCGGACTTTCATATGCAAGCCTCCTAAGCCCAATAGCCGATCAGCCGAATCTCGCAACCGAGGTTGAATCCCGGGGTGGTGATCTCATAATCAAAGCGCCGAGATCCGCTAAGGGGAAACAATCCCTGATTGGAACCCCCAATCCGATCGCCGCCCGAAGATGCCTGCCCGTAGGAGAGCAAGTAATCAGGCTTCGAACTATCGGCCCTGATTCGCACGTGGGGAAAATCAGAACCCGAGTCGGGCAAGTCGATGTTGTATTCGCACTCGAGGATCACCGCGGCCGTCCCCGACTTCACATAGGAGGAAGCGTTGAAGGTCGTCCAACTCACATCTGAAGTTGTCGAACTCTGAACGACAACCGGCGAGATGAAGTAAGGCTTCACACCCACTGACATGTTCGTCACATTCTGGGTGTTTGAACGGCGCGAGACCGTGTTGGAAGCCTTCTGGTTGATGCTCGCAACCTGCGATTGCAACGCCCGAATCGCCTCGAGTTGCTCGTCAGGCGACATCGGCGCCACCCCCGCTGAGGGGCTTTTGTTCAACCACCAAAGCCAAGATCGACTTGCCCCCCGCCATCACCCCGTTCAGCGACAGCTTGCAAGAAACTCCATCGCCGGAGAGCGTCCTAGACGCATCGCCCACCCCGCGATCATAACGCCAAACGAGGGGTGCGCTGGTCGACAGATTGATGGTCCCGTCTACCGTCGTGGGTTTGCTGCGAACGATTCTCGATGTGGAAAGTGACCCGGTCGAGCAATCGGTTACGATGCCCACCCGCCCCCAAGAGTTCGGCTCCCACATTCCCGAATGCATCTCGCGGGTGACAATCGAGACCTCGATCCCTTCTCCCGCGTCGGTTGTTTGGTCCGCCCTCTCGAGTTCGTAGACGTGCCCCACTTCGGCGAACGCCAGGATGCGGCGCTGATCTCCATCGTCGGAGGCGAGTAGTCCTGCCATGTCTCCCGCCGCTAGCTCATCCTCGCACCATTCTTCGTTCGCGAGATCGAACACCAGCGCCCTGACATTCAGGCTTTCCACCCCACTCCGATAGGAAACATAAAGCCGTTGGCTGTTCGCCGCCATGCAAGAACCCGCGAGTTGCGCTCGGCGAAGCTTGTCATCCACCTTGTTGAAGGTAAGCGGCGCCTGGGACAGACCGCCCCGGATTTCTCGGACCTGCCTCTCCGAATCCATGAACCAAACCGCATCCAAGTAACTCGTCACCGAGCGAGGAAACGGGCAGCCGTGTGGCCCAATCATCGTCGGATGGGAAAGACTTGTCGCATCCGTTCCCTCCAGCCGCCACACGCTTCGATTCGTGAGACATAGCACCGGCGAAACCCCAACGTACGAGCCAGGTAAAGCGATTAGCGCAGTCACGGTCTCTCCAGGAAACGAGTTTCGAACCGGAGAAATCGCGTCCGGATCGTTCTGATCGAAGAAGCGAACGACCGATCGGAATCGAAACGGATTCCCGTATTCCGAAATCCACAGCTCACCAGTGGCCCCATAAACGCCGCCCGCATAAAGACGCCCGTTGGCCGAAAGCAAACTCGCTGCCTTGGGAATGGGCAAATGATAGGCATCCGGCGCCGTCTGGGAAGGGTCCTTTTCCTCCGGACCCGTTGAATCGCGTTTTAAGTTCAGCGTTCCCAGAGGCACCGCGCGAGGAAGCGAAAAGTATCCGTTCTGGCCCAAAAAGGAATAGTCGATCTCCCCTGGGTCTGCTCGGTAAAACAACGCTTGGTCCACCACCCCCGAAGCGTTTGGAAACGCAACCAAATACTGATAGTAAAAGCCCGTCGAGAGAATAAATTGGCTCGTTACCGCCGTCGCTCCCCCAAACCAGTTCAAGGGCGAAGTGCTATCCGTCGCCACTGCCGCTGGCGATTCCGAGCGACTCGGGAGGTGCGCATAGGACACCGCATAGCTACTCCCGCCCTGCGTTCTCCCTCCCGCCATGATGTTCGTAATCTCGCAGGTTTGGGTCGCCGCTGGGTTGTCGCCCACATACGAAAGCTTGATCTTAGAGATGTTGCCCAGGTCTGAGATAGATCCTCCTAGGTGGTCCAGAGAAAAAGCCGCCAGATAAATGCCATCACCGACGTCGGAGTAGAGAGGTTCGGCAATCGAGCCCGAATCGGGTAGCCAAATGGTGAGGTAGGAGCTGCTCACCACACTGTAAACCTCGACTTGCACCGCATCCCATATCGGTGCCGAAATGTCGTCCAACATCGCCAAAATCAGTTGCCGGGATCCCGAAAGATCCATTCCCGCCTTGCTTGTGACTACTCCATCCACTCCCCAATAGGCAACCGGAGAACCCGTAAACGGAATCTCTACGGTTTGACCGTGAGCCGTCGTCGTCGCCGTAACCTTGAGCGTGTTCCTACCGATCGTAGCGGACGTATTCTCGATCTTGAAACTGGACATCGCCGACATCGTGAACGACGAGAAGCTGCTGTCGTTGCGGACGTACACGTACTCTTTTGGAGCCGGCGTAGCCGTAACTCTCCGTGTATCCGGAGGGTTGATCGCCACATGCTTCGTTGTGAAGACCCCGCCTCCAATCTGATAGAAACTTCCAAGATTGTCCGGATTGAAGATCCGCGGATCGTCGACCGTGCCGTTCGTGCATACGAGCAAGTCGTAAGCTCCCCACTGGCTAGGGTCCCTCACTGGCGCAAAGTTCACAAACCCATCCTCGGCGAATCGGGTCGCACCAACCGTGATCTCGGTCCACGTCCAACCGCTCGCCAGCGTAGGGTCGGTGACTCGGTAGATAAGCGTCTCGGTCCCCACCCGGTACGCCGCCACGACGTATAAAACGTCGTTCAATCGCCCCGACCAAGCCCCGCGAAAAGAGGCGTCTGCTTGAGGGGTCGAGGAGGTCATGAGAAAGGCGCCATCTCTCACTCTGAGCGTAAGGTCCGTGAAGCGCAGGTTTGTTAATTGGGCGAAGTAGCCGGGAGGTAGCGCCGATGGATCCACTGCACTGCGCATGCCCATCACTGGGCGTAGTCCCGGCGCGAAAAGAGTTTCAAGTTGAGGCATTCAGACTCCAGAAATCATCAAACGACCGGCATGAAACCGGTCCGCGGGGGCGCAAGCAAGTTAGGCGCAGCGGGAGCCAGGTCCTTGGAATGCTCGACCTGCTTCTGCATTTCTATCTCCGCCATTTGATGCCAATAAGTCGTCGTCCCTCGATCGAATCGAGCCGACCAAAGCTCGCACATCCGGTATACGTGCCACATCTCGCTTAGCAGTGCTGCCGGCAAGTCGTCGGAGCCGGAGATCGAGGCAAACTGCTCGCATCGCAAAACCACCGATGGATATCCCGCCGACGTGGTGAAGGGGATTAGTCGGTCGAATCCGATAACCATCTTCGCCCCATCTCCATCCGAGACGCTTTCCACGTAAAAGCCGCTTGGTTCCGCCTGGGTGATCTCGCCGCGCCAACCTGGTCGCCTATTCTCGAGCTCATCACTCGAGGTCGCCGGCAGGGCAAAAAAATCCCGCGACGATCGATAATAAGTGGCCGACAAGACTCGCAGACTCGCTTCGTCCAAATCGACTTCCCGGTTTCCTTGCACAAGGTCCAAGGAAACTTCGACATGCCGCAGCCCCGATCGATCCAGCAACTCACGATGAGCCGTCTCAAAAATCGATTGCTGAGTGCCTGAATCGCAATCGGGATAATGCTGGGCAAAGGAAGCCAACACCGAAGAAACCGTGATCGCCATCTAAATGTCCTCCGCGTACTGGAGCAAACCGTCCACCACTCGCAAAGCGTGGCCAGCCGACTTGAATCCAAAGTTCTGCTCACGAGCGCTCTTCGAACGCGACTCGAGCGACGCGGGAAACTCAACTACAAAATCAGAGAGTTCGGTCCGCCAATCCATTCGGAATAACCCATAAGTTCCCGCTTGGACCGAGAGCATTGTTCGCATCACATCGTTATCGCAAGCGGCGCCATGACGAGGAAACACGCATCCGAACGGGTTGCCGGAGATCTGCGTATAAGCCGACATCAGGATGCCTTCCCGCGGTTGCTGCCATTCTCGCCGGCCGAATAAGTGTGGCTGAGCATCGGCGTCGAGGAGTCCTTCTTGTAGATGGTCGACGTGCCCCCAACCGCGAAGTTGTAGTAGTTCAGGAGCACGGCATAGAACTGCACGAATAGCTGTTCAAACCGAACCACCGTTTGGGTGTCATAGCGTCCAGTCGGCTCAGAGAGGTCCATCGGATTGATCTCCTTGGCAAACTCCACCGCGCCCGCGTTTGCTGCCGTCACCCGAAGCAATACCGTATTCCCATTCATCTCACTGGGCGACAGGTCAACGTACCAATAGCCCGAATTTCCCGACACCTGAACTGGATTGGAAGCAGACGTGTTAAAGGCCCCGCCGTCCACAGACACCTGAGCCCTGAGGGTGTCCAACACTGCCGTAATCGGATTACTCGTTGCACTGGAAGTGATCACGCCGGACGTCCGAAACGCCTGGCCCTTGACCGGAAATGAAGTAGCGTCAGCGATTGCCATTTACTAGAAACTCCTTACGCCGACCGGCGGAATGCGAAAAAACTGATGCTTGGAGGCGCTCACCATCGCCTGCGTATAGCTGGACTGAATCGAGTCAACAAAGATCGTCACCGGCGGCGGTGCCAAGACTTCAGCACTGCAAGAGTGAGTGATCTGCCCCCATTGGTTGGCGCCCACAATCGCCGTTGTCGAATGACAAGTGACCTTCGTTTGCCCAAAAGTGCCCACCATCGCCACCCACCGACTATGAGTGCCGGACACCCCACGCTCCCCCGGCGGTGGGTCCGGGGCAGGATTCTGAATCGCCCCGGAATCTGTCTCACCCTGCCCGTTGTCCACCGAAACCGACCCCGTGTTGTCCGTCGCCGCAACCGGCTCCGGACTGGTGCGCCCAATCCCCGTAGCGGTGGCACCCGTCGTGACAGAGAGCAGCACTCGATCGGGTTGCAGCAACACATCTCCCTTCCAGTGCACCGTGATCAAGAACGGGGTCGATTGGTTTAGATTTGCCATCCCCGTCGTCCCCTCTGGACTCGTCGGCGAAACCGAGACATCCCAGTTCGCGGATTGAAACGTGTCTGGATCAAGCGGGTAACAGGTGTAGCCCAGCTGCACTCCAACCAACCCGGCATCGACGTCCGATGCCGTGATCCCCGCCATAAGCAGGTCACAGCTGTAGGTTCGGTTCGTGTCCGACGTCTCCACCGCTCGGAGCACCGCACCATTCGAACCTACCGGCGACCCAGATTTCGTAAGCCTAACGTAATCGTCACGTATCGACCATGCCGAATCAGTCGCATGCTGCAAAACCTTCAGTGTCAAAACGGTCGGGTTGCTCGCGCCCAAAGGTGAGGAGGGAGGAAGATGAGCAACCGTAAGAAGTTCCGTCCTATCGCCACCGACCATCGCCCCGGCATGCGCATAGATCCCGTCCTCATGAAGCCCATCAGACGGATTGGTCCAAGAATGGGTGCTGCCGGCGCGCGAGACGGAAGTCGCACCGGTGCCGTCGGTATAAGGTGTTGAGGGCATAAAAAGTGGACCCGGCATTTCACCGGGAGAGTTTTAGGCCACGGAGACGTCCAAGACGTCTAGGCGGCAAGAGTTCGAGGCCGAAGCCACTGACCAGGTGCCCGTGACTTCTACCAACAGCGCACCATTGGTAACGAAGTTAGTCGAGCCGAGCGAGGCGACCTTGCAAGTCCCTCCCTGTGAACTCGGATCGTTGTAGCTGCCCCATCCAACACAGGCCGAGGCCGCTGAAGGAGCAGCCCGCGCCGTCAGTTCGAAGCGACCTGTGAAGATATTGTTGTTGGCAACATCGACCGCCGCCGTGGTGATCAATGCCTGCCCTGTTAGAGTCGTCGGACCGCATCTCAGAGTGATGAGAAGGGTATCCGTGGCATTCGTCGAGGTCGAGATGCCCTGATAGCTGACAATCAGCTTTCGGCCCGCGAACAAGCTGTTCGCAGGCACCGAAGCCGAACCTAGCACCGTCTCCGACGTCGAGTTTGTGAGCGCCGTTCCCGCCGCTACCGCCGAAGAAACCCGCCCAACCGGATAGGAGGCGTTGCCGCCCTTATCCTGCAGAAGCAGATTGCCGGCCGTGTCGACATTGGTGCCGGCAAGCGAGGACGAAACCGAGTCGCCCGACCGCATGTTGAAGCCCCATCCGGTGTGACCGGAGACGCCTCTTGTCGTTCGTGAATCCATCCGGCCTCCTTAGCTGCCCGCGCCCGTCGAGTGGTGATAGCCTCGCCAACCCTTGGAGAAGTAGGCGTACATCTCCGTAAGCCGGTACTTCATCACATCGTTGTCAATGTCTTCCTGGGTTTTCACCCGAAGGCCGCGCCGCTCGAGGCAGGCAAACGGCTGCACCGCTGCATTCGCATCGCGAATCCCAAAGAACGTCGCGTTGGTGAAGTACGGAGAAGCCACGATCTTGCTGATCCGACCGCCGATAACATTCTTGTCGTTGTTGGCCGTATCCGCAAGCTGCGCCGAGTTGACAACGCGCATCGCGTAATACTCCTGACTCGGGTGGACAAAAAGCACGAACGGCCCCATGATGGGATCCGGATCGCCGCGGTGCGACTTTGTCTGCTTCATGTTCGCCACGATCTTCTCCAGCGAAAGGGGTGAGAACGCATCCGTGATCAGGTTCGAGTCGGTGCCGTTATCAAGCGGGTGATCCGTCGCCGCCAGCGCCTTCTTATCTGGTCCCTGATACTGACCGGTAAAGGTCGCGAAGTTGATGATGTTCGCCGCCGCCTGCTCTCGAGTCTTATTGAAAGCGAGCTTGAGCTTCGGCACCACCTTCTCGAGCTCACCATACTGATCCGTCTCAAGCGCCTCCGTGGAAAGCGAGAAGCCGAGACCGCGCTTTACCGGATAGATATCCGTCTGGTTGCCAAACCAGATGTCGTCGTCGCCGATCGGCGCCGCCTGACTCACGATCGGCGCAAGGCCGAAGTCGCCGCTTTGGACGAAGCGATAAAACTGCTGCTTGGTAGAGATCTTCTGTGGCGCAATGTCGGCATGCCACGAGGTCATGCCGGTGTTGTATTGCTCGAAGATATCCTGCAGGCCGATGCGATGCAGCGCCGAATAGGCGTTTTCTGTTCTTGGCATAAATCATTCCTCCTGGCTTAAGAGCCAAATTGCGTTTGACCACCGATGAACTTGCACTCCAGCCATCCCCACGCCTCGGCAGCCGGATATTGGGGGTGGATTCGCTCCACGACGATCTTCGTGTTGGTCGTGTCGTTTGTGTTCACGCTTACGTAGCCGCTCGCGTTGACATGCAAGCCATAGCTCACTCCAACCTGGTTCTGGTTGGTTGCGATTGAGGCCCCTGCGTTCGAAACGGGCAACACCACTCGGGCCTGCCCATCGAAAACGCCGGCCAAGATCGTGCCATTCGTCGTCCCCGTTGAATCCGAAAGGGCAACCCCCAGCGGCTTATCCGAAGACCCATAGGTCGTGTTCGCTCCCTTCGCCAGCAAGACCTGGCCAGAGCCGTTGAGAACGAGGTACGCACCCCGCTTAAAAGTCTGTGAGGGAGCCTCAGGATATTCACGAGTCTCAAGCGCATGTCCGTCGGCGCGATACCAAATCTTTACGTTTTCCATTGCCGTTGTTGGCATAGGTTTGTCCTCCAATTGTCGTTGTTGATAAATGAAAAAGCCCGATCCAAAAGGATCGGGCTAAGCTCCGGCGATGGTTCCCCTTGAAAAGAGGGGAACCGTGGGGAGGGGGTCTCGTCCACCGAAAGCCACAAACCGAGCTACCTCCGCAGCTTCGGATGCCGCTTGAAGAAGTCGACTGTCAGCTTCGCCGCCTCATCCGGATACTCGTGGCCACCGGGAAACACATACGTCCCCAGTTCAAGACCGTCCGGTCCCTTCTCGTAAGTGGCATATCCGTCCTTCAGAGGGGTTCCGCCAACGTCGAGAATCTTCCGAAGCCGATTGATCGAGAACTTCTGGCTCACGAAAGGCACGATCGGATCCTTCTCGCCCGCGATCACAAAGGCTGATTGCGGCTTGACCCCCATGACCATCGGGCTTGCCGCCGGACCGTAAGCCGCGAACACATCTCCTCGCTCCTTCCAGAGTAAGTAAGTGAACCGTCCCCCGTTCGAATGCCCCATCGAGTAAATGCGGCTATCGTCGATCGAATACTCCTTATGCATCCGAGCGAGGATCGCATCGACAAACTTCAAGTCCCGGTCGCCGTCATCGCCAGCCTTCTGCTGCCAGCCATTCTTCAAGCCATTGGGGTCGCTCATCCCCTTCGCAGGGAGACCCTCCGGATAAACGACGACCGCCTCCGGCCACAACTTGTGGATCTGGAACTTGCGGACCGAATACCGCATGTTGCCACCGTGCCCATGAAATACCAGCACCAGCGGAGCCTTGCCACTCGCGCTGTTTGCCGTACTTCCAACTACCGTTGCCTTTCTCTCCACTCCGTCAATCGTAAAAGTCTCAACCGTCTCGCTGGCAAAAGCCATTGAACGTAGAGCAATCACTCCCAAAAGCAAAATCCATCTCAATCGCATATTCGACCAGACGGATCAGGCAGTGGGTGGTTCATTAAATGGGCCAGAAGCCACTCGCAGCCGACTTATTATTCTACAAAGAAAATAAGGCTTTGTCCCTATTCGGAACTTCCCGAGAGGGGCCCCACCGTATTCCTTGATGCTATGACTCCCACGGCCACCGAACAACTTACCGCTATCAAGCTCGACCCGATTGTTGCGCCCCATCGAGGCGTTTTCATCGGATTTGGGTCGCTGTTCCTGGTTGCCGCCATAGTCGTTCTTCGCCTGGTCGGTCGCGGAGTGACCCAACCGTTTGACCTCATCCTTATCGGCGGAACGGTTTCCGCTATCGCTTCTGGCCTAGCCTGCTTTGGCATCGTCGGAAGAATCTCCAATCTGGATGAAGAGGCAAGGCGAAGCAAATTCCTGGAAGACGATGAGATTCAAGCAAAACCACGCGAGCCAAAGTTTTCGCTGAAGCTCGCAGTTGTCGGCCTTCTTCTCCCGTGGCTCCTTTTCCTTAGCTACGCATGTGTTGTAACCGTCAAACTGGCAAGCATCCCAGCGACTCAAAGACCACTCCTAGTGAAAGGACCCACTCTTCCGGCCCCTGTGCAAGCCGCAAAGATGAAGAATATGAAGGCCGTAACCTCACCCCAACCAAGCCGCGTAATGGGCGTCGCCGTTCAGTAAGCTATTCCTCGTCGCCCTTGCCAGCGAGGAAGTCTTCCGCCGTCATCGGCTTCATATCGAGTGTCGCGGTGGCCTCCGAATAGCGAGACTCCAGCCCCGCCGCCGAAGGGCGCTTCATCCGATCCGCCGCCTCAAGCTGATAGCGGCTCTCGTTGCGAGTCGCTTCCGCCTTCGGGATGGCCATGTAGATTCCCGAGTCGTCCTTGTGGAACTCGTCAAATCCCTCCTGCCAATACAGATGCTTCTGCCCAAGAAGGTCGCCCTCGTTCCCCGTGTTCTGGAGATACACCACGTTGTGGTCGGTCGGAACCTTCACTTTCTTCTGGGCCAACATCTCCCTGGGACCCATCTCGCGTCGCTGCTCAAATCTGCTCATCGCATTGCCTTCCTTGCACTGTCTTCCGGTCGATAGTTACGAATACCTAGGTTCTTGGCGAGACGCCGCAACCCATCGATATCCCCACCCGCGCCGGGATCCATATGCCCGCCCGGACTTCCGATCACCATCTCCGCACCAACCGGCGGATTGCTCGTCTTCTCCGTAGCATAGTCACGAGCCGCCCGCCGGATCACGTCAACGATCTCTGGAGTGAGAGCAGAAGGATCGAGGTGCGCCACAAACTGCCCAACATACTCCGCCGCCTCTGGTGGCAAGCCGTTAGTCAAGTGTCCGACCATCACATGGTGAGCAAGTGGCGCCACCGACTGAAGCGTCTGGTGCCGCACCATCTCGCCATGCATTCGCATCGCTTCGGCCGGGTCCATGTGCATCAGTTGAGCCATCTGTGCATGGGGATCATGAGGATCCATCTGCGGTTCTCCGCCGCCATCCTGAGCCAGTTCGGTCAGATGCTGCATGACGCCGTCGATGATGCGATCGTAGTCGATCTGAGGAGCGGCCGCGGACGGGTCCTGCATCGATTGGGGTGAAAGTTCTGGATTCATAGTTTCTCTTCGCGTTGCGTCTGGTCGTAAAACTCCCGGAGATCCTCCCGGAGGCGTTCCGACAAATGGTCGATTTCGCTAAGCCGGCCCTGATGGTTGGCTATACGGGCCGGGCTGCTGGGGTCCAGCGAGCGGAAGCCCGCCAAGAGGAGCGCCTGTCGCTGCCCCAGGTACGCCTCCACCAGCGCCATAAGGGGCGACTCCCGGTCCAGGAATGCCCGGAGGTGAGCTCGCGGTAGTGGGTTGTCCATTCGGTTGGCCTCCTGCCAACGCCGTGACCGCCTGGCTCACGAGCGAGACAATCGTCTGCGGATCCATGCCCGACGCCAACGCCTGCTGAAGCAAAGCGAGCATCTGCTGCGGCACATCCTGCTTCTGAAGCGACTGAACGTCCAGCGGCAAATTCAAAGCCTGGAGAATCTGGGTCTCCACCTGCCGATAGTCGAGTCCCGAATTGGGAGACATCGCCATCTGAAGCAGCATCTGTAACTTCCCAATCAACGCCTGAGGGCTCGAAGTCGCTGTCTTCCCAGTGGCTTCAAAGATGTAAGGCTTCGATAGCGAAGAGTAGTCCACTCGCAGCGATGGCCCGTACTTCTGAGAGAACTCCCGAAAGTGCGTCTTCAGCACCTCCGCCAAGAACTCGAAGATCGCGCCTACCGCCGGAGCAACAAACTCGGTGTACCCATCCTTCGCCTCGTCCTGAGCCGCCAACAACCCTTGAGCCGCCGTCGCCGAAGTGCTCGCTGGCAAGTTTATGGAGGTCCCAAGCTGCGAGATCCCCGTCTGGGCATCCGTCACTTTCTCCACTTGCTGAATCATCTCCGGTAAAACACCCGGGTTAAATTGCGTTCCCAAGACCTGAGCCTGAACGCCCGTCGGAACCTCCAACATCGAGCCCGGCCCATACTTCGAGACCTTAGTGGCCAGCGAACCGCCAGAAACCACCATCACCGGAAACGCCGCCGCGTACGAGCCCTGGATGATCACGTTGTGCAAGTCGGTGTAAAGCAGTTGAAGCGCCTGCACATCCTGCCCCACGCTCGAAGCCGGCCAAAACGAGCCGTACTCGTCCTCAAACCGAATGTCGAAGTAGAACTTCCGCGAATACGGATAGGGCTGAACCCGCAACAGCTTCTGGTCGTGAGCCGCGACCACCACGAGGTACCGCTGCCCCTCGACCTCCGTTACGACTTGCCAGCACTCGATGAGTTCGTCCTCGACGCTCATCGCCGACGTGTCCTCCGTCCGAGCGAACGACTTGCTCTTCCCCGCCTCGTTGTCGACTGAGGCACCTCCCCCGCCGACCTCGTCGGTCAGGTAGATTCCCGCTTCTTTCCGAGCCGTGATCTCCGAGCGCATCAGCTCAAACCGATGCCCCACCGTCTTCGCCTCCTCGAGGCTCCCAAGCTCGTGGGGATACACCATCAAATCCTTCGGATGAATCGCCCGAAAACAAACATCCCAAGTCCGCTCGTCCGGATACACATACATCACCGAAACGCCCGTATTCGCCGTAATGCGCAGACACTGCCGCAAAGCCCGATCGAAAGTAGTCTGCTTCGCCCCCTTGCCCGAGAGCAGCATCAAAGCCCGCTCGATGTCGTCCGCCTTGGAGTTCTGCCCGTCGTCCGTCAGAACCTGAACATAAGGATCCATCGAAGTGCACCCCTTAAAGGCGGTATCAACAATTCGCTTCGCCTTCGCCTTCCAAAGCGGCACTGGATAAGAAGCCATCCCCTCGACCAGAGTCAGGTTCGTAGCCTTAGGATCAAGGTTATAAAGCGCCTCATTCTTCTCCCACCGCCGAGGCAAAGACCCCTTAGCATCGTCCGAAGCCAGAATCTCGCGGCAAACCCGCAAAGCCAACTCATCCCGCGCATCTTCGGATAAATAGGCACGAGGTATCGATGTAGTTCTATTCATAAAAATTCAGTAGATGCGAAGCATCTGTAGGAGCGACCTTTAAGGTCGCATGGAGCGATGCAACCCCAGCGAGCCGCAGGCTGTAGCCGCGACCTCCGTGGTCGCGAGATGCGAAGCATCTGTGGGATCGACCTTCACGATCGCGTAAATCGCGAAGCGATTTGTTGGCCGCGACCGAAGTGTCGCACGACAACCAAAGGTCGCCGAATGGTCGCGCCACTCTTCGTTGGGTTTCCCTCCCCTTGGGGAGGGGAGGGGGTCATAACGGTTAACCTAGGCTTTCTTCGTAGGTTTCCCTCCCCTTGGGGAACCCCTTGGGGAGGGGTAGGGGTGGGGTTCGCCCAGGTCCAAACTCACCCCACCCGGGTGCCCAGACAGACCGCGAAACTCCCAAATTAGTCGCTATAGGGCGGGGGCGACTGCATCTCGCAAACACTCACCTCCCCAAGAATCTCGCAGGTCCACCGTCTTTCACGGGTCAACCTTCGCCAGGCTCTTTTGCGGCATCCTCTAGCAGTTCATACCCCCGCTGAGAGTCCGACTGCCCCCCCGACTCCTCCGCTTCGCGCTCAAGTTTTCGAGCCGCTCATACTCCCGCATCCGGGCAGACCAAGCTCGGCTAGCCGCTTCCTCCTCAGGACTCATCTGGACCGGCGGAAGGCTCCTCCAGTCTTCTTCGGGCCACTCCTGAATCATGCGTCTTTCTTCGGCTGTAAATTCGGCCCTAAAGGACGCCTTATGCTCAGGGCTCTTCAAATAAGCCTCGAATTCCTCATCCAACATCCGACGTCTGATCTTGCCGTCTTCAGGTGGGGTTAGACATAGCCTTCAAAGTAAGTGCATCGAATCAGGGCAGAAATCTTCACTCCGTATTCTCATTACCCTCTGCCTTCAATCGAGCGGCCTCGATCTCCGCCAGAGCAAGGGCCACAAATTGAGCCTCCGCTTCCTTATGCTCCTTCGAGTAGGGATTGTTCTTCCTCGCTTCAAGCATTTCCGCGACCTCTTCTTCAGTGAATTCTTCAAACTCCCGGGCGATGTATTCCGGGCTATTCATGATTGCGTAAGCCTCTGCGATCGCCGAGGACTTCTTAACCGGAAAGTTTATTCGGTCAGACTTCATCACATTCTATTGCGTTGGGACCACGAAGGAAAATCTGCAATCTTAATATTCGTCTTCAGCGGGAAACCGAACCCGCTGCAAGGATTCGGCCAGTGTTTCGGCGGGACTGAATTCCGTGTCATCCAAGATTTCACCCTCAGCGCGACGAATCCGAAGGTTTTCGTTCCGAATGACTCGCCGCTCTTCCTTCTCTTCGAGGGTCTCAGTAGTCGCCTCCTTGTATTCCGCACTATTGAGAACCTCCATTGCTTCTTCATAGGTCCATTTCTTAATGGGTTCGGGTTGTTGCTCGCAAGATCGATTCATGTGGTGTGTCAATTATATATCCATTCTCCAATGCAAGCCAAAAGTATCGGGCTTCAGGTTCAGTAAGTCGTTCACCTTTGGCCAATCTTTCAAATTGTCGCGACATCCACGCGTTCTGAGCGTTATGCATCAACATAGAGTAGTGCACAGGGTTGGTAAGACCGTGGTACTTCCCAACGTGGATAAGGTCGTAACCGCTGTTAGGAGACACACCTAGATCTTTGGCGGTTCCCGCGGGCTTCCCTTTATTAAAGGTTAAGACGCCCATCGTCTCGCCTGTGCCATGATTTCGGAGTGCCGGATCGTTAAGAATCTCCATCAGCCCTCCCCTGTAAGGCATTCCAAATTGATAGTTCCTGGGCTCTGTCAGGAATTCAGTCCACTTGCCCCGAACGGGGAAGGGCTTTTGGTTCAGCAATGACCTCGCTTGTGCTATCGATTGCACCGGACGCAGTCCCACAGAAGAAAGACCCTCGTTGGCCAACTGCAAGTAGAACCTCTCAAGATTGCGATTGCCTTCTGGCAGGTACTCCATTAAGCCCGTCAAGAATTGTGTTGCATATCTGCTGGTGAGAACCGCCTTTGGCGCTTGAGCTAGAACATAGATCAGGTCGCTCTGCGCCCCTTTGTTATCAAGACGGGACGCTTTTGGTTGGTTGGAAGAACCCCAAACTGGGCCTTCCGCATCACCCAGGTGTTCCCCATAACGAATGCCTCCATGGATTTCTGTTTCGAATCCTGATCTCGGGTCTCTAGCGATGCCGTATCGAGAGCGGTCACCAGAAATAGTCATGACTCGTGCTGGGCGGTCCTTAGGCAGCAATTCCTCCAGGGTTCGTTCAGTAAAAACTTTTGCCGGAGACTCAGGTTTCCCCCTATCAGGTTCTCGACTTCGAACTGAAATGTGCTGCGGTCCAGACTCGTGGACTTCTGATCCCGGACTTGGCTTGGCCACTTCGGCAACACCTGGTGTCCCACGTTTGTATTTCTGTACAATTCGACTAACAAGCGCCTTCTTTATCGCCTGCGCTTTCGCGTAGGCCGCAGCAAACGCCTCAGCCGAGCCCGAACTCGGAGTCGGATTCGGATTCGGATTCGGATTCGATGGTCGAGGCGCTCTACCGCTCGGCGATCCTGCCTTCCATTTCGACCCGTCGATGTCATGAGACGTTGGATCTTCGCTGGGCCCCGCGGGCTGACGGCCTTTACCAAGCGCATAAAGGGTCTTGGCTCCATCGTAAAACGCGACGCTGTCCCCAATCGCATCATCAAGCGTCATACCGGGCCGATAACGTGGCACTTTCGGCAGATAGCTGTCGCCCAAGTCGACCAATGGCTGCAGAGATTGATTCTGGTACGCATCAGTGAGAGCCGAGATAACAGATGAAACCTGGTTGATGCCGCCAATTACAGGATTCCGGTTAATGAGAAGGATGGAGACCTTGCTATTTCGAAGCGCATCGCTCTCTGCTTTTGAGACGTCTACCGGATGAGAAAATCCGGATGCCGCCTGGAAGCCAAGGGGGATCAAATCTTTGATCAAGCCCGGCAGGAGGGGCACAAAATCGAGATTTACGGCTTGTACTGCTTGCCTAAGCGGGTTTCGTTCGTTTAGCACTTTCTGGTGTGCCATCGCGAGTCCCCGCTCGCTCGGCGTCTGCATCCGACCAAAATTTGTTACGGCATAGTCGGTGTTGTCGAGCTCCATGTTTCCAAGGCGCAAAGCTTCCGCGTCAGCGTCCTTCTTGGCAACATACTTCTGAACCCCGCGGTTGGAGAAGTCGCAACGAAACCCATTGCTCTGCGCTTGGTCTTGATAGCGGATCAACCGATCAATCTGGTCATAGTCGCTCCGCGCGATCAAACTGCCTAAAGTGGTAAGCGCGCGCTTATCAGGGTCGAACCCTGGGGTTTTGGTAATGGCGTCAAAGGCTCGACCTATACGCTGTAGGCCTTCATCATTATCGATTTGCGGGAATTGAACACGGAGAGCGTTTATAACCTTTGCCCGACTCCAATCTGGCGAGATAACATACTGCCCGGAGGTTTTCTGATTGAGAGGGTATTTGTATCCGGCCGGTGCAGACCCATCAGGTGCTATCGAGACCAAGGGTACGTATCCAGATGCGGCGAGCTTCCTATCAAAATGTGCTTTAGCTGCTCGAGCAAATTGCCCTTTCCACTGCGCCGGAGTCCTTTGTGCGACAACATTTCGGATCTTTTGATCAAGCGAAGTCAGGTACGCCCCAAGTCGCTGCTTATGATCTGGCGTAATATCTGGATGCGCGGTCCAGCTTAACTGATCTAGTGCCCACTTCTTCTGCGCATGCAGGTCTTGCAGTTTCGCAAACAGTGCGCTTGCCTGAGAATCCTCAAGCGAATTCTGATTAGGGTCCATCCAAACACCACCGCCGACAAAGCCGCCTCAAAATTGAAAAAGGGGCCTTACAGCCCCTCCAAAACCGCCAAAACATTCTCATCCCAAGGGTCCGCAGTCCCCAGAATCCGCAGCTCCCGCCCCTCCGGAATCCAGTTCAAATCCCGACACGTAAACCAAGCGCCGGTATAGGGCTTTAAAGCTACAAACTGTCCAACCGAAAGCCCGTCGCAGCCCGCCGCATCGGCCACCACCCCAACATCCGGCTGATACCGACCCCGAACCACATCCGGCAAAACCAACGACTCCCATCGAGAATCCGGCGGCACCATACACACCAGCGGCTTCCCAGCAACCGCCCGAAGACGAACCGGAAACAACACCTCGGAAGGCGAGGAATGCGGCATCAAAACAACCGAATCCAAATGCGGCACTTACACTTCCTCCCGAACCGTCCGAATGCGAGAAGTCAGCCGACTCCCCGTCACATCGCATAGCCCCAACCCGTGCAAAGCCCAAACCAAAGCGTCGAGCCGGTTCGGCGATTTCGCCGATGGATCGGAGGCATCCCAAGTCGTCATCTCCGCCTCCAATCGCTCCAACTGCTCCCCATGCGTCACCCGGCCCTGCTCGTACAACGCCGCAACCGGCTCCGCACGCGGACGCTTCCCCTGAGCCGCCCAAACCAGCTCGATGTTCGCCGCCGGCCCAATCGTCTTCAAGGTCGACCGAACCATCTCGCCGCCCTGATTCCTCTCCGCCACAATCTTGATCGCCCGGTAATGGTTGTAAGCCCCAACCGCAACCCGAGCCCACTGCGAAGGTGAATAAACCCCGGACAAATCTGAAGCGACATGCGCCGTCCCATCCTCGCGAATTCCCGCGACCACAATCCCGCACTCGTCCGGCTCCCGACCCGGGTTCCGAGACACATCGGCATCCGCCACACTCGGGTCGACCGCAACCACATAAGCGACAACCGGTCCCGGCCGACCCATCCGCGAGTTCAAAATCGTCTCCGCCGTCCAAAGCGCGCCCTCGACGTCGTCGATCAGCTCCCCCTCAAGCTCCTGCTTCCCAAGCCGAGTCCCGCCATACCGGCGCTCCAACTCCGCCACCACCCCCGGCGACAAGTTCTCAACGTTGTCCCGAGTCCGCATCCGGTGGATGAACAGATCCTTGAGCCCGATGACATATCGAGTGGTCGGGGTCGGCTTGGGAGTAGAGGTCAACACCATCTGAGGATTCTCACCAAGCCGAAGCCCAAAAAGAGCCATGTCGATCGCCGCGATCCCTGGCTTCCAAAGCCCAAACTCATCACCCCAAATAAAGCCGTGCTGGGGCCCGTTCAAGCGATCCGGCTCGCAAGCCGCAAACGTCTTCGCCTTCGCCCCAGTGGAAAACCGAATCTCGCCCATCGAGCGGTTCCAAGTCTTCACCAACCCCTTCTCAGCGCAAGCCAAAATCCCCGACTCGCCTTCCACACAAACATCGCGAGCATCCGAAAAGGTGGGAGCAATCACCGCCAAGTGCTGCTCCCCACCCCGAACGCGCTCCAAAAAAGCCTCCGCCCCCGCCCGAGTCTTCCCACTCCCCCGTCCCCCAATCAGCGCCCAAAGGCGCCAAGGCTCCGAAGGCGGCAACTGACTAGGCCTCGCAATCTCCCGCCAAGGCTTCTTAGCCAAACCAGGAGCAAACTCATCATCTTCAACACTCGACACGCAAGCCCTCCTGTCCACCATGAGAAAACCTTCTTCATCCGACCTCCCCGTCGGCAAAACGGCGCTCGCCATCGGCGCCGTGCCCGCCCGCGTATGGTCCGGAAAGGAACAAACCCAATTCCGTCTTGGGGACATAGACTGCGCCCGTGAGCCGAATCCTCGATACTCAGGGACGCTCTGTCTGAGCGCAGCGAGTTAGCGTCCCATCGAGGGCTCCGCGAACGAATTGGCGAAGGCTCGGGCCCCAAGATGGAATGGCCACAGCGGAGCGTCCACGCGGCGAAGCCGCGAGCCTAAGGGCGCGAAGCGCCACCGGCGTTCCGGGGCCAGAAAGCCCCGGGCTGGGTCGATAGCCAACCGCTATCCCCCAAGCGACCCGCTGATCCCAAAGATAAACCCACCCGTAGTCGCCTGGCCCGAGGTCGACCGCGCAAAGAACCCAAACACCAGGCTTGACTCGCGAGAGAACTTAAAGGTCTTCGTAATCCCAAGCCCACCCGTCACCGACCCGCTAGCCGTATCCGCCCCACCAATCGCCAAAACATCCACATCAAACCCCTTGATCCCCAAGAGGTCATGCTGAGACCCAATCCGACTCGTAACCGCCGGCACCACCTGCCGCCGCCCCAAGTCATAGGCCACCGTATAACCAAAATCCCCCGCCTTAGCAAAAGCCAACAGCGCACCAAGAGCAACGCAAACCGTCGATTTCAAAAGCACTCTCTTCATCCCAACTCCTCCCGTCCTCCGGGCAACAAAAAAGCCGCCCAAAGGCGGCTTGCACTCATCAACATAGGCGGACTCATTGGCCCGCGCGCTCAATCATCAGTTTTTCGTGCGAGCCAATTCGCGCTAGGCTTAGGCACTGTTTCTGTCGTGTCCTTCAAGTACTTGTCGCAATCTCTCACGTACTGAACCCACTTCTTCTCCGTCGGCGACATATTCGCTTCTTTAGCCGCTCGCCCCTCTGGAGTTGGCTTACGCTGCGGTATTGCATTTGCACGCTGCAAACGCTCAGCTGGAGTAAGTTAAGCCAACACCATTTGCTCGTATTCGTGGCTGTCGAGGTAAGCGTCAAGCTTCTCCGCCGTCATGTCGCGCATCGACTTTTCTGAGTTCCCTCGTTCACGATCTATTCGTCACCACCGTAGAGCATGTGCTCCTGCAGAGAGGTATTAGGGTGGTTATCCTCTTGCGGCTCTCAGCGGAATAAGTCTTTTGGCGCGTCGCCCGGAATACTAAAGCAGCCGAAGGGTCATCCCCTGTCGAGCACCAACAAAGAGCCGACATTCGGCAGCTTATGCACTTCACACTCAATAGGCCCAGTGCCCCTTCATTCACCAATTTACTCTTCGCCGGACATTCGCTCCACTGGTTTCGGTAGCGTCCCAGTCTTGTCGTTTCGGTATGCTTCCATCTCACGGATGTACTGACGGCGTGCTCGTTGCTTAGGCGTCATCAAGGCGTCAGCGGTAGCTCTCTGCTCCGCTGTTAACATAAAAGACTTCTTCTCGCCGGCATAAGGAATTCGCTCGTGAGGCTTTAGATCAGCCATCATGTGCCGCTCATACTCTTCGCTATTAATGTATTCCTGAAACTCTTCATCAGTCATTTCACTCCAAGGCTTTTCGAAAAAGTCTTTACGCATTAGCTTTCCTTCAATCAACCTGACAGGATTCCTCCACGACCACATTCATCAGTACGAAAAGCAAATACGACGCAGATAAACCTACACAAAGACACAATGCGCAGGGCATCAGTTTTCGGAGGAAATGCGCTTTACGGGCCTGGGTAGCGTGCCCGAAGTATCTCTCCGATAGACTTCCATTTCCCGGACAAAATCGTATGTTGCCCTCTGGGATGGCGTCAGCGAAGCGCGGTACGCTTCCCGTTGTTCAGGCGTCCACTTGGGCGGTTGTTTTGTCGGTCTTCCCATCGCCGCACGTTCGGCTGGAGTCAGATCCGCCGTCATTAACTTGTCATATTCTTCACTATTGATATATTCTTTGAATTCATCGTCCGTCATTTGGTTAAACGGCTTGTCGTAAAAATCCTTGCGCACTGTAGTCTCCTCAATCAATATACAATAGGTGACGCACAATCTCGTGAGGCAGCGTAATGGAGTCGTGTGTGAAGTCCAATGAACGCAGAAAGCGAGAAGGACTTTGTTTGTAAAGGGTGCCTTTCGATAGGCTTCTCTGTTCCGCCATCTTGAAGAATTGGAACATTTCTTTTAGCTGCAAGGTCTTGAGTGAAACAGGATTTCGTACAAAACCAAAATTGATTCCCTCGTGAAGATAGGGATACGAATCATGGGGACTTACACCTAGTTCCGACCCTTTTATGACCCTTTTGAGTGGATCGAGATATCCGACGCTGTAGATCGTCCCGGGTTCTAGCCCTGCCCATTCAGGAGTCATGTTATCGGCGATTTCCTTCCAAGTAGGTAGGCCGAATTCTTGAGCGGCTTTCTTACTGAATATCTTCTTAATGATGCCGCTACGCTTTTGCATGCTATCAAGATCTTTTAAGGTTTCGAGCAGTTCGCCAATCGAAATGGCGACCTCCCGTGCCAATGCGGCAACAAAAAACCCGCCCTAAAGGCGGCCACAATAACTAACTAAGTGATCCGGAACTGGCTGAAATCCCTCTGGCGCTACTCAAAAGCCAATCCCGGCTTCTACGTCTTCGGATTCCTCATCCCCGCCGCCGTCGCCAAAATCGCCCAGGGCCAAGACGGAGACATCGCCGGAGTCATCCTCTTCGCAATCCTCTGCCCCACCTTCGCCGTCCGATACGTCCGAAGGCGAAAGCAGGGCAAGCGGTTCTAGCCAGACCGAGGTCGATCCAAAACCGCCTCGATCCGCCCCAGGGTCCGGTTCACCCGCTCACGCCACTCCATCCAAGACCCGCTATCCTCCTGCCGATCCCGAACCATCCGCTCCAGTCCTTCCTCGAGGTGCCGCAGCCGCACGTCCATCGTCTCCACCTTCGTCGAAAGCTCGAGCACCCGCTCCACCTTGCGCTTCAAGTCCGAAAGCTGATACCGCATCACTCCCCAAACCGCCGCGCCGGAGCAAATCGGCGTAAGCACCCCGGCCAGCAAAGCCACCAACTGTAAATTCGCTTCCACTCCAACCTCCCAAAGGTGGTGCCGGCTTCCCAGCCGGCACCTCGACCCAAAATCACTCACCAAGAAAATCACTCAGCCGCGTCGGTCTCTCCGAGAGCTCAAACGACGCCGATCGCGACCGCCTAGGCTTGAACGAGCCCGGAAAAGGCACAACCTCCCACTCCGCCTGCAACAGTGTCACCTTCACCGGCAACCCGTCGTCCAGCCGAGGAGTCTGATTCTTCCCAACTCCCAAGCACTTCACCACTCGCTGGTCCCCGATCTCACCGTAAAACCAAACCTCGCCCTTCAAACCTTTGGGCCGACACGCCAAATCCATGTCCCAAGCCTTATCCAATGCCTGCAATACGTTCATCGGGTCCATCCAAAACACAGCGGGCTCAGACCCGGTATCGGTCTGAACCCAAACATAACAACACCACAAGAGCCAAACAAAGTTCCGAAAAGACAAACAATTTCGAACATTTGTCATTTCACTCCCATGCGCTGCATCGGGTGAGCCAACATCTCCGCTCGGACTCCCACCAGCAACACGTCCGTAACCCCCGCAAGTAGCGGTGCAAACCGCCCATGAGCGATCGGCGACACTGAATCCCAATAGGTCGAAGTCAACAAGTCCTCGCAAGCTGATCGCACCGCCATACTGCGTCGCGAAATCCCGCAAACCGACTTCACATAGCTCGAAAGCGCGGCGTCCGTCCGATCGAAACACCAAGCCTCCGCATCCTCATGCGAACCGTCGTCATCTCCCCGACTCAAGTCATCGGGAGCCAATCGCGAAACCGAGCCTCCCATCCGAAAACCGATCCATCCCATCACCACGGACTCGGCTTCTTTACGTTCAATCTGATTCACTCTGGTCCTCCAATCGCCCCAAACCGGAGCGAGCTAGACCACTATCTTGACACAGATTTGGCATTTGTCAAACCATTTGTCAGATATTCTGCTATGATGAAATTGAATGAAACGGGAAAACGAACTGCCGGAAGATGCCCAGCTCCTTCGTCGCATCAGGCGCACATTAGGACTCAAGCAATCGGTCATGGCTGACAAGCTCGGCCTCAAGCGCACGACCTATACCAATTACGAAGGCGGCAATCCGGTGCCAACCCAAGTGATGGACAGGGCCCAACGAATGGTCCCCCGTTCCGAAATCAGCGTTCCCCTCTTCCCCGTGGGATCCGTCCTCGCCCCCGTCCCTCTCTTCGCCGCGGTCCCCGCCACCAATTGGGAAGAGCCAGACGAGACCGAGGACATCGTTGAGCTAGACCCCAAATTCGCAGGCCAAGGCCGCTTCGCATGCCGTATCAAGGGCGATTCCATGCACCCATTCCTGCGCCAAGGTGACCTTGTCGTATTCCAACGTAGCGACGCCCCCAGCATCGGCCTCGTCATCCTCGCCAGAGCGGGCAAAGCCGTCACCGTCAAGCAACTCCTTCACAACGGAGAGAGCTTCGTCCTCCACTGCATCAACCCCCACTACGAGGGCCCCGTCGCCGACATCTGGTCCGCCGTCGCCTATGTGGTGGGCGTTATCAGAGAAGAGCACGGCATGGAAATCACCTTTTTCAACCCAAGGGGCCTAAGACCCATGTCCATGCCCGCGTAAGTGCGACGAGCCTCCCCTTGCGGGATGCCTCGTGGCCGGGGGGGGGGAGGGCAGGGTGGGGGTTCGACGCCTCACTCGACTAGAAAACCTGAACTCAGGGAGACGTGCAACTGCCGTTCAACCGTTTCTCAATCCCAACCAACTTCGCGAACTCCAATCCCGTCATACACTGCACTACCATGCTCTTGCTCCTCCTCGCCGCCCACACCTTCGCCCCGAAGGAACTCCGCATCCTATTCCTCGGCAACAGCCACACCGCTAACTTCAGCGTCCCCCAGCAAGTCCAAAACCTCATCGAGTCGAGCCCCAAACCGCCCAAAGTCCTCGTAGACCAACACACCGGTGCCAACCTCAACACCCTCGATAAAGATCAACAAAGTCAAATCCTCATCGAGCATGGCCACTACGACTACGTCGTCCTCCAAGGTGCCATGGTCAGCAGCTCGCACAAATACACCTACAGCCAAGAAGGCGCCCTCGACCTCGCCAAGCTCGCTCAAAGATCAAAAGCTAAAGTCTTCTACTTCTCCGAATGGCCGCGAAAGGGGATCGACGAAACCGAGTACACCGCCAACGTCTACAAAGGAATCGCCAAAGCCGCCGGTGGCGAGGTCATCAACATCGGCGCCGTCTGGGACGCCGCCCTCAAAGCCGATCCCACCCTAGACCTCTGGTCCGCCGACGGAAACCACAGCTCCCAACTAGGTGCCTACCTGGCCTCCTACGTCATCGCTCGAAGAATCAACGACCAAGAAATGGCCTGGTCCCCCGACAAACTCGACACGACCCTAGCAACTCAGCTAAGACAAATCGCCGTCAAACAACTAACAAAGAAATAGATCGTTCCCGCGATCTGTAGGCGCGATGCCTTGTGCTCGCGGTCGCGAAGCGACAATTGTCTCCGGGGTGAGGGGCAAGTCCAACGACAACCCTACTTCAACCCATTTGCAAACGCCGTCAACCGATTCAAATACTCGTCCCGAGCAACCTCGAAGCACTGCGCATGCTCCGCACCAGGCACCACCCAAATCGGGACATCCCGCCGCTACACTCAACCGATCCGCATGACTGCGAACGATCAAGTGATCCTCCGCACCCTGAACCACCAAAGCCGGTTTCCCCTTCCACAAAGCCGCCGATTCAACCGGCAAAACCGACCCCGGCTTAATCCCGCTCAGTGAAGAAGCAAACCAAACCACCGGCTTCAAATACACACTCGCACCCGGTGCCTTCCGATCGAACCAGGTGTTCATCGCCTGCTCGAAGTTCGCGTACGCTCCCTCGCTCACAACCCCATCCACCGAGGGATCGATAGCAGAAGCCAACCAAACCGAAGCCCCACCCATCGAAAGCCCAAGCAAAACGATCTTAGGAGGGGTGCCCTTATACTGCGAGCGCACCCACTTCACCGTATCTACCACGACGCGAGCTTCCTTGACTCCGAACCCCACCGTCCTGTCAGGTGAAGCGTCCTGCCCCGGCATACAAGGCGCC
Source organism: Fimbriimonadales bacterium (assembly GCA_038321975.1). GTDB lineage: Bacteria > Armatimonadota > Fimbriimonadia > Fimbriimonadales > Fimbriimonadaceae > Fimbriimonas. Next base: position 90,691 of record JBBQFM010000007.1, on the reverse strand, counting down.
ACCGCATCAAACCCACGCTTCGGAAGCTCCTGAAGCAGGTCCTTCCAAGTGTCGCGATTCCCGCCATACCCATGTGCCATCACGAACACTACCGGCGCACCCTTGCCAGCCGCCAAGCCAGGAGTGGCCCATGCTGGATCAGGCCCCGCAGGAGTCGGCACCGAAACCAAAAAACACCAGGCGGGCATCACCGGAACGTGCCGCGCTGGACTCAGGTAGTTCTTCCCGAGCACGAAGCAAAGAACCGTATAGAGAACAAGGAAAGCGAGTAGGCCCGCAGCCACCCTACGCCAGGACCGCTTCCGCCGCGTCAACTGCATTGCTCAATAAACTCGCTACCGTCATCGGCCCGACTCCGCCCGGAACCGGAGTAATCCAAGAGGCAACCTCGCGGGCCGACTCAAATTCCACGTCGCCCACATCGCCCTTGCGCCCCTCGACCTTGTTGTATCCGGCATCGATAACAACCGCCCCCGGCTTCAGCCAGTTCCCCTTCACCATCTCCGCCCGGCCAACTGCCGCCACCAAAATGTCCGCCTCACGACACAAATCAGGCAGATCGATCGTCTTCGAGTGCGCGATCGTCACCGTCGCGTTCTTCTGTAAAAGCATCAAAGCCGCCGGCTTGCCCAAGATCACCGACCGGCCAATCACCACCGCCCGTTTGCCCTGAATCGGAATCTTGTGGTGCTCCAGAATCCGCATGATCCCGAGCGGAGTAGCACACCGAAACCCCGGAAGGTCCGCCGTCAAACGCCCAAGCGACTGGGGCGTAATCCCATCCACATCCTTATCCGCGCCCAAAGCCAAAAGCGCCTCATCCTCGTCAAGGTGAGAAGGCAACGGATGCTGAAGCAAGATTCCGTGAACGTCCGGATCGCGATTCAAAGCACTGATCTTCTCGATCAACTCAAGCTGAGAAGTCTCCGCCGTGATCTCGTAGCTGTTCCCAATCATCCCCGCCGCTTCCGCCCACTTGTGCTTCATCCGCACGTAAGCCAGGCTCGCCGGGTCCTGAGCTGCCACCAGCACATCGAGCCGAGGAATGATCCCCACATCGCGCAGCCGATCAACTCGCTCTTTGAGCTCGGCCCTAACCACCCGCGAAAGCGCCAGCCCATCAAGAATCTCAGCCGCCACTAGTTCTCGTCCTCGCTACGCAACTTCCAAACCCCAAACCGACTCGCTTTCTTGCCCTCTTCCGAATCCTCTTGAACGACCTCTTCCTCAATCACCGGCTCAGGCGCCGACAAACTTTCTTCTTCAAAGAACTCCTGCGGAGCCGTCGCCGGATCCCAATTCGCCTTCGGGCTTTCACGGACCAACCGTCCTAAAACACCGTTCACAAATCGGCCGCTCTCCACCGTCGAATACTTCCGAGCGATCTCGATCGCCTCGTTGATCGTTACCGCCGGGGGAATCGCGGGCTCATAAAACAACTCGTAAGCCGCCACCCGCAGCACGTTGCGGTCCACGTTCGCCACCCGATCGAGGTCGTACTCCGTAATCGCCTCGTCCAACCGCTCGTCGATCTCCTTCCGATGCAGCCAAACCCCATTGACAATCTTCTCGGTAAACGCCTGCAACTGGGGTGGCAACGAGTTCTCAGAAGACGTGGACTCGCCCATCTCGTCCACCACATCATCGAAGTGCTCAATCGCATCCGCGATCGCATCCGGCACCCGCAACTTGCTGATCTCCACCGAATACAGCGCGTGCAACGCACACTCGCGTGCATAGCGGCGGTTGATGGGCCTGCTCAAGCATCACCTTCGGCAAGCATCCGAGGCACAAATCCCGTGTCGAAGTCGCCCGAAATCCACTGCGGATGAACCGCCAGCCGCCGCAGGAACGGAATGTTCGTGGCGATCCCCCCCACCTCAAATTCGTGTAGCGCGGTCTGCAGTTTCGTCACTGCATCTGCCCGATCCAATCCGCGAACGATCAGTTTCGCCAACATCGGATCGTAGAACGGACTCACCGCATAACCTGCGTAGCAATGCGTCTCCATCCGAACTCCGCGCCCCCCCGGCGCACGCCACATCGTGATGCAACCCGTCGATGGCGCAAAATCCTTGTCTGGATCCTGAGCCGTGATTCGCGCTTCTATCGCATGGCCGGTCAACTTCACGTCCGACTGGCGAATCGGCAACTCTTCACCCGAAGCAATCTTCAGCATCAGGTGAACGAGGTCGATGCCCGTGACTTCCTCGGTCACCGGATGCTCCACCTGGAGCCGCGTGTTCATCTCCAGGAAGTAATAATCGTTGTTAGCGTCCACCAGGAATTCAACTGTCCCCGCGTTCTGATATCCAACGCTCTGTGCCACCCGCACCGCGTCGGCGCCCATCTTCGCCCGAATGTCCGCTGGCAAACCGGCATAAGGGGCTTCTTCAACAATCTTCTGGTGGCGCAAGTTCTGCACCGAGCACTCGCGCTCGCCGAGATGCACCATATTCCCGAACGAGTCGCCAATGATCTGAATCTCAACGTGCCGAGGATTCACCACGCACTTCTCAATGAGGATCTCGCCCGATCCAAAGCTCGCCTGAGCCTCCGCCTGAGCTGTCTTCCAAAGTCCCGCAAGCTCGTCCGGAGCGTCCACTCGGCGAATCCCGCGACCACCGCCACCCGCAACCGCCTTCAGCAGGACCGGATACCCAATCTCTTCCGCAACGCCCAGCGCGTCGTTCTCATTCGGAACCGATCCGTCGCTGCCCGGCACAACCGGAACGCCCGCCGCAATCGCCGCCTTTTTGGCGCTCGCCTTGTCGCCCATCGCCTCAATCGCATCCGTCGGCGGACCGATAAACTTAATTCCTAGCGACGCCAAAGCGATCGCAAAATTCGCCCGCTCACTAAAGTATCCGTAGCCGGGATGAACCGCCTCCGCTCCCGAAATCTGGCAAGCCATCAACACGTTCGCCAGGTTCAAATACGAATCCGTATTCGAACCGGCTCCAACGCAAATCGCCTCGTCCGCGATCTTCACATGCAAACTCTCGCGATCCGCCTCGCTATAGATGGCAACACTCTTTACGCCAAGCTCACGGCACCCCCGGATCACCCGACAAGCGATCTCGCCCCGATTCGCAATCAAAACCTTCTTCAACATCAATACTTCTCGTGACCAAGGTGCGGGCAATGCACCTGACCCGTCTGCGGATCGTAAACGTAAGGCTCATGCCCAACCGGACAACTGGAAAACTCAGCCGGCAACTTCAAGTCCTTCAGAGAAGCGGGGGGCGTATCTTCCGTTGTCGAGTTAATCTGAATCGACTCCCGCACCTGACCTAAATTGCTCCGACAAACATCGTCCTTCGCCGCATATTTGGTGAGGCCAATAATCGTGTGCCCCTTCCCATCCGGACGCGCCGACTTCTCGCCCGGCTTCCCAAACGTCCCCGAGCCCTTGAGCATCACCACCGCCAAAATCATGATGATCACGAGCACGATCATTGAGGCAACTAGAGTCTGTCCGCGTCTTCTCATAACGGTTTCACCAAGGCCAGCGCCTGACCATATTCCACCGGCTGATTCGGCTGAACCAAAACCTCTACGACCTCACCCGAGACCTTCGATTCCACGTCGTTAGCAATCCCAAGAGCCGCAATCACCGCCACCACATCGCCCTTGGCAATCGTTAGGCCCACCTCAAGGGGCATTGCCGCCGCCCGATAGTAACCAACCAAGGTCGCCGTCACCGACAGCATCGGGGGCTCAGTAGGCTCGGCCGCAGCATCGCCAAAAGGGGAAGAACCAACCCGAGAAGCGACCGGGGCGGGCTCGAGGCGAGCCGAAAAACGAGCCGTCCCAACCCCCAACTCCACCTCGGCAAAACCGTTCTTCCGAGCAACGCCCAGAGCTTCCCGCACCAGGTCGATTTCCAAGCCAGCCATCCCCCTAAGTCTACACCCCCGTAGCGTTAGCAATCCGATGCCTCCCCTTGCGGCGATGGCTCGTGCGCCGGAGGGGAGGGCAGGGTGGGGGTCGGACGCCTATCGATGACTAGCAATGACCGCCGTAAGCGAAATCCCCCATTCATCACTCATCATTCATCACTCATCGTTTCCCCATCACCCCAGCGTCTTCTTGTAGAAAGCGACCGTATGCGCCCAAGCATCGTCCGCCGACTTCTGGTCGTAGATCGGGTTACTCGGATTCGCAAACCCGTGAGCCGCATCGTAGTGCAGCACCGTCAGCGGCTTCTTCACCTTCTTCATCGCCGCCTCGAAGTCACCCACCACCTTATCGTTGATCCACTGATCCTTCTTTGCGTGAACCATCAAAACCGGCGCCTTCAAAGCCGAAAGAGCCGCTGGCGAAGTATCCGGCATCCCGTAAAACATCACGCAAGCGTTCACGTTCTTACCGCCCGCCACCGCCGTCTGATAAGACCATCCGCCCCCAAAGCAGAATCCAACTGTCCCCAGCTTCTTGGCCCTAATCCCAAACGTCCCCGTCTTCAGCGAGTTCACCGCCGACCCCACGATTGACTTCGCCCGAGTAGCGTCCACTTGCCCCATCAACTGACCTGCTTCCTTCTCATCCGTGGCGACCTTGCCCTCATACAAGTCCACTGCAAGCACCGCATAGCCCGTCTTGTCGTGCAGCCGCTCCGCTTCCCGCCTGATGTAGTCGTTCATCCCCCACCACTCGTGGACCATGATCACCGCCACCGACTTGCCCTTTGAAGCCGGCACAAAGAACCCCGCCGCCGCCTTCCCCTTAACCGGAATAGAAACCGCGTGCCCCTCCGTCGGAGCGAATCGCATAGGACGAGGTGCCAAGTGCGCCGCCACAAAAGCCGGATCACTCGCGAATTCGCCCATATTTGCGCAGCAACTCTTCGGAGCGGTTACCGCAGTAGCAGAAAGAACCAGGAAGCTAAGCATATTCACCAGTATCCTTCAAACACGAAGTGATTCGACCGAAGCAGACCACCAAGGTCAGGACTCCCTGCTCCCTGCTCCCTGCTCCCTGCTCCCTGCTCCCTGCTCCCTGCTCCCTGTCAAGGTATCCTCCTAGCTTCGAAATGATCATCGTTATGAAGTTGGGGGCAACGGAGAGCCAGATCGCGGCCGTGTCGGAAGCGATCAAGAACTACGGTCTTGATCCCCTCGTCCTTCCCGGCGAAGACCGCACCGCCATCGGCATCCCCGCGTCCCTGAGCCACGACCAGCGCCTCGATCTCGAAACCATGATCGGCGTCATGGACGGCGTCAGCAAAATTACCCAGACCAGCCGACCCTACAAGCTCGCATCTCGCGAGTTCAAGCGCGAAGACACCATCGTCCAAGTCAAGAACGTCGAGATCGGCGGGGGCACCTTCGTCATCATGGGCGGGCCCTGCTCCGTCGAATCCTACGAGCAGTTTTCAACCGCCGCCCAAATCGTCAAGGAAACCGGAGCCACCGTCCTCCGCGGCGGAGCATTCAAGCCCCGGACCTCCCCCTACGCATTCCAGGGCCTTGCCGAAGAAGGCCTTCAAATCATGGAGAAGGTCGGAAAGGAAACCGGCCTCGTCACCATCTCCGAGGTCATGAGTCCCGACCTCGTCGGATTGGTCGCCAAGTACGTGGACATCCTCCAAATAGGCGCCCGCAGCATGCAAAACTTCCCGCTTCTCATCGAAGCCGGTCGGAGCATGAAGCCCGTCTTCCTAAAACGTGGCCCATCTGCCAGCATCGATGAGTTTCTCCTCGCCGCCGAATACGTCCTCAGTCAAGGCAACTCGAATGTGATTCTTTGTGAGCGAGGCGTCATGCCCATCGACCGCAGCTACACGAGGAACACCCTAGACCTCTCCGCCGTGCCCGTCCTAAAAGAGCACACCCACCTCCCCGTCATCGTCGACCCATCGCACGGCACCGGCGTAGCCAAATACGTCACCCCCATGGCCAAAGCCGCCATCGTGGTCGGAGCCGACGGGATCATGGTCGAAATGCACCCCAACCCCAAAGTAGCCCTAAGCGACGGCTCCCAAGCCCTAACCCCCAGCCAATTCGCCCGAATGATGGACGAAGTCAACCGCCTCACCGAATTCGTAAAGTCAGACGCCTAAGACCCTCCGGAGATGGTTCCCCTTTCCGGAGGGGGAACCGTGGAGGAGGGGGTCGCGCCCACTGAAAGCCTTCCCTTGAAAAGCTACCGTCACATCCACGCGAAGCGTGTAAGCGTCGGCTACGCCCGACGGACGCCGAAGGAACTCCGACCAAGTAGCCAAGAAGAATTCCAATCCCCAATCCCAATCCTCAATCCCCAATCCTCAATCCTCAAAATGGACGACCTAACCCAAAGAATCGAACGAGCCGTCGCCCAATTCTTCCCCAGCGCCACTCTCCTCCGAACCTGGCCCCTCACCGGCGGAATCTCCGCCTCCATGACCGCGTTCGAGATCGCCCAACCAACCGGCGAAACCAAGAAACTCATCGCCCGCCAACCCGGCGAATACCGATTCAAACACAACCCCAAGGCTGCCGACCACGAGTTCCAAGTCCACCGCGAACTCAGCCATACCGGGCTCAAAGTCCAAACCGCCCACCACATCGAGGACCACCCCGACCGCCCATTTTTCATCCTCGACTACGTCGAGGGCAAGCCCGAAGTCCACCCCGCCAACCCGCAAGACTTTGTCACTAAGTTCGCCAACCAACTAACCCAAATCCACCAAACCAACAAAACCAAGCTCACAAGCTTCCCGAAGCAGGGCCCCGATCCAAACCCCCAAAGAGAAACCCTTAACGAGACCTTAAGAGAAGCCGAAATCCGTGCCGCCCTTGCCAAACTCGGCGAGCCCCAGAACGAGCAAACCCTCTGCCACGGAGACCTCTGGCCCGGAAACGTAATCTGGCAAAACCAAGAGATCGCTGCCGTGATCGATTGGGAAGAGTCCACCATCGGAGACCCCCTAAGCGACCTCGCGATCAGCCGCTTAGACATATGGTGGATCCTCGGCCAAGCCGCCGCCGATGAACTCACCACCTGCTACGAAGCCGAAACAAATCAGGACTTGGCCACCCTCCCCTACTGGGACCTCTGCGCCGCCCTCCGACCCATCCACAACATCGAAGAGTGGTCCCCATCCTTCCCACCCCTCGGTCGCCCGGATATCACGACCGAGACGATGATCCGAGACCATCAAGCCTTTGTCGAACAAGCACTCGTTGCGTCGGCGTCTCGCCGATGACTTCCGGTCAGCCGCGTTCCGCCAAAAACGCACGCATCGCCCCCAGCGTCTCATCGCTCACGTGATGCTCGATCCCCTCCGCGTCCGCCTCCGCAACCTCCGCACTCACTCCAAGCGCCAACAAAAAAGAGCGCACCAGTTCGTGCCGGACCTGCGCTGCGTTCGCCATCGCCGAGCCCTCGCTAGTCAAGAAGATGCTCCGATAGGGCTGCGAAGTCACCAATCCTTCGCGCTGCAAGCGCTGTACCGTCTTCGAAACCGAAACGTGGCTAATCCCAAGCCGCTCCGCCAAGTCCACCGCGCGAGCCTCGCCCTTCTCCCGGATGAGCGAATCGATCAACTCCACATAGTCCTCAGCCGTCTCCCGACTGTGGTCCTGGCGTGTCCTCTGAAAACGATTCGTATCCATCGAGAATCCTATTTTGAACGAATACAGCCAAACTCACCGCAAAGCCACCCACCCGATGACCCATCCCGGGAATTTGAACGTTAAGGCAAGGGTAGGATAGCGTGCGGTGACCAGCGAGGGGAAGACACCTTACATCGAATATCGGGACGTACAAGTGGAGTACCCCGGACATGTCCGCGGACTCCGCGGTGTGTCGCTCACCATCGCGCGCGGAGAATTTGCTTTCTTCATCGGGAAGACCGGCGCTGGCAAGAGCACCATGCTCAAACTCCTCACTCGAGAAGCTCGGCTTACCGCCGGATCAGTGGTCCTCAACGGAAGAGAAATCGGCAACCTCCGAGAATCCGAAGTCCCCGGCTTGCGAAGGGAAATGGGCATCGTCCCCCAAGACTTCGCCCTCCTTCCGCGAAAGAAGGTCTGGGAAAACGTCGCCTACGCAATGCGCGCCGTCGGACACACCCGAAAAGAAGTCCGCAAACGAGTCCCCGACATCCTCGACCTCGTAAGCATCGCCCACCGAGCCGACGCCTACCCCCACCAGCTCTCCGGCGGCGAGCAGCAGCGCGTGGCCATCGCCCGCGCCCTCATTAACAACCCGCCACTACTCCTTGCCGACGAGCCCACCGGAAACCTCGACCCCGAGCACTCATGGGAAATCATGGAAGTTCTCAAACGACTGAATCAGCGCGGCGCCACCGTTCTCGTCGCAAGTCACGACATGATGGTCATCCACCGAATGACCAGCCGAATTATCACCCTTGACGAAGGCATGGTCTCATCCGACGAAGGAGGCGAAAGTGCTGGATCGGATTAGCTTTCTCTTCGGCGAAGCCATGGTCGCTCTCCGCCGCAACGGAAACATGGCCTATGCCGCCATCAGTACGGTCGCCATCTCCCTCTTTCTCATCGGCGGCCTCGGCTACCTCTATCTCCGCGCCAGCGCCTACGCGAACACCATTCCCGGCAAGTTCGAGATGCGTGTCATCCTCAAACAGGGCACCGACAACAAAGGGATCCAAGACGCAATCGCCACCATTCGAGCCATCCCCGGTGTCGCCGCTGTCACCTGGATTCCAAAGGACAAAGCCTGGGCCAAAGAGCAAAAGGACAACCCTGAACTCACCAAGGGCCTCGACAATCCCTACCCCGACGCCTTCAAAGTCACGATCAAAGACCTCGGCAGCGGAGACGAAGTAGCTGGCAAAATCCAATCCCTCGCTACCGTCGATCCCGCCGAGGGCGTGAAGTACCTAAAAGACGAACAGCGCCTCATCGACGAGCTCCTTCGCCTCCTCAAGTGGTTGGGTGGTGCCGTAGGCGGACTCCTTTTCGCCACCGCCGGCGTCCTGATCTACAACGCTATTCGACTCACCGTCGTCTCGCGACGACTGGAAATCCGCATCATGCAGCTGGTCGGCGCATCCCGCTTCACCATCCACGTCCCCTTCATCATCGAGGGCATCGTCCAAGGCACCGTCGGAGGTTTCGTCGCCACCCTCATGATTGCCGGAGGAAACCACATCCTCGGCCGATTCATTGGTGGCCTCTCCAACCACAGCACGCTCCCCGACTTTCCCTTCACCCCGCTTCTCGCGATCCTTTGCCTCACTGGAGCCGTCTACGGCATGCTCTGTTCCGAACTAGCGATCAGGACACCCCTCAAATACCGATGAAACCCGTCGCGCTGCTCCTGGCCATTCTCCTGCTCCTTATCGCGCCGGTGAGCGCGGATGCCCAGCGAAGCCGCCGACATCGCACCAAGAAGCATTCTGTCAAGGTCAGCGGCAAAACCCCGAAGCAGCTCAGGGCCGAAATGGCCAAGCTCCACGAGAAGAAAGCCGAACTCCGCAAGGAGCTCAAGCAAACCAAGCGCCAGGCCAGCGTCGTACTCACCGACATCCGAGACGTCGACGACCGCATGGATGCCGTCCAGAACGACCTCGATGACACCACTGAGAAACTCGGCGATAGCCGCACCGAACAACGCAGCCTCGCCAAACAACTCTCGGACGCAACCGCCCAACTCGCCGCCACCAAAGTCCAAGTCGAGAAGCGCCTTCGGGCCATCTACGTCCGCGGCAACGGCGCCTTCATCTCCGCCCTCGTCGGCACCAAGAGCGTCGGCGACGTCGCCTCCCGCCGCTACCTAATGCAAACCATCGCCAAAGGCGACCGCCAGCTCTTCTCCGAATACCAAGACCTGCGAAAGAAAGTAGCCACCCAAAAACAGCAGCAGGACGAATTGGTCGTCCGCATCGGTCGACTCGCGATCCGCCAGCGCCAAGCCAAGATCAACCTCGCTGTTGTCAGAGAGGAAAAGAAAGACACCCTCGACGGCCTCCGTGAGAAACAAGGCCAGCTTCAACATGCCATCGCCCAGTTCGACGCCGACGAGCAGCAGATGTCCGACGAAATCGCTGCCTACGCAAGGCGACAAAGACGCCCCGGTGAGACCGCCCTCCCCGCTTTCCACGGCCGCTTTATCCGCCCCGTCAACGCCCCCATCACTAGTGGCTTCGGCATCCGCTACCACCCCATCCTTCACTACACCCGCCCCCACAAGGGAGTCGACTTCGGAGCCCACGCCGGCACCCCCATCCACGCCGCCGCCGCTGGCCGAGTCTTCAAGTCCTACTATTCCCAGAGCTTCGGCAACGTGATCATGATCGACCACGGGGACATCTACACCCTCTACGCTCACTGCTCGGCGAGGATAGTAAGCGAAGGAGACATGGTCCGCCAAGGCCAAGTCATCGGCAGAGTAGGCGCCACCGGATTAGCCTCCGGAGCCCACCTCCACTTCGAAGTCCACACCAGAGCCGGAGCCGTAAACCCCATGCGCTACCTAGGAGGCTAAAAACCTCCGGTCCGCCCCAGAGATGGTTCCCCTTTCCGAAGGGGGATACCGTGGGGAAGGGGGTCTCGCCCACCAGAAAACTTCCCGTGCCTCCCCTTGCCAAGGATGGTTTCTGCCTTGGGAGCGTAGGGTGCACAGCCACTTAGTTTAGGCTTCAGAACCCCTCGCCCCTCCGGGGGAGAGGGGCAGGGGTTAGGGGCAGGGGTGAGGGGCCCGGGAGCCGATAGACCTTCGTCTTGACCCAAGAGAAACCCTAAACTAAATGGCTATCAGGGCAGGGTGGGGGTTCGACGCCAGACTTGCTCAGAAGGTCCCCACAGAGCTTGCTTTTGCCGCCAATTTAGGCCATTGCCGGATGCCGACAACCGCTCACGCCCGCCCGCGCTTTTCAAGACCGCACCCCTGCACCCCAAGACTAGTGCCAGCGAACCCGCGGAGTCTTCCGCTTCTTCCGAGTCTTCACCATCGTCTTGGTGATCTCGCTGTACATCTTAAACCGCGCTTGCGTGCCCTTCACGATGCCGAGCTTCTGCTCCTTGTGATAGTTGCTGACTCCGCGAAGAATCACGCGCATAACCCGCGCCTTTCGGCGCTTCGCCGCCTGAGTCAGCGCGTACTCCACGCCCATCCGCAAGTCGTCCATGTACGGAACGCTCTCAAAAAGCCAACGCTTCATCGCCCGCTGCCCGCTCAGAAATGGCGTAACTCGCTGAGCCGTGTCGCTCCACATCTTGCCGCCCCGGAAGACACCCACACACATCTCGCAAGCATTCTCAAGCAAGGGCTTGATGATTACATCGATGTGCTCACCATGGAGGTTGAGCAGATCGGCATCGATAAAGGCGACGATCGGCGCGTTCGTCTCTCGAACCGCATACGCCATCGCGCCACCTTTACCTCGGTTCTCCTTTAACTCGAGAACCGTAACCCCTTTGAACTTGCGCGCGACTCCCGCCGTATCGTCAACGCACCCGTCGCAAACCACGATGATCTCAGTCGCAAGCTTGGAAGCGACTGCCGCGCGAAGCACGTTCGCAATCCGTGCCTCTTCGTTGTACGCCGGAATAATCACGGCAACCGCTGGCGTATTCGAGTCAGCCATTAGAGCAGGCCACGGCCCTCAAGCCTCGCACGCACCCTACTTTCCACCCGACTCCCCGCAGCATTCCACGACGACCCAAGCCTACCCAGCGCGCTGTCAGACGGCATCAGGAACCGAAGGTTACGTAGAACATGTTGCGGCTTCCACCGCCGTTTGTAACCCTCGTCCCCCCTCATAAAATCGAAATGCTGCTTCCCTTCCTCAATCGCCCGACGAATCGTGCTCGCCACCAAAAGCGTCCCCGGTGAAACGCTGCCCTGAGCGGGATCGAAACCAGCCTGGTAATAGTAACAGGTCGACTCCAGAGTCATCGCATAGATCGCCCCGATCGGACGCCCGTCGAGATTCAGCACGCTCAGCCACAGCCACCCTTCTTTGATCGCCTTGCTCGCCCACTCGTGGTGGAAGTTCTGCCCCTTGCCCAGAAATGCCCCCGGCAAGCCCCGCTTCCTCCATCGCAGCTTGTGCTGCTCGAACAAGATATCCATGCCTCGCCCAATCTCATCTGGCCCAACCGGATCGACCGTTGCTCGGCCCTCCTTGAAAAGCGACTTGTCTAGCTTCCGAACATCGTATCGCAAGCTTTTGCTCAAGGTCGCCAAGTACGCCTCGTAACTGTCTGGCAAGTCCAAAACCAGGCAAGTGGCCTGCTCGATCGGCTCCGCCTTCAGCTCACGCGCCAGAGCACGCGACTCGCGCACCTGATGCATGTCCACCAAGTCGACGTTCGCCTCACTCAAAAAAGCATGGAGGTGCTGAGCAACCGCCTCCTCGTATCCATTTCTGGCCAACGGATGAAGGTAGTCGGACGGCCCCAATCCCATCGGCCGCAACGTACGCCAGGCCCCCTGGCGACGAATCATCGGCATCACCCCCACCAAATCCTCGCCTTCGTAAAGGAGAAACGCCTGCGGCTTCTTCGCCCCGCCATAGTGGGCGTACCAAGTCGATTGCCATTCCCAGGTCTGAAATGGAGTCGCGCTCGACGCACCGCCGGCAAGCTCTTGCCAAGGCGATTTGAGTTCTTGGAATAGCTCTGGACCGGCAATCAGACGCGTCCGCAGCATGGCACTAGTATAGACGTCCTGCCCATTTGGGCAGGTCCGAAGTCTGAGGATATTCCGACCCTCAGACTAAGGCACTTCGGTGCGGGCGCTCACGATCTTGTCGCCCTTTCTCAGCGCGTCCACAACCGCGAACCCAGACAGCACCTTGCCGTAAACCGCATAGTTGCCATCCAACTCATGGTGCGCCTGCAGCGTGATATAGAACTGGCTACCCGCGCTGTCTTTGCTACCCGCATGAGCCATCGCAAGCGCGTACTTGTCGTGCAAGAGACCCGTGTCCTCGAAAGGAATCGTATATCCCGGACCGCCCGATCCAATGCTCGGATCGTCAAGCGGCAAGGTCAGAGTTAGCGGATCGCCACCCTGAATCACAAAGTCCGCCTCGTAGCGGTGGAAGATGATGCCGTCGTAAAACTTCTTGTTCACGAGCGACACGAAGTTCGCTGCCGTCAACGGAGCCGCCACCGGATCCAGGTCCAAAACGATATCGTCCTTGCCCTCGATCTTGAGTCGAACATTCACGTCCGCAACAACCGTGACCGTGTAATTGTTCGTCTTCGTCGGGTCCGCCACGCTTCTCGCCAAGACGTGATAGAGGCCTGGAGCCAACGGCGTAAACGTGCCCGTGGCATCAATGAGCTGGCTGCTGCCATCGATGCTCCACTCCACCTGGGTATTCGACGCGCCGGTCACCGTTGCCGTGAACTGGTATTTGCTGCGAGGAATGATCGGTGGAACTCCACCGGAAACATCGATCTGAATGGTAACCCCAGGTGAAACCGTGACCGTCGCCGTGGCCGAAATCGAAGGATCACCCTTGACCGCCACCGTAACGTGATACGTTCCCGGCGAACCCGATGCCGTATAGTCGCCCGATTGAGAAACCGTTCCGTGTGAGGCATCGCCATCTACACTCCAAACCACCGCCCGAACCGTCCCCCCAACAAAAGCCGTAAACAGCTGTTCCCCACCGGCCGGAACCGTCACCGTCGCCGGACTAATCCGAAGCGTTGTGGGCCCGGTGCCCGAAGTCCCGCTACCCCCACCACATCCCGCGACGAAGAGAGCAAGGCACAAGAGGAAAAACTGCAACCATCGGCCACCAGCCATCCCTCACTTTGTACCTTATGCAAGTTCGCTCCCGCGATCCATTGCCGCCCCCCGACAACCTGTCAACAAATTCCACGCGTAGCGTGTAGCCCGTTCCGGCCAGCGGCACGCTGTAGCCGCGACCGCAGTGTCGCGCGACGGCCCAAGGCCGTCGATCCAAAGATGGTTACGCCTTTTTCGAATGAGGCACGGGCAACAGCCCGCGGCGAAAGCCGCGTCCCACCGCGCGGAACAGGGAAAACAGAAATGGAAGTCGGCCTATAAGCCGGATTCTGTATTTGTGTGACGATTTATCTACGCGACCAACCCGGGGAGTCCGCGGGCCGCATCATCCTCCCCCTATTTGGTCTTGCTTCCAGTGGGGTTTGCCCGGCCGACCGGTTGCCCGAGCCGCCGGTGAGCTCTTACCTCACCATTTCACCCTTACCAACCCGAGGGTCGGCGGTTTGTTTCTGTTGCACTTTCCGTCGGGTCACCCCGCCCTGGCTTGCGCCAGGCACTGTGCCCTGCGAAGTCCGGACTTTCCTCCCCGCTTACGCGAGGCCGTCACCCGGCCAACTTCCACCATCACCATACCCAAGCCTTTTGTCCCGAATCGTAGGCGGAGCGTAGTAACATAGGAAGGTTCTCTACGAGGGCATAAATGCAATCTGATAGTTCGGCCGAGGTGCCTACCCACGCTGTGAGCGCCCTGGTGGCTCACCTCCGACAAAAGCCAGAAGACGCCCTAGGCTCCCCCTCCGAACTCGCCGCCAGATTCGGTCTTAGCACCGGCTTCGTCCAAAGCGTCCTCGACGGAGTCAAACTCCCCCAAAGAGACGACCCCGTCGAAAGGCGCCGCCTAACCTTCGATGCCCCCCGAAAAGTGGTCAGCCGCCTGCTCGCCGCCTTCGACCGAGTCACCGCACGACCATCCTCCTTCATAGCTGTCACCACCGTACTGTGCATCGCCTTTCTCGTCGGTCTCTCCTACATCCGATCGGGGACATCCATCCATGATCGCGGCTTCACCATCGAGCTAAATCAGGGCTGGGCCGGCGCGGCGATGGTTTTCGGAGTCTTCATCCTCCACATGGTCACCTACTACCGCCGGAAGATGGCCCGCCATGCGCTCTACGGCGGCCTAGTCGTCTGGGTGTGCACTGCCCCCGCTCTCATGACCTCCGTGTGGCTAGACACGAGCCGAAAGGGAGACACTGACCGGTTCCTCATCACCCTCGTCGTCGCCTTCGTCATGTTCGTGGCCAGTTCGCTCTACGCAGGCTTCGGAACCTTGGCATCCGTCCTCGGCGGCTGGATCCGCCTCAAACAAGAGGACTTGGCCGAGGAGCGAATGAGCCGCCAGCAGCTGCTTGAGCGCTACTTCAGCCTCCAAGCGAGACTGGAACAAGGAATCCACTCCCCCTACCAACCGTCCGCCTGGCTCGAGTCCCAGCCCGTCGAGTGGTTCCAGAAGGCCCCGCTCGTAACCTGCCTTCTCGCCGGCCTCGGCCTCGAATTCTTCCAGATCGCAATCCTGAAGTGGACTCATCTGGACATCACGCGACCTGTCACGAGCCCCATAGGCCTGTTCGTGATCATCGTCACGTCCCTCGTTGGACTCCTAATCCTCCTCTCCCACGTGGCCGCCGGTTTCCTTAGCAAAACGCCTGCAAGGGCAGTGGCCGCCAGCATCTTCCTGAGCGTCGGAACGATGCTCCCTATGATCTTTCCCGCAATGAGGATCGCCGTGATGAACCTCACGGCGGAGGCGTTCTTTGCCCGAATGGGAATCAGCGCCATCATCTACGCGCTCATCACCCTCGCCGCCGCGATGGGTGCCAACGTCCAGCGCCGAGCCGCCCGAACCGCAAGCCTCATGCGAAACGACCAAGCGACCGTGGTCGCCGAAATGCTCCGCATCCAGTGGCGCCTCTCCGATCACTCCTCCCTCGTCTGCGTCATGGTCGTCGACGCTGTTCGCAGCAGCGAGATGAAGGCCAGCGCGGACCCCCTCTCCGTCGAATACAGCTTCCGTGAATACCAAGAGTGGCTCGAAACGATCAGCGCCGACCTCGGCGGACGAGTCCACTCCACCGCCGGAGACGGCGCCGTCATCGCCTTCCCTAACTGCCTGGACGCCTTCCTCGCTGCCAAACGCATCCAAACCGACCTCGGCCGTTTCAACTCCGAAATCAACCGCCTCAAAAGCCCCTTCCGGCTAAGAATCGGCCTACACGTCGGCCAAGTAGTCGGAGACCTCGACGAAGTCGAGTTCACCGAGGTCATCGACATCGCCGCCCACGTCCAAGGCGTAGCCCCCATCGCCGGCATCGCCGTAAGCGACTCCGTAGTCGACCAACTAGCCCAAGAAGAATTCGTGCCCCTCGCCAAAGAAGTAGACGGCCACAAAGTCCACCTAGCCCTGGACCCAACGGAAGGCTGATGAGGCCCAGCGTCCTGGTCTCGGCAATGATCCGCTCCGGAGATGGTTCCCCTTGCAAAGGGGGATCCGTGGGGGAGGGGGTCCTGGCCACCGACAACCCTCAGAACCCCTCGCCCCTCCGGGGGAGAGGGGCAGGGGTGAGGGGCACGCCCACCGTCAGTCCCCCAAATTCACCACTCATCAGTCATCACTCATCATTCCTTCCCACCCCGAATCCCTCGGAAAAGGGGGCCTCATGAAGCTCCTTGACCTCGGCCACCGCCCCTACTCCGAGACAACCGACTTCCAAAAAGCTCTCCTCGAGAAAGTCGCCGACGGTACCGAGCCCAGCACCCTCCTCTTCGTAGAACACGACCCAATCCTCACCCTAGGCGCCAACTTCCACCAAGAAAACCTGCTCCTATCGAAACTGCAATACGAAGCCAAAGGAATCCAAGTCGAGAAAACCGAGCGAGGCGGCGACGTCACCTTCCATGGCCCGGGCCAATTGGTCGTCTACCCCATCTTCAACGTGGCAGATTTCGGCAAAGACTTACACAAATGGATTCGGACCCTCGAAGAAACCATGCTCGAAACGATGAAAGCCTTCGACCTGGAAGGCTACCGATTCCCTCCCAACACCGGAGCCTGGATCAACGACCGGAAGATTGCCGCCATCGGAATCAAAGTGAGGCGATGGGTTTCGATGCACGGCATCGCCCTCAACTGCGACAACGACCTAGACCCCTTCGATCTCATCGTCCCCTGCGGAATCCAGAGCCACGGAGTCACTTCACTCACCCAAGAAACCGGAACCCAAATAACAATCGATGACGCAAAGCCAGTCGTCGTAAAAGCCTTTGAATCGGTCTTCGGAATCCAGCTAAACTAGCCGTGGTGAAAACCAAGCGGCTTAAGCACATCCCCGGTGCCGCCGGCGCTGACGAAGCCGGTCGCGGCCCCCTTGCCGGCCCCGTAGTCGCCGCCGCCGTCATCCTCCCCAAGAAGTTCAACCTCAAAGGCATCGACGAC
The DNA here is from genome assembly GCA_038321975.1 of Fimbriimonadales bacterium. Classification (GTDB taxonomy): domain Bacteria; phylum Armatimonadota; class Fimbriimonadia; order Fimbriimonadales; family Fimbriimonadaceae; genus Fimbriimonas. Next base: position 73,521 of record JBBQFM010000007.1, on the reverse strand, counting down.
TCCAAAAAGCTCACCCGCAACCAACGCGACGAGCTAGCCATCCGAATCAAAGAACACGCCATCTGGGCCGTCTGCGTTGTGGACACCCCCGAAGTCGACAAGCTCAACATCCTCTGGGCGAGCATGGTCGGCATGCACCGTGCCCTCGTATCGCTCAACCGCGAGTTCAACGGAATTTACATCGACGGCAACTGCCTCCCCAAAGACATGCCCTGGGAAGCCGAGGCCGTCGTCGGCGGAGACGCCAAATTCGCCTGCATCGCCGCCGCCTCCATCATCGCCAAAACCCACCGAGACAACCTCATGACCGAGATGGCAAGCCGATATCCCGACTACGGATTCGAGCGGCACTTCGGCTATTCCACCCCCGAACACTTCGAAGCGCTCCGCAAACTCGGACCCTGCGAAATCCATCGCCGCTCCTTCGCCCCCATTCGGGAAATGCTAGAACAGCCGTGCCTAATCTTCGCCGACTAGGACAGGAAGCCGAAGACCGGGCCGCAAAGTTCCTGCTCGACCTGGGCTACACAATCGTCACTCGACGTTACAAGGCCAGCCACGGTGAAATCGACATCATCGTCCTCGACGAGGAAATTCTCGTCTTCGTGGAAGTTAAGCAAAGACGCGCCGCTGGCTATATCCCGGAAGAATCCGTCGGCCGCACGAAGCTCGCCGCCATGCAAAGCGCCGCCCGGCAATATCTCGAGGCAACCGGCGAAGTCGACCGAAATTGCCGCTTCGATCTCATTGCGATCGACGCCAACGGCCTTCGCCATCACATCGACCTGTTGAACTAAACAGGCGCTTTTTATTGCTTGAAACGCCCCTACCTTTTCCATGAAGCGCGTTGACCTTCGAAGCGACAATTCATATCGAAGGGCCCACCGAATACCTTCCTACCTCTTCAGGTGGACTCTTCAACTGACCAAGAAATGCAACTACTCGATTTCGACTCGATCACCGAAAGGTTCCGACAGACGTCGACGCTTCCGCCCCTGCCGCGTTCAGCGATGGCCCTGATCGAAGCGGTCGACTCGGAGGAGGCGACCGTCTTCGATCTCGAAAGAATCATTTCGGCCGATCCCGCTCTCTCCCTCGCGATCCTCAGAGCAGCCACCACGGATCCCTTTGAGAGGTGCACAACCCTGCGCCACGCGGTGATGAAAGTTGGACAGAACGGCGTTCGCGCCCTCGGAATCTCCCTTGCCGTAAGGGCTCTCTCCAAAGACCTATCCGTCGAAGGATTCTGCCCCGTCCGCTTTGCAAGACACTCCCTCGCCAGCGGTTTCCTAGCTCGCTACATCTTCCTAAAGCGAGGACACCAGGAAGCTTTCGAGACCGGTCTCAGCGCAGAAGAGGTATTCGCGGCCGGAGTCATTCATGATCTGGGAATCGGCCTGCTTGCCCATCTGCTCCCCGATATGTTCACCAAAACCGTGAACTACTCAATGCATTCCGGACTCACCATTGAGGACGCCTTCGAGAACATTTCGGGAGGCACCGTCTACGAACTGGGAGCCCTCGCCGCCGAGACCTGGAACCTCCCGCCCCTTTTCTCCCAAACCATGCGTTCACTTAATTCCCCTGAGGATCGCCATGGGGAATTCATCGCCACCTACTGCATCGCTTACGGAGATCATCTCGCCGGCACCTTCGGTGATTCTATTGAAACCTGGGAGTGTGCCCGCCCCCTCGACCCAATGGTCGAGGCCGAAGTCGGCCTAGAAGAGGAGGAGATCGAGGAACTGCGAGAAATCATCGACCGCCACCTAGAGGCGTTCCTCAGCCCGCAAGCCGTAGCCTGCTAGGTTATGCTTGTCGGCAAATGCTCTTCAAGCACAATCAGAAGCTTCTTATGATCGGCGATTCCATCACCGATTGCGGCCGATCCCGGCCCATCGGTGAAGGTGCCGGACTTGGCAACGGCTACGTCTCTCACGTTGAGGCACTCTTGACCGTGCAAGACCCCTCATTGCGGCTTCGCGTGATCAACGTTGGGACAAGCGGAAACACGGTTCGTGACTTGGATGAAAGGTGGCAAACCGATGTGCTGGATCAGAAGCCAGATTGGATGTCCATCATGATCGGCACTAACGACGTCTGGCGTCAATTCGACTCACCCAAGCAAGGCGGAGGAGTCGATCTCGACGAGTACCGAACCACCCTCACGCGGCTCGTGGACCAAACGTTACCCCTGATTAAAGGGATGATTTTGATGACTCCCTTCTACATCGAGCCCTTGCAGACCGATGCCATGAGAGCCCGAATGGACGAGTACGGCCAATCCGTCAAGTCCCTCGCAAAAGCGAAGTCACTACCCGTCGTCGATACCCAGGAAGCCTTCAACAAACTGCTCGCCCATTGCTACAGTGCCGAGATCGCTTGGGATCGCGTCCACCCCAACCAGATCGGTCACATGGCCATTGCCCAGGCCTTTATGACCGCCGTCTCGGCTCAATTATAACAAAACTGATCAGGTTCAATTTGAACCTAGGCTCGCCTGCTACCAGCCCTTCACCGGGCTTCTTAAGGGACCTTTGCTCTTAACATCGCAGTCAAACACCTGGATGCGCGGCTGAAATCGTTTCGACGAGTGCCATCCACTAGGAGAGCAAGAAATGAAAAACATAAATAAAACTGCCGCAATGGCAACCATGGCCCTCGCCGCGGCGATGGCTACCGCACAGATTGGCGTCACCGTTGACGGCAAGCCAGTACATTTCGATGGAGCAGCCCCCCGCTTCGTGGACGGTCGAGTTCTCGTACCCCTTCGTGGCGTCTTCGAGAAGATGGGCGCAAGTGTCGACTGGGATGCCGTAAATCGGACCGTTATCGCTAACGGCAACGGCAAAGATATCAAGCTTCGAATCGGAGCGCACAACGCCTGGGTAGATGGCCAGCGAACGCCCCTTGATGTCCCCGCACAAATTATCGCCGGAACGACTATGGTTCCAATTCGATTCCTCAGCGAATCGCTCGGTGCCGACGTGAAATGGGACAACGCCGACCAGTTGGTTCTCATCGATACCGGAATGGGTAATGGTCATCAGTCAGAAAACCTGAGCCGACCCCTCCGCGTAAACCGCTATCGCACTTTCACGATCCCGTCGAACACCGTCATTCCGTTTACTCTGAACACCGAACTGAGTTCGGCCGATGCGCGAAAAGGCGATACCTTCACCGCAACGATCCAAACTGATAACGGCGACACCTATCAGAACATCCCCGAAGGCACGATGATCGAAGGCCATGTCATTGCCGCTCGCAAGCAGCGAGGCGACAAACCCGGCCTGCTCGAAGTCGGCTTCGACCGACTCAAGATGGCCGATGGACGAACCGTCAACGTCGATGGCTCGCTCATCAGCCTAGACAATAAAAACGTCACTCGAGGCGACAACGGTCGCATCGTCGCCAAAGGTGGCAACTCGAAGGACAACCGATCCGTTTGGGCCGGCTACGGAGCCGGAGCCGGGCTCATCGTCGGAATCCTCGGCAAGCGCCCGCTGGAGAACACCGTCATCGGCGGCCTCCTCGGCTACCTCGCCGGTTCCGTCCAGCAGAGCCAGGATAAGCCGAAGAACGTAGAACTCAGCTCAGGCACCGAGTTCGGCGTCAGACTCAACCAAGACCTAGCCCTCCGCCTCCCACGAGGAGACGGCAACAAGTAGCTGAACGGCACTCTAGAACCCCTCGCCCCTCCGGGGGAGAGGGGCAGGGGAGAGGGGCCGCCTGACGACAAACCGCCAACGAATTCCACGCGAAGCGTGTAACCGACAATTGCATTGGCGCGGCGAAGCCGCTCAGTGGCACGCTTTGTCGCCACCTTAGCGTCGTTCGGGTTGTAACTTGGAGCCCTCCTCCCTGACACTTGAAAAGCTAAACTAGGTAATGCTTGCCGCCCTCGCAGCCGCCCTGTTGCTGTCCCAAACCTCCCAACCCATCCCCGTCAAATTCCCCCGCCCGGAACGAATTCGGTACGACGGACAGTGCTTCACGATCAACGGCAAAGACACCATCGTTTACAGCGGCGCATTTCACTACTTCCGATGCCCCAAAGAACTCTGGGCCGACCGGTTCAAGAAGATCAAAGACGCCGGCTTTAACACGGTTGAAAGCTACGTCGCATGGAACGCTCACGAAATCGAGATGCCCAAGGATCTCGACGACTTCAGCCACGTCGACCTCAAAGATCTCACCGACTGGCTCAAAATGGCGACCGACAAATTCGGCCTCAACGTCATCATCCGCCCCGGTCCATACATCTGCGCCGAGTGGGATAACGGCGGCTACCCCCATTGGCTCTCCGTCAAGCGGCCCGAAGCCGCCAAAGGCATGTGGCTCCGCGGAGACGATCCCGGGTACCTCGCCTGGTGCGACCACTGGTACAAGAGCGCCTGCAAGGCGATCGCACCCTGGCAGATCACCAATAGAGGCGGCAAACCAGGCGTCATCCTGTTCCAGGTGGAAAACGAGTACGACTACGCCGGCGGCTCCGACACCGTCCACGAAAACCAAGTCCGAGCCCTCACCGAAGACGCTTGGAAGTACGGCATCGACGTGCCTATCCTCAGCTGCTGGACCCGCCAAGTCCGCGGCAGTCAAGACCCCGTCCTCAGCCAAATCATGGATAGCTGCAATTTCTATCCCCGCTGGGACATAGAAGGCACCCGAGGATCGCTGCAACAAGTTCACCGCCAGCAGCCGAACAAGCCCGTCATGGTCACCGAACTGCAAGGCGGCTGGTTCTCCGAAATCGGTGGACTCCTCGCCGAAGATCAAGGCGGTATCACCCCCGCCCAAATCCGAAATCTCACCCTCTACTGCTGGGCAAACGGCCTCACCTCGTCAAGCTACTACATGCTCTTCGGAGGCACAAACTTCGCCGAGCGCACTCCGCCCAACATCACCACCAGCTACGACTACAACGCCCCCATCCGAGAGTCTGGCGGCATCGATGGCAAGTACTACGCCGTCAAAGGCCTCGGTGCGTTCATCCAAGCCCACGGTTCCGAGCTCGCCCGAACCGAGCCGATCGACATCAAAACTCAAGGTAACGATCCCGAGGTCGACATCATCGGCCGCAAATCCAGCAACGGCGCCATCTTCGCCTTCATAAGAAACAAGAACCACGCCGACCGCAAGAAGGGCTCTGTAACCATCCTCGAAGGCCGTACCATTAACTACGACCTCCAGGCATTCGACGCCAACGTGTTCTACTACGCTCCTGGAAGCACCGTCGGCGAACTCGCCGCCCCCAGCGCCCTACCGATGGCCCTCATCCCCGTCCCCGATCCCGTTAGCATTCCCGAAGCAATCACATGGACCGATGACGGTGGCAAGGCGTGGGAACCAACCACCCTGGGACAGGATCTCCTCGCAAACGGAATCGGTGACAACCGCTACGTCATCTTCCGCTCCCACTACGACGCCATCCCCGGCTCAACCACCCTCTGGGTGAAGCCCATGTCGTCCGGCGCATTCGTCGTCCAACTCAACGACAACGTCTTGCTTCCTTCCGGGAAAGTCGGGAGCGCCTCGCTCTTCGACGTCTCGACCCAAAAGCCGACCGGCAACGACATCCGAGTCCTCTTCGAGAACCCCGGTAACCCGAACGGCGGCGCCGCCATGGAAGCCAAGAAGGGCATCGCCGAAATCTACCTCGTCCCTAAGACAACCGGAGACATTGTCGTTACCGAGTGGCGAGTCAAGCGCGCGTCTGGCGCGTCCGACACCGGAGCCATCGGCACAAATGTCGACGACCAAGCATGGGAAACCGGAAACCCAAGCTGGATCAACGACAACGATGCCTACGGCACCTATCGCGCCAAGGTCAACCTAACCGCCGACGATATCAAGAGCGGAACCACCCGCCTCGTCTTCGATTGCATCGACGATGACGGTTGGGTCTACGTGAACGGAATCAAAGTCGGCGAAGCGCACGACTGGAGCGCCCAACAATCGTTCGACGCCTCGAAAGCCCTGCACGACGGCGAGAACGTCGTCGCCGTCCTGCTACACAACAACAACGGAGAAGGCGGCATCACCCAGCCCGCACGATTCACCAAAAGCGCCTCCCAAGGGAAGAGCCTGACCTGGGAGATCAGCAAGGCCTTCGCAACCAACCCCATCGATCCAAAACCGATCGCCCTCCAAGGAACCCCCAAGCGAAAGCACGACCCGAAAGCCATCGCCGAACTCCCCACTGCCGAGCCCGATGCGCTCGCTCGCTGGTACGGGTTCCACTTCGCAACCCCCGCCACCGACGGAGCCAAAGTCCGCTGGCGACTTCTGCTCGACGCATCCGGGAACGGCATGATCTACATCAACGGCCACCACCTAGGCCGCTACTGGGAAATCGGCCCGCAAAGAGAGTTCTATGTCCCCGAGACCTGGCTGAAAGCCGACAACGAAGTCAAAATCATGCTCCGCCCAACGGACCACGGTGCCCTCCTCCGCTCCGCCCAATTCGCTCCCTACCCCAACTACGCCGAGCGTTAGCTCTGGTCCGGAGATGGTTCCCCTTTCCAAAAGGGGGAACCGTGGGGGATGGGGTTGGGCTCACCGACCAACCTCCGCGAAGAGGGGCACCCCACCGAAAACCGTCAACAGAAATCCACGCGGAGCGTGTAGGCGTCGGCTACGCCCGACGGACGCCGAAGGACGACACCAGCAATCCTCAATGGGAAGTCGCCAACGCCTCTAACCAAGCCACCAGGTCGCTCGTCCCCGCCGGGACGACGAGATCCGCCCCACACTTGTAAGCCTCGAATAGTTCCTTCTCATCCGCTACCGGATTTTCAAGAAACACCACCGGCACCCGCGCCCCGTTCGGATCCATCCGAACCGCGCGCAAGCTCACAATCGAATCGGTCACCAGAACCTGAGCCTGTGCCTCCAGAAAGAACCGCAGCACCCCGTGCAGATCGATACAAACCCTCGCCTGCCAGGAAGAAGCATCAATCGTCCGGCGCGTCAACTCCAACGCCCGCGCGTCCTCAATGCAAATCAGCGCCACCTTCCCTGTGTCTCTTCGAAAATCCATTTCTAGTTGATTGTAAGTCTGCTGCAACCCTTTCCACAACTCACACAGAGATGGTGCCGCCCCATTTCTTGCGATTTTTCCGCTTCGGCATATGTTTGTGCCTAAACTGTCGTACAAATCGCTGAAGGATATGCGACTTCCAACTCTCCTCGTATTTCTATTGGCGACCATCGGAGTCGCCCGGGCCACCGCCAGCCTCACCGATGACGCAACCGACGCCCTGCGCGAAGCCCGGTTGACCAACGCCCAGGGTGATCGCGAGAAAGCCCTCGCTATCTTTGAGAGCCGTTTGCTCTCCAAAGGCGCCACCATCGCATTCGACCGAAGTGTCACCGGCCACGGCAAGGCCCTCGGCTACGCCATCGACGCATGGGAAAGCAGCCTCGATGACAGCCCCTTCATCGTCTCCAACAGTACCAAGCGCCCCGACATCGTGATCAAGCTAGTCGATGAGTTGAAAACGGACGAACCCGTCGAGATCCAAGGTCGAGTCGATGCTTCCCGCAAATTCTTCTGGAACCACTCCACCCACGGCTACAAGCTCGAAGCGACGATCAGCATCTGCCGCCGAACCGAAGGCGACCGCCTGCTCACCGAGCGCGAAATGGGCGAAGTCATCGCCCACGAACTGGGCCACATACTCGGCCTAGACGACAATGAAGACCCCAAAGGCCTTATGGGTCCCTTCGTCCCCGGCGTCCTCCGTCCTTGGCCCAGCGATGAGGAAATCGAAACCGTTGTACGCTACCGAAAGGAGCTAAGAGATTCCATCGAGAAGCTCACTCCGCCTTACACAAAGTCTTCATCCACATAGCACCACCGCCAAGCCTCACCCGGCTCAAATGACCGAATGATCGGATGCTCCATCGCGTGGAAATGCTTCGTCGCGTGCTTGTTCTTCGAGTTGTCACAGCACCCAACATGCCCGCAGATTAGGCAAGGCCGCAAGTGCACCCAACTGTCCCCCATCTCAAGGCATTCCTTGCAGCCGGTCCCGCTCGGCGTGACATCTTGGATCTGATCGAGATGAGTGCATCGTGCCCTGCCCCAATCATATCCAAGAAGGCCGAAGGGAACTTCGGCGGTGGTTCCCCCCTTCCGAAGAAGGGGGAACCGTGGGGGAGAGGATCCCGCCCAACGACAAACCAAAGGCGACGCTACTTCACCAACGCACGCCAAACAAAAAACGACCCCATCACATAGCCATAGGCCGCGATCGCAAACCGCAACTTGTTCGGATTGAACCGCTGCGAAAAGCGAGCCGCCAAATACCCGCCGACCATCGCTCCGCATGCCAAAACCAGCGCTGGCTGCCAGAGCACCAGCTTCTTGATAAAGAAAACAATCGAGCAGGTGAAGTTGATCACCAACCCCAGCCAGTTCTTCACCGCGTTCAACTCGTGCGTGTTGCCATCCATGTAGAGCGAGAAGCAGGCGAGCATCATGATTCCCATCCCCGCGCCGAAGTAGCCGCCATAGAGCGACACCAGAAACTGGAGCACGAAGCCCAGCCAAATCGGCACCACTTTCTCGTGCTTCAGAACCATGGCCTTCACCTTCGGCTGCAAGAGCAGAAGGGTCGACGCCAAAAAGATCAGCACCGGAATCACCCGCTTAAAGGTCTCGTTGCTCGTGTTCAAGAGCAAGAACGCACCCGCAATTGAGCCAAGCATCGTTGGCAAGAAGAGGACCTTCAAATGATGCCCGGTCTTCTCAATCAGATTCGCGAACCCGAGTCCACCCGCGATCGATCCCGGCCAAAGCCCTACCGAATTCGTCGCATTGGCGATCTTTTCGCCCAGACCTAAACCCACCGTAAGGGTGGGAAACGATATGAGCGACCCACCGCCCGCGACCGAATTAAGCCCAGACGCAATCGCGCCCACGACAAAAAGCGTCAGCCCCTCGGTGACGTTCAGAGTTGCTCCAACACGCTCGAAAGTTCGATCGCCGCAAGCGCCGCTTCGCGGCCCTTATTGCCGAACTTCATGCCCGACCGGTCCAACGCCTGATCCTGGGTATCTGGCGTCAGAACTCCCCAAGAGATTGGAACCCCACTCTCCGTCTGAAGGCTCATCAAAGCCGCCCCCACATCCGCACCCAACAACTTGGCGTGAGGCGTCTGGCCCTGCAAAATGCATCCCAAAGCAATGATCCCGTTCGGCCGAGATTTGCTCTTAATAAGTCCCGCCGCAACCGGAGGAATCTCCCAAGTCCCTGGCACGTGAACGACCGTCACCTCCGGATCGCCATGCCGCTTAAGCTCGTCCAGCGCCCCCGCCAACAGCTCCTTGGTCACAAGCTCGTTCCAGCGACTCACGACAATCGCAAACCGCTTCCCCTTCCCGTCCATCCGCCCCTGGATCTCCTTCACATTCCTATTATGGGTCTTTCAGTGGCTCCAGCTTCCCAGTCAGCATCTCCGCCCTTCTACACCGGCTCCTTGCCGGACCTCGAAGCCAAACGGTTCATCGATTTTCCTCCCTCCCGCCGTTCATCGCTCATCGTTTCCCGCTCCCCCGGTACCCTCCTCGAGTGTCCGCAATCCCCCTAACGCCACAAGAAGAAGAATCCCTCCGTCGTGACTGGCGCCTGTTCACCGCGCTTACATTCCTCTTCATGTTCGGGTTCAGCGTGTACTCGGGGGTTTTCCAAAACTTCCTCAAAGACGTCCTCCACGCCGATGAGCTCGGTCTCGGCGGCCTCGAGTCGATGCGAGAGATTCCCGGTCTCCTCGCCGCCCTCATGGCCGGCACTCTCGTAGCCCTCGCCGAATCCCGCGTTGCCGCCCTCGGACTCGGAATCGGCGCCATCGGAATCGGAGTCACCGGCCTCGCTGGCAGCTACGCCCCCCTCGTCGGCATCACCGTCTTCTGGTCGGTAGGCTTTCACCTATACAGCAGCGTCGTCAGCGCCATCACCCTTGCTCTCGCAAGAGGCAAGGAAGGTGGACGCCACCTCGGGCGAATGAGCGCCGTCGGAGCCGTCGCCACCATTGGCGGTCTTGGCTTCTCCATCGTCTTCAAGAAGGTCTGGCACGGCGACATCTACAACCCCCTCTTCGCAATCGCGGGAATTACCATCTTCGTATCCGCCATCCTGTGCTCCCAGCTAAGTGCCCACGCCGCCGGAGGCGAACGCCAGCGACTGGTGTTCCGCCGAGAGTACGGCCTCTTCTACTTGCTCACGTTTCTCGAGGGTTGCCGCCGACAGATCTTCTCGATCTTCGCCTCCTTCGCCCTCATCCTCGTCTACCACGTTCCCGTCGAGAAGATGCTCATCCTCCAGTTCATCAACTCGATCCTCATCGCCATCACCGCCCCAAAGATCGGCAAACTTGTGGACAAGGTCGGCGAGCGCGGCCCCCTCATCTTCTATTCCATCGGCCTCATCGTGGTCTTCCTCGGCTACGCAACCTTCCACAACGTCACCGCCCTCTACGGCCTCTTCCTCGTGGACAACGTCCTGTTCTCCTTCGGAGTCGGCTTCACCACCTACCTCCATCGAATCGTCCGAAAGGGCGAGCTCACCCCCTGCCTCGCCATGGGCATCACGATGAACCACATCGCCGCCGTCACCGTCCCCGTCGGCGGAGCCTTGCTATGGAAAGTCAGTGGCAACTACCAACTACCCTTCTGGGTCGGCGTCTTCATCGCCGTCATCTCCCTCTTCGCCATGCAACGCCTCCCCCACGGCCCCGCCGCCACGAAGTAAATTGCGCAGCAATTTGTAGCCGCGACCGAAGTGTCGCGCGACGGCTAAAAGCCGTCGAACAACATCAGTTAGAGGGAAACAGCACCCTGAACCCTGAACCCTGAACCCTGAACCCTGAACCCTGAACCCTGAACCCTGAAAAGCTACCGCCCTAAAACCCGGGCCAAAAACTCCCGCGTCCGCTCTTCCTTCGGATTCGCCAACACCTGATCCGGAGGCCCCTGCTCCAAGATCTTGCCCTGATCCAAGAACAGCACCCGATGCGCGACCTCGCGCGCAAACCCCATCTCATGGGTCGCCACGATCATCGTCATGCCCGTCTTCGCCAAGTCCCGCATGACCTCCAAGACCTCGCCGACCAACTCCGGATCGAGCGCCGATGTCGGCTCGTCAAACAGCATCACCTTGGGCTTAAGCGCCATCGCCCGAGCGATCGCCACTCGCTGCTGCTGACCTCCCGATAGCTCGCCCGGAAAACTGTCCGCCTTCAATCCAAGCTTCACCTGGTCGAGCAGCTCACGCCCCTCTCGTTCCGCCTGGTCATCCGGCACATGCAAAACTTTCCGCGGCGCCAACGTCACGTTCGCCAAGGCGCTCAAGTGAGGAAAGAGATTGCACCGCTGAAACACCATCCCGATGTCCTTCCGGACTTCGGTGCAATTCGAAGACGTAATCTCCTGTCCGCTAAAAAAGACTTGACCGCTAGTCGGTGTCTCCAGCCGGTTAACGCACCTCAAAAGCGTCGATTTACCGCTCCCCGAGGCCCCGATCAGCGCGACCACTTCGCCCTCATCCACATCGAGCGAGATCCCCCGAAGAACCTCCACCCTTCCAAAGCTCTTAGTCAAGTCCTTGATCTGCAGAATCACGCCGCCACCGCCTTTCGACCCTTGCGGTCCCGAGGTCGACTAATCGGTTGCCACCGATTCTCCAGCCGCCGCACAAGCCATGTGAGCGGCAATGTCATGGCCAGATAAAACACCGCCACCGTCAGATAAACCGTCGTCGGCGATCCCGAGTTGGTCGCAATTTCCTTCCCAACCCGCATCAACTCGCTCAGCGCCACCACCGAAACCAGCGAAGAATCCTTCAAAAGCGCAACCGCCTCATTGGTCAGCGGAGGCAAAACCCGCCGCACCGTCTGCGGCAAGATCACGTAGCTCATCGCCGCCCGGTAGTCCATGCCAAGCGACTTCGCCGCCTCCATCTGCCCCGAATCAATACTCTCAATTCCCGCCCGAAAGATCTCCGCAATATAGGCCGCCGCGTTCAAGCTCAACGCAAGAACGCCCGCCGCAAACGACGGCAACTCGATCCCAATCGCAGGCAGCACGAAGTAGATCACGTAGATCTGCATCAGCAGCGGCGTGCCCCGCACGACCTCGATGTAAACCGTGCCAATCCACTTCAGCGGAGGAATGCTCGACATGCGCATCAGCGCAAACATAAGCCCACTCGGAATCCCGATCAAGATGCTCAAGGCCGTTAACGCCAACGTCAGCCGAGCTCCTAAAAGAAGAAGCGGAGCCGCCGTACCGATCAAATCCCACCGAAACGTAAACGCGCTTCCCGAGACCCGCTTGCCAAGGTCGGTCGGGGCCGGCGCATTGTCGACAAACTCGGGCACCTTGCTTCCCGCTCCCTTCGCCGCCTCCAACTTGCCAATGATTCCCGGCGTCAGCGGCTCGCCAAACCACTTCTTGTAGGCCGCCGCATACCGCCCATCCACCATGATCGTCGCGAGCGCCATATTGATTTGAGACACTAAGTTGACGTTCGTCTTCCAAGCAACAATGCCCAGGTTCTCCTCGACGAATACCGGGCCCGCAAGCTCGATCTCCGGATATCCCTTGTTCAAAATCGCCTTGATAACCGGCAAGTCGCCGACCGTCGCATCCGATTTCTTGTTGCGCAAATCCATCAAGCCGTCTTGAATCTGGTCGAACCGCAACTGGTGGTCCTTAGGCACCCCGATCCGATCAACCGCGAACTGCCCCGTTGTCTCCGCCTGAACCGAAACCCGCTTGTCCTTCAAATCCTGAGGTTTCTGAATCCGCAAGTCCCCCGCCCGCCGCGCAATCACCTGTCCCGAAAGGCAATAAGGGCGAGAGAACAAATACCCTTTGGTCTTCCGCTCCTCCGTAATCGTGACGCCAGCCATCGCGATGTCCGCCTTCCCACTCTCGAGCGAGCCAAGTACTCCCGCCCATTCCAAGCTGATCCACCGAGTCTTAACCCCAAGCTCCGCTCCGATCGCGTTTCCAATGTCGACATCGAAGCCAACCATCTTCTGCGCGTCCATGTACTCAAACGGCGGATACGTCGCGTCCGTACAAATGATCAACTCCCCCCGCCTGCGAATCGCCTCCAGCGAACTCTGACCAAACCCAAGCCCGCTCAAGAGCAACAAAAGACCCGCAGCGAATATCCTCACCCGTTAAGAATATCCGGAGATGTCAAAATGCGAGCGAAGCCGGTCCGGAGATGGTTCCCCTTTCCGAAGCGGGAACCGTGGGGGAGGGGGTCCCGCCCATCGACAACCTAACGAACCCGGCGCAAGCCAGGGCACTTCCGGAAAAGACACAATCCCAATTCCGTCTTGGGGACCTTCGCGTAGCGAACCGAACGCGGCGCCCTGTTCCCGGCTCCCTGGGCCCTGAAAAGCGCGAATATAAAGCGAAGGCATGATCCGAAGATGGAATGGCCACAGCAGAGCGCCTCGGCGCATACCGGGACCAGAAGCCGAAGGCCAAAGTGCGCCCCCGTGCAGAAGGTCCAAAGGACTACGAAGCCGCGAACTTCCGCTTCCACTCATCGAGAATCTTCAATGCCTCGAACGGCGTCATCTGGTTCACATCCAGCTTCTGCAACTCCCGCATCACGGGGGGCTCCTCGAACTCGAAAAGCGTCATCTGCAGCCGCTGCGTGGTCGTCGGGATCGCGGTCGGCGCATCCGACTTCGTCTCCAACTCCCCGAGGATTTCCGCTGCCCGAGTCAAAACAGTCGGGGGAACTCCTGCCATTCGAGCAACGTGGATTCCGTAGCTGCGGTCGGTGCCGCCCGGCAACACCCTGTGCGTCCACACGATCTCGTCGCCAAATTCCTCGACGGCCACCCGATAGTTGGCCACTCCCGGCATCTGGTCAGCCAAAGCGTTGAGCTGGTGGTAGTGGGTCGCGAACATCGTCTTTGCCCGCACCCCCGCCAAATGCTCGACCATTGCCCAGGCGATCGCCAACCCATCGTAGGTCGAAGTCCCGCGTCCGACCTCGTCAAGGATCACGAGCGACCGGTCCGTCGCGTGGTTGAGGATGTTCGCCGATTCCACCATCTCGACCATGAATGTGCTCTGCCCCAAGGCCAACTCATCCTTCGCCCCGATGCGCGCGAAGATCCGGTCGCACAAGCCAATCCGACAAGCGACCACCGGAACAAATGACCCGATCTGGGCGAGCAGCACGATGAGAGCGTTCTGCCGGAGAAAGGTCGACTTACCCGCCATGTTCGGCCCGGTGAGGATGTGCACCCGAGCGCCGTCGCCGAGGTCAGTGTCGTTCGGTACGAACCCGTTCGACGAGGCCTCCACCACCGGATGACGCCCGCCTTGGATCTCCAGCACGTCGTCCTCTACGATCTGCGGCTTCAGATATCCCCGCCGAGAAGCCACGTCGGCCAGCGAGCAGAGCGTGTCCAACTCAGCCAGCGCCCGGGCGGTCTGCAGCAGCGCTTTGGTGTGCTCGGCCACCCGTAGGCGGAGCCGGTTGAAGAGGTCCGACTCGAGCGCGACGCACTTCTCTTCCGCGCCAAGCACCAGCGACTCGTGCTCCTTCAGCTCCGCCGTGATGTATCGCTCCGCGTTCGCGGTGGTTTGCTTGCGAATGTATTCCGCCGGGACCCTCTCGGAATACGCCTTGGAAACCTCGAGGTAGTAGCCAAAGACCGAGTTGAACCCAACCTTCAGTGAGTTGATCCCCGTCTTCTGTCGTTCCGATTGCTCCAATCTTGCAATATAAGACTTGCCGTTTTTGCTCAGGTCGCGCAGCTTGTCCAGCTCAGGGTCGTGACCTTCCTTGATCACTCCGCCATCGCGAAGACTGTGGGGCGGATCGCTGATCAACGCCTTGTCGAGCAGATGAGCCAACTCACTGTGGTCCGACATCTGCTCCCGCAGTTCCTGGATTCGCTCCAGCCCCACCTTTCGCAAAGGCTCCGCTAAAACCGGCAACGCGATGAGCGAGTTGCGCAAAGCGACCATGTCCCGAGGGCCCGCCAACCCGGTCGCCACTCGCGAAACTAAGCGCTCCAAATCCGAAAGCCGCTTCAACCCATCCCGCAAATCGCCCCTCACCAACGCGTTGGTCAGCAATCTCTCGATCGCGTTCTGGCGCGACTTGATCGACGCCAAATCCAGCAGCGGCTGCTCGACCCATTTCCGAATGAGACGTGCACCCATCGCGGTCACTGTCTCATCCAAAACGCTCAACAGCGTGAACTTGCGAGACCCATCCGCCATGTTCTGAGTCAGCTCCAGGCTTCGCCGGGTAGCGAGGTCCAGCCGCATGAACCCGTCTACCGAATAGGTCGCGAGCGTATCTACGTGGGCAAGCGAGAGGTGGTTCTTCTCCGCGTAGGCGACGATCATCGACGCTGCAACCACCGCCGAGGGCTTGTCCTCGCACCCAAACCCATGTAAGTTGGAAACGTTGAACTGGCTCGTCAACTTCTTGAACGCCCGGTCAAACGAGAGCGCCGCCGTCTCGGTCACCGAGCTTCCCAGAGCCCCCGAGGCCAGCTCGCCATAGGCTTCCGCCGCAGGTCCAACCAGCAATTCTGAAGGCCGTAATCGCGCCAACTCCTGGAGCAACCGCTCTTGTGCCCCATCACCCGCCAACTCGGTCACCGCGAACTCGCCGGTGCTCGGGTCGAGGATCGCGAGTCCCGCCTTGCCGTCCTGAACGCAGATCGCGGCGAGGTAGTTGTTCTGCCCCGCGCTGAGCATCGAGTCCTCGACCAAGGTGCCGGGAGTGAGAACGCGGGTCACCCCGCGCTTCACGAGGCCCTTAGCTGCCTTCGTGTCCTCGAGCTGATCGCAGAGGGCGACCTTCATGCCCTTCTGGAGCAGCTTCGCGAGGTACTTCTCAACCGAGTGGTAAGGCACCCCGGCCATCGGGATGCGGCCATTGCCGCCATCTTCCCGCCCGGTAAGCGTGATTTCGAGTGCGGCGGCCGCGCGCTCGGCGTCTTCTCCGTAGAACTCGTAAAAGTCCCCCACCCGCATCGCCAGGAGCACGCCCGGATGCTCCGCCTTCGCCGCGAAGTACTGCTTCAGCATCGGAGTGCTGGGGGTCACGGGATAAGTATGAACGCCCAAGGGCCGAAAGACGGGGACTCGAAAGCGACATCCGTCATAATGCAAGGGGCGGAGTGAATCGAATATGAAGAGGCTGGTGCTACGTTGGATTCTGCTGGCGTTCTCGGTGATCGCGGCGTCGCTCGTAAGCCAGGCTCTCGGGCTCGGCTTCAACGTCAGCGTTCACGATTTTTCCAGCTTCCTCACCCTCCTAATCGGAGTGATCATTCTCAGCTTTTTGAACGCGACCCTCGGGCCAATCATCAAGCTAGTTACCCTTCCCCTCAGCTGCATCACCCTCGGCCTGTTCTCGCTCGTCATCAATGCGATCGTCCTCTGGGTCGCCGCAAGTTTTAAAATCGGATTTACGATCACCGGTACCGGACTCCAAGCCTTTGAAGCCGCCTTTGTCGCCAGCATCCTGATCTCCTTTATCAACGGAGTCCTGGGCGTCTTCCTCCCCGACGATAAGGATGATTAAGAGCTACCGGCTCCGAAAACTCCTCGCCCCAACCGCAGGTTTTCAGAGGGCGAGCGCGATGCTTTTCCTGGGCTTTATTGCCCTCTTTCTCGGCGCTGGCCTCAGCTTTAAGCGGATCATTCTCCCTGCCTTGGTCTGGATGGCCGCCACTGTCCGAACCGGTGTTCAACAGTTCGTTCGGACCCAAGACATCGACATGGCCACCCACACGCTGGGTCTGGTCATGCTCATTCTGGGAGTTTTTGCCACCTACCGCGGGGTGCGCGCGGCCATCAACCAGATTGTTGAGACCTTGAATCCCGGCTTGAAGAACGGCAAGGTCGACGTCTACATCCGCCGCCTCCAACTCGCCCAAGGCCCACGCATCGTCGCTCTCGGCGGGGGCACTGGACTCAGCACTCTGCTCCGCGGGCTCAAGCAGCACTCCAGCAACATCACCGCCATCGTCACGGTTACCGATGACGGAGGCAGCTCTGGCCGCCTCACCCAAGAGAAAGGCATGATCCCTCCCGGCGACATCCGCAACTGCTTGGTCGCTTTGGCCGATGCGGAAAAGTCGATGACCGACCTCTTCCAGCACCGCTTCAAGAACGACAGCGGCTCGCTTAGTGGTCACTCGATGGGCAATCTGTTGATTGCCGCCCTTGCCGATCAGGCCCACGGCGACTTCGAAACCGCCATTGAAATTGCCTCCGACGTTCTTGCAATCCGCGGCCGAGTCGTCCCCTCCACACTTGATCGCGTTCGGCTCAGAGCCGAGATGGTTGACGGCACCGAGATCTGCGGCGAAACCAAGATCGTCCAGGCAATGAAGCCGATCAAGCAGGTCCATCTCGACCCCAGTTTCTGCAAAGCGTACGACGAGACGATCGAGGCCATCCTCACCGCAGACCTCATCTGCATCGGCCCCGGCAGCGTGTACACCAGCGTCATCCCCAACTTGCTCGTCCCGGGAATCGCTGAGGCGATTAAGGAGTCGAACGCGATCAAGATTTACATCTGCAACGTGATGACTCAGCCGGGCGAGAGCGATTCGTTCACGGCCAGCGAGCACGTGATCTCGATCCTCAACAACGTAAAACTCAGAACCTTCGACTACGTCCTCGTCAACACAGGCACCCCCAGCGACTCCTCGCTGGATAAGTATCGCGACGTGGGTCAACGCCTCGTCGAAGCGGATATCGATATCATCCGGAAGATGGGCTACAAGGTGCTCCACGGCAATTTCATGAGCGAGACCGACTTCGTCCGCCACGACCCGATGAAGGTCGTGTCCCGCGTCATGGCACTGGTGGGTCGCTAGCCTTGGCCGGTCGCCTGGTCATCCTCAGCGGCCCCAGCGGGGTTGGGAAGGATACGATCATCAACGCCTGGAACGCGGTCGACCATCGAGTGTCGCGAGTAGTGGCTTACACCACCCGGGCGCCCCGCGTTGGGGAAAAGGACGGGGTTGACTATCAGTTTGTCGACGTCGATCGGTTCCAAGAGCACGCCGAAGCAGGCGACTTCCTCGAGTACAAGGAAGTCCACGGCAACCACTACGCCACCCCCCTCAAGGACATGGAGGAAATGCTCGCCGCCGGACAAATCGCCGTCCTGAAAATCGACGTCCAAGGCGCCCTCTCCGCCATGTCCCTCCGCCCCGACGCCGCCACCGTCTTCCTGCTTCCACCTGACGCGGACGAACTCGAGCGCCGAATCCGAGAACGAGCCACCGACTCCGACGAAACAATCGCTCGTCGGCTGCTAAATGCGAGGGAAGAGATGGCACTGGCTACCAGGTATCAGCATCGGCTAGTGAATCATTCGGTGGAGGAAGTGGTGCAAGAACTCACAAAGTTGTTCCCCTAAAGTGGTGCCGGCACCACCTTTTTTGAAATGAACATCGTCCTCGGAGTCTCCGGAAGTGTGGCCGCATACCGAGCCGCCGACCTCGCCCGCGAACTGATGCGGGCGGGCTACACCGTCCGCGTCTGCCTCACCGACGCCGCCCAGAACTTCGTCACTCCGGCCCTCTTCGAAGCCCTCACTGGCCAGCCCTGCCTCATCGACACCTTCGAAGAGCCCGAGAGCGGCCGCATGGCCCACATCGACTGGGCCCGTAGCGCCGACGCCATCCTCATCGCCCCCGCAACCGCCAACACCATCGCCAAAATCGCCCGCGGCATCGCCGACGACATGCTGTCGACGATCGCCCAGGCCACTACCGCCCCCCTCGTCGTCGCCCCCGCGATGAACCCCCAGATGTACGCGAGCGACGCGACCACCGCTGCCCTTCAGACCCTGAAAGCCCGAGCCGCAATCGTTGTCGAACCCGCCGAGGGCGACGTCGCCTGCGGCGAACATGGCCAAGGCAAACTGGCGAGCATCGCCCAAATCGTCGAAGCCGTCCAGACCGTCACCAGCCGAGGCCAACTGCTGAAAGGCAAGAAGGTCCTCATCACCAGCGGCCCCACCCGAGAAGCGATCGACGACGTACGATTCCTCAGCAACCGAAGCAGCGGCAAGATGGGTGCCGCCCTCGCGCGCGCCGCCCTCCTCATGGGCGCCGAGGTCACCGTCGTCACCGGCCCCGTCAGCATCCCCCTCCCCCTCCAAGCTCAAGTCCTCAAAGTAATGAGCGCACAGGAAATGCTCGAAGCAGCGAGAGAACAGGCAAAGACCGCCGACCTCATCATCGGAGCCGCCGCCATCGCCGACTACCGTCCTGCCACGAAAACGCCGGGCAAGATAAGAAGGTCGGATGCCAACCTCACGCTCGACCTCGTCCCCAATCCCGACATCATCGCGGAACTGGCGAAAACCAGCAGGGCCATCCTCGTCGGCTTCGCCGCCGAGCCCAGCACCGATATCCAAACCGCCAAGAAAAAGATGGAGCGAAAGGGCCTCCACGCCATCGCCATGAACGATGTGAGTAACGAAGCCATCGGATTCGAAACCGACGACAACGAACTCACCCTCATCTTCGCAACCGGCGAAACCAAGCAAAGCGGCAAGAAATCGAAGCTCGCCTGCGCCCTCTGGCTCCTCGAAGAAGTCCTCAAGCAGGAACCGAAGTAGCCGCACCGAGCGAAGTCGCGTCGGAAAGGAAAGCCCGAATCTCCCAGACCGAGCGCCAAGGCGCCTGCTCCGGCACGTAATTCCCAATCCCCTCAAGCGGCACCACCTGGGTCATCGGAAGCGCATTCGCCCACCGATCCAAAGCTGCCGGTCCATGCCAAGGGTCGTTCATCCCCCAAAGCAAAAGCGCTCGCTTATCCGCAATCGAACGCCGCCGCGCCCACAGATCCTCGAACCAAGCCGACTCCTTCACCAACGCCCGGGCAAACTCGATCGCCCCGCGTCGCTGCCGTACATCTTTAAACGGCCCCAAATACTGGTCCTGAATCGTGTTCGGCATCTTGTAGCCGTCCGCAAACAGCACCGGAAGGAAGAACTTCGGAGACGTCTCCAACACCCGCTGCCACATCACGTTGATCGGGTTGGTAATCAGATTCTTAAGTTGCCGCGCACACAGGTCGTCCTTCAGCGACCACATCCAGGTGTTGAAAAGGATGTAGTCCCGCATCCGGTCCGGCTGCTCCATCGCCCAAGCCAGCGCGATCGGACCGCCAATATCGTGCGCCACCACTGTCGCATCCGTGATCTCAAGCTGATCCAGCACCAACCCAAGCCGCCGCGTGTGCCCGCTTGGCTTGTAGTCCGCCTTCTCCGGCTTATCCGAGAGCCCAAATCCAAGGTGATCGATCGCAATGCACCGATAGTCGCGACGCAGGTTCGTGATCAGCTGCCGATACAAAAACGACCAGGTCGGCCCACCGTGTACGAACACAATCGGATGCCCTTTCCCTTCGTCAATGTAATGCATCCGCCCCTCGGATGTGTCCATCCAACGGGATTCAAAAGGGTAATCGTCCCGACTGAGCCACGAAGCCGCCGTCAGCGCGTATCTCGGATGCATCGACTACCTAAGTCTACGCCGAGAATCATTCCGGAGATGGTTCCCCTTTCCGAAGGGGGAACCGTGGGGGAGGGGGTTTCGCCCACCGACAACCCCCGGACATTCCCTACTTAAACCCGGCTTCCAACGCCTGGTCGAAGTCTTCGATCAGATCCTGCGTATCCTCGATACCCACGCTCACCCGAAGCAAGGTCGGCGGAATTCCCTTCGAAACCCGCTGCTCCTCGGTCATCGTCGCGTGCGACATCAGCGGCGGATACGCGATCAGCGACTCCACCCCACCAAGACTCTCGGCCAAGAGGAACACCTTCGTGGACTCAGCGACCTTGCGTGCCTCCGCGACCGTCCCCTTGATATCCACTGCCAGCATCCCACCAAATCCGCTCATCTGTTTCTTCGCGATCTGATGATCCGGATGCCCGGGCAGACCCGGATAATGAACGCGGGCCACCTTTGGGTGGCCCTCAAGAAACTCAGCAACCGCCTGCGCATTTTTACAATGCGCAGCCATGCGACACGAGAGAGTCTTGAGCCCACGCAACGAAAGCCAAGTATCGAATGGCGAAGGCACCGCGCCGTACGCCTTGTTCCACTCGTGCGCATGCAGATGGAACTCGTCGTTGTTCGTCACGATCGCGCCGCCCACCACGTCCGAGTGGCCGCTGATGTACTTGGTCGTGCTGTGCACCACCATGTCCACGCCCAAATCGAGCGGGTTCTGCAAAGCCGGCGAGGCAAACGTGTTGTCGAAAATCACGATCAGTCCGTGCTGCTTGGCGATCTTCACGACCCCCGCAATGTCGCTCACCCGAAGCGTCGGGTTAGTAGGCGTCTCAAAGATCAGCAGCTTGGTGTTCGGCTGAACCACGTCGAGAATCGACATCGGATTGTTCGAGCAAAACTCACTCCAAGTAATTCCCTGCCGAGGCAACCACTGCTCCACGATGCGGAACGTGCCCCCGTAAATGTCGCCCGCCATCAGCATGTGGTCGCCCTGCTGAAGAACCGCCAACGCCGCCACAATTGCCGACATCCCGCTTGAGAACAGCACGCAGTGCTTTCCGCTCTCAAGAGCCGCGATCACCTTCTCTAACGTGCAACGATTCGGATTGCCGCAACGGGTGTAGTCGAAAGGCGGCATCGAGTCCAGATCCTTCCACGCAAAGGTGGCGGACTGATAAAGAGGAGGAATGACCGAGCCAAAATTAGCATCCGGATCCTGCCCCACGCGCAACGCCTTGGTCGCAAATCGCATAGTGTAGAGGATACTTCTCGCCGCTATCCCGCTAGACAAAGGTGCGCTCAGCCGCAAACAACCTTTCGAAAAAGTGGCAACCCACCCATCGGCTGTTAGGAGGAAAGTCTCCTGAACCTAATCGGGCTCAAATCCAAATTCACGAACGAGCCAGCCTCAGGCTAGGTCTCTGCAAGAACCGAAGGGTCGAGAATCGATAGCCCAGGGCAACGCCATGGGTGGCGACATGCATTTCGTTGAGCCCAGAAGGGGTGGCCATATCGCCCCCTTAGGGCCTTGTCCTTACCCACATTATTTTGGGGCCGTCGAGTCGGTGATATGGCCGTTGCTTCCCCCTTTCCCGAAGGGGTTGCGTCATCAGCGAAGGGTTGGGCTCCGTGCCCTACCCTGGTTTTCGGCCAAAAATTCCTTGAACCCTGAAAGGGTTCCGTTTGCCTCAGGGTGGCGATGATCGTCGGCTGTTTTTGGGAACATTCGGCAAGCCTAACTTTCGGCTTGGTGGAACCCGTTTTCACCTGGCACCTGCCCGATGCCGTCCGGGCTTGACACGAAAAAAGCGCCTGCCGTCAGTTAAGGGGAGAGCAACTGAAGCAAGCGCCTACATCTATGACTGTGACTGGCGTCGATTCGGCCAGTAAAAACTCAATTTGCTCAGAGATTCGAGGAAAAGACGCAGCGCCAGCCCATGGACGGACGGAGCGACTACGCTTCGCAGTCCGAACCGAACACGCGATATTCACAGACGCAATGTCTGAGCGAAGCTTTGGCACTGCGCGAAGCCCTTCGCGCCATTTCTTTCGCCCGCGGAGCGGGCCCCCCGATGACGGCTGATCCCCCCGGCACCCTGCCCCCCGAACCCAGCACCCTGACTAAAACCCAATTCCGTCTTAGGACCTAGACTTCGCTTCGTGAACCTAGCACTCGATACTAGGGACGCTTGTTTGAGCGAAGCGTGTTTGCGTCCCATCGAGGGATCCGTGAACGAATCATGCGAAGTCTCAGGCCAAAGACGGAATGGCCACAGCGGAGCGCACACGTGGCGAAGCCGCGAACCCAACGCGCGGAGCGCCCCGGCGCAGAAGGGAAAACCAGAAGTCAACGGAAAACGGAAAAGCGCGGCGCCAGCTCGCGCACCGTCCGGAAAGAAGGCTAACCCAATTCCGTCTTAGGACCTAGACTTCGCTTCGTGAACCGAGCACTCGATACTAGGGACGCATTGTCTGAGCGAAGCGAGTTTGCGTCCCATCGAGGGATCCGTGAACGAATCAGGCGAAGTCTCAGGCCAAAGACGGAATGGCCACAGCGGAGCGCCACGCGGCAAAGCCGCGAACCCAAGGCGCGGAGCGCCCCAGCGCAGAACGGGACCAGAAAGCCCACGAAGAGGGAACGGCCAACCACCGCAAACCGTCGTATTTTTATACGAACAACGCAAAATTGCGCTCCCGCGCGCAATTTTAGGGTAAATTGTATTCATTCCTTCCGAGGGGACAAAGGGAGAACTTAATCCTAAGAACGATGGATGGTCTGGAAGGGAGAGCCCAGACCGAAAAGCGTTCCTAGTGGGCTGATCGCAAGATCAGCCCACCCTCATTTTAAGAGGTCCTTCACGATCGAAGGCGCCGCCGCGATCGCCTCATTCGCCTTCTCGGGTAGCTTCCCACCCGCCGTCGCGAACTCCGGACGACCGCCGCCGCCGCCGCCCGCAATCTTCGCCACCTCGCGAACGATGTTCCCCGCATGTGCGCCCGCGGCCACCGCCGCCGAGCCGCACTTGCAGATGAAAGTCACCTTCCCATCCGCAACCACCGCAATCACCCCAACCAGGTCGGGGTTCGAGGCAATCCGGTTGTCCAAACCCTGAGCCGCGATCTTCTGATCGACCTCCCCGAAGTTCTTGAACCACACTCGAACCGCGCCAACCTGCTCGACATCGTTTCCTTCTTCGTCCGCCGCCGCTCCGCGACCCGACACCGCCGCCATTTCCGCCTTCTCGCGCCTTCGCTTCTCATCGCGAAGCGAGTCCAACGTCTTCTGAACCGCCGGCACCAAGTCGGCGGGGCTGGACTTCACCAACTCCGCCGCTTCGCGAAGCCGCCGCGTCTGCTCCAGCACCCAATTGTAAGCCGACTCACCCGTGATCGCCTCGATTCGCCGCACTCCGCTTGCTGCACTACTCTCGCTCACGATCTTAAACAACCCGATCTCGCCGGTTGTCCGCACGTGCACACCGCCACAGAGCTCTCGGGAGAAGTCGCCGACTTCCACCATCCGCACCCGGTCGCCGTACTTCTCGCCGAACAGCGCCATCGCACCCTTCCCCTTCGCCTCCGCGATCGGGAGGTCGGCATAGACCTGTACCGCCGTGTTCGCCAAAGCCTGCTCGTTCACGATCCTCTCGACCTTGCCAACCTCCTCTTGCGACATGCCCTTGCCATGCGTAAAGTCGAATCGCAGGTTGTCCGGACCTACATAAGAGCCCGCCTGATTCACGTGCGTCCCCAGCACCTGCCGCAATGCCGCTTGCAAGAGGTGAGTCGCCGTGTGATTCCGCACGATGCTCGCCCGACGCTCGGCCAAGACCTGGGCGTCCACTGTCTGCCCGAGCAGCGCCTGCAAAGGGATCTCCTTCGTCCGCTGGATCTCACCGTCGTGCCAAAACACTCCCGAAACCTTGTGGGTGTTGATCACCTTGATCGTGAACCCGTCCCCGATCATGATTCCGTGGTCGCCCGTCTGGCCGCCCGATTCGGCATAGAACGGAGTGCGGTCCAGCGCAACCTTCACCTTCGTCGCTGACCCGTTCTCCTCTCCCGAGACCTGCATCCGCACGATGCGACCCGCGCCCGAGGTGCACTCGTAGCCGAAGAACTCCGTCGTCAACGGCGCATCGGTCACCGCAAGCTCGGTGACGTCGGCTTTCTGGCTGTAGACCGCTTCGCGCTCCTGGCCGCCACGCGAGCGCTCCTGAGCTTCCTTCAGAGCCTTCTCGTAGCCATCGACATCCACCGAGATGCCCGCCTCGTCGGCAATCTCGATCGTGACCTCGAGGGGAAATCCAAACGTATCGTACAAGCGAAAAGCCGTCTCGCCAAGAAGCGTACTTCCCGCATCCAGCCCGTCCAATTCCGTCTGAAGCAAGCCCGAACCGGTTGAAAGCGTCTTCCGGAAAAGCGCTTCCTCATCCTGGAGCGTCTTCACGATCACCTCGCGCTGCTCCTCAAGCTCCGTGTAGTGGCTGCCCATCGCGTCCACCACTCCATCGAACACGATGTGGAAGAACGGCTTGTCGAAACCAAGCACGCGTTGCCCCTTCAAAACCGCCCGCCGAATCAATCGACGAAGGACATATCCGCGACCGTTGTTGCTCGGCAAAATGCCACCCGAAATGCAGAAGACCGACGTGCGAATGTGGTCTGCAATGATCCGCATCGCCTGGTCCTTCTCAAAGCTATCGCCATAGCGAACCGTCCCGCTAACTCCCTCGATTGACCGAAGGATCGGCTGGAAGACGTCGATGTCGTAGATCGACTTATGGCCTCCGAGCACGATCGCCGTTCGCTCGAGGCCCATGCCGGTATCCACCGACCGAAAGGGCAACTCGGGCATCCCGTCTTTCTGGTACCCGTCCGCCGGACGATCGGGATTGCGTAGGTGACCTTCCCAGTCAAACTGGATGAAGACGTCGTTCCAGATCTCAAGCCACTTCCCGGCCGACTCGTCTCGAAGCCAGTCTTCCTTCGTGTAGGGCCCGCTCGGCGGCTCCTCGCTGCCACCCCAATAGAACATCTCCGAGTTCGGCCCACAAGGTCCGGGAGGGCCCTTAGAGAAAGATCCCGCCGGCCAATAGTTCGTATCTTCGCCAAGCCGAAACACCCGCGTTGCCGTATCGATACCCGCCGGAGTGATCCAGAAATCCCACTCTGCATAAGCCTCGTCGTCCTCCTCGAAAACTGAGAAAGACAACCTCTTCGGGTCAAGCGCGAGCCAATCTGCACCCGTCAAAAACTCCCAAGAATAAGCGATCGCCTGCGACTTGAAGTAGTCGCCAAACGAGAAGTTGCCCATCATCTCGAAGAACGTAAGGTGGGTATCGTCCCCCACCTCCTCAATGTCCCCCGTGCGCACGCACTTCTGAACCGTGATCAACCGCTTGTTCTCCGGCTGCGCGAGCCCGCGGAAATACGGCTTGAACTGGATCATGCCAGCCCCGTTAAAGAGCAGCGACTCATCCAGTCGGCCCGTCACGTCATACGGAATCAGAGACCCCGAAGGAAACCGGAAATGCCCCTTCGACTCAAAAAACCGCAGATACTTTTCCCGAAGATCACGCACCGTCATCGTCCCTAAAGGGTACCGCCTGTGGCATCGGCGCCCCGCCGATGATCCTGCCCCAAACTCACGTCAAATTCCACGCGAAGCGTGTAGTCGGCGATCATATCGACGCGGGCAAAGCCCGAGATTGCGAAGCAATCCATAGCGCAGCGACTCCCATCCTCCATACATCCCGGGGCGGGGCGTTCCTAGGCGGGGGCGCCGACGCTACGTTGGGAAGGTCTCGATTTCCTCCTCCTCCCCTACCATCGCACACCTGGATCGCAGATGCTAAGAGCGTGCTGGACTTCGTGAGCGTCATCTGCAGTCTCGTTTGGTCGCTGCTTGAACACCTGATCGAGTCGATCAACCCCTGGTCGGAGTAAGGGTGTGTTCTACCTCCTCATCTGCGGACCAGAGATTCTTTTCGTCCTTCTTCACGTATGGTTCTCGGCGTCGGACCGCAAATACGATCGGTCAATGGCTCGGAACCAAAGGAGTCGCAGATGATCGCTGTCTTGGCTTTCCTCTGGAATATCTTCGAAGTCCTTGGCTTCATCTTCGAGATCATTGCCTTCCTGGTCGAAGTCGTCTGCACGTTCGCCGATAGCTTCCGCAGCCCCTCGAAGTGGAACTAAGCAATGGGTGAGATCATCGGTGGCTTCCTTCTCGAACTCCTCGGCGAGCTCGTCATCGAGTTTTTTTGGCGTGCCATTTTGGGCTTATTTCAAGGATGCCGGTGGGTCCTAAGTGCCTGCGGGCGCTTCCTGGCGAGACCCTTTGTCGCGTAAACGGTAGAGTCTCAAAATGCTCGCGGCGACTGTACTGATTTACACTGTCGCCAGCCTTGCCTCTCTACTCGCCTTCGGCATCGACAAATCCTTCGCCCGCCAAAGCCGCCGCCGAATCCCCGAAAAGGCCCTCCTAACCCTAGCGCTCATTGGAGGCTGGCCCGGCGCCCTGTTGGGCCAACAGTTCTTCCACCACAAGACGAAGAAGGTCTCCTTTCAGTTGGCGTTTTGGCTCTGCACCGGCCTGAACGTCGCCGGCCTCTATATACTTTGGAGCCGGTTCGGCTAGTCCAAGCCAATGTGGGACTGCGCGGGCCTGACCGCGCTTTTCACGCCCGCGGAGCGGGCTCCGGAAATCCCCGTTCATCATTCATCGCTCATCACTCATCGTTTCTCAAGGAGGTAGCCTCCCCCCGTGCGGGAAACGAATTGCGACATCCTCGTCGTCGGCGGAGGGACCGGCGGCTGCGCTGCCGCGATGGCCGCGTGCTCGATGGGCTTCAAGGTCGTGATGACCGAGGAGACCGACTGGGTTGGCGGACAACTTACCGCCCAAGCCGTCCCCCCCGACGAGCACCCGTGGATCGAGAACTTCGGCTGCACCCGCCGCTACCGCGCCTACCGAGAGGGCGTCCGACAGTGGTATCGAGACCACACTCCCCTCATCCCTTCCGCACGAGCGAACCCTGAGCTAAACCCCGGCACCGGTTGGGTCAGCCGCCTCTGCCACGAGCCCCGAATCGGTTGGCTGGTTCTCAACCAAATGCTCCACCGCCCGCTCGCCAGCGGCCTCCTCGACCTCCGACTCAAGCGCAAGCCCATCGGCGCCACCACCCAAATCGACCACGTCCGAAGCGTCACCCTTCGCAACCTAGAAACCGGCGAAGACGAGGTCGTCACCGCCAAATATATCTTCGACGCCACCGAGCTTGGCGACCTCCTGCCCCTCACCGGCACCGAGTACGTGAGCGGCGCCGAGAGCAAATCGGAGACCCAAGAGCCCAACGCCGTCGACGGCTCTGCCCAGCCGAACAATGTCCAGGGCCTCACCTGGGTCTTCGCCATCGCCAACGACGAAGGCAGCCATCGAGTCATCGACCGCCCCCAATCCTACGAGCGGTGGCGAGCCTACAAACCCGACTTCTGGCCCGGCCCCCTCCTCGGCTTCGAAGTCCTCCACGCCCACACCGGCGAGCCCCGCACCCTCCCTCTCTTCAGCCACGACTGGTACGCCCTTTTCCCCTACCGCCAAATCGTCGCTCCAGGACAGTTCGAACAAGGCTACGCCCCTCACCCCGTCACCATCGTCAACTGGCCCCAAAACGACTACTTCACCGAAAGCATCATTGACGTCGACGAACGCCTTGCCGCCGACCGCCTCCAAGACGCCAAACAGCTCTCCCTCAGCCTCCTCTACTGGCTCCAAACCGAAGCCCCCCGGCACGACGGCGGCACCGGCTACCCCGGCCTCTACCTCCGCCCCGACATCACCGGCACCGATGACGGCTTCGCCAAATACCCCTACATTCGTGAATCCAGAAGGATCAAAGCCCGCTTCACCGTCCTCGAGCAACACGTAGCCGCCTACACCAACCCCACCTCCGACCGAGCCACCCCCTTCGAAGACACCGTAGGCATCGGCAGCTACCGCATCGACCTCCACCCGAGCACCAGCGGCTGCAACACGATCGACACCTCCACCCTCCCCTTCCAAATCCCCCTGGGCTCCCTCATCCCCCAAAGAACAAGAAACCTCCTCCCCGCCTGCAAAAACTTAGGCGTCACCCACATCACGAACGGCAGCTACCGCCTGCATCCCGTGGAGTGGAACATCGGCGAAGCTGCGGGTTTGTTGGCGGCATTCTGCCTAAACCAAGACCTCGAACCCGGCCAAGTCTATGAGAGCCAGACGCGCCGAAAAGACTTCCAAACCCTCCTAAAAGCCCAAGGCATCGAACTAGAATGGCCAAAGTTGAGAGCGTTGTAAGAATCCCCGGCGAAGCCGTGTAACCGACAATTGCATTGGCGCGCCTACCGACTAACCATCGGATTCGTCCCGGCGAAGCCGTGTAATCGGCGATCACATCGACGTCTGGCCGAAACCATTCGAGAGAATCCCGCGCCAATGCAATTGTCGGCTACACGGCTTCGCCGGGGCGATTACTGAGCCGTCGTAAACCGCATCTTCAACAGCGTCCGGATCTGCACCAGCGTAAACCCGACGAGAATCGAGCCCATCACCCAAGCCGCCGCCGTCGCGTACCCAAACTTCAAGAACATAAACGCGTTCTGCCAGATCTCCAGCCCGATCGTCCGAGTCGCGTTGAGCGGACCGCCCTGGGTCAACACGAAGATGTTCTCCATCGCCTTGAACCCTGCGATGAACACCCCCAACAAATTGATCAAAATCAGCGGCTTCAACCCCGGCAACGTAATAAAACGAATCTTCTGCACCCAAGAAGCTCCATCGATATCCGCCGCCTCATACCGCTCCGGCGAGATGTTCTTCAACGCGGCCAGATACAAAATCGACCCCGGACCCGCGCCCGCCCAAATCCCTGGCAACACCACCGCGAACATCGCCAGCGAAGGATTACCCAGCCAGTCGTTCGCCGTCGGCCAGGGTGCATGCCCGACCCAGGACAGCACCGGATTCGCAACGTGCACGATCACCGGCGCGACCAGCGAATTCAAAATCCCATCCGGCGTCTTGTCGTAAAACTGCCGCCAAACAAACGACACCACGATCGCCGAAGTCATCGCGGGCAGATAGAACACCGTCCGAAAGAACACCTTCCCCCGCGGAATCTCGTTCAAAGCAAGCGCCAAGAAGATAGGGATGAAGAACCCGATAACCAAACTCAGCCCGACGTACAAGAACGAATTGAGCAGCGACTTATAAAACACCGGCTGACTGAACACGCCGATAAAGTTGTCCAGCCCCACCCACCGAGACCCGCCCTGGATCTTGTAGTCCTGAAACGCGATCACCAACCCGCGAGCCAGCGGATAGTAAGACCAAACGAGAATGCTCAGCACCGCCGGCGCCAGGCAAACCCCCATGAACAACCAAAGCCGCAAACGGCTAGTCCCCGCCGGCAGCCGATTCACATACTCAACCGGATGACGACGCAACCGAGCGAAAAAGAAGCCAACCAGCCCCAAAACTACGACCACAAAACAGACTAACAACCCCAGAGCCCAAGCCCGCTGCCGCGCCAAAACATCCGGCGCGGTGTAGCCCAGTAGCTTCTGGTCCATCTCCTTCTGAGCCTGCTGAAGGATTACCGAGGAAGGCAGATTGGTCAGCCGCGCCCGATCGAGCAAGTCGTCCAGCACCGTATAAACCTGCTGGCAATTCTTGCCATAAGGCTCCGGATGCCCCGTCTTAAACAGCGATTCATTCGCCTCGACATACGCCGGATCGACCTGCCCCAGCAAGTCGGTATAGCCGAACTTCTTAAGCCAGACCGGGTTCACCAGGTTCCCCATCCCCATCTCAACGCACTTCTGGGTGTTCACCTGGGCCGCCTCATCGCCCGCGAAGTACTTGATGAACCGCCAACAAGCATCGAGCTTTTTCGGGTCCTTCACGCTGGAGCTGATCGCCCACATCCCCGCGTTCACCTCGTTCCGCTGCCCCGCCGGACCCGCGGGCACCGCCGCCACCCCGATGATCGAGGGTGGCAGGTCGCTCTGATTCAGCACCACATCGTTCGTGTAGTTGAACCACATCGCCGCCTTGCCGGTGCGAATGTCGTCGCTCAAATCCCGCGCATTCGCCCCCGCCGGCCCATACTCCTTGCCGCCCGTCGTCCACTTGGCGGTCACCAATCGACGGTAGAAATCCACCGCCTTCGCCGATTCCGGCGACGCGATCACCGACTTCCAAGTCCCCCCTTCCGCTGGCTGCACAATCTCCCCGCCCGCCTGATAGAGGAAGTTCTGCCACTGGTACCCCGGCGACCCAAATTCAAACCCAAACCGCCCATGCTCCGCCAACTTCTGAGCCGCCGCATAGAACTCATCCCAAGTCCGAGGCGGCTTAGAAGGGTCTAACCCCGCCTCCAAGAAGAAGTCCTTCCGGTAATAAAGCGCCACCGCCACCTGAAAAAACGGCACCGCATAAACCTTGCCGTCATAACTCGTAAGCACTTGGCGAACCGCCGGATTGACCCGCCCCATCACACCCGCGTCCCGAGCGATCAGGTCATCCAGCGGCCGACAAAACCCCTGCTCCAAGAACGTGTAGTACTGCCGAAAGTTGACGTAAAAAATGTCTGGCGGATTGTCCCCCGCCATCGACATGAGGAACATGTTGTCCGACTGATCCCCAATCAGGTTCAGCCCGCCCGCATTCACCACCCTCACATCCGGGTTCTGACGGCTGAACCGCTCGAAGACCGAGCGCCTTATTTGGGCGGTTGTGGAGGTCGATTCCTTAGGGGGGATTCCGTAGCTCTGCCCCGCCATCATCCGAATCTTGGTCGGCTGGGCAAGGGCGGTGGCCGAGAGAAGGAATGCGATCACAGTGGCGAAGAGGGGGCGCATCGGAAGATCGATTCAGTCTAGCCCTGCGGATTCATCGGCTGCCTCCTCTAGCGTCGGTGTCAGCGCCGATGTTAGTGGCGCGACCCAACCTCTTCAGACCGGGCAGACAATCCCGGCAAGTCGGACCCAACCTCTGCGAGATGCTGGATCGCGCACGGATGCATCGGCGGGGGCTAAATTCGCCTCGAACCTACCGCCCACAGGGTGGTTGGTTCGGAGTTTTGATGGTCGCTCTGCTTCAATCCGCATTGATCGTTTTCGCGGTGGTGTATCAGGCTCACGAAGGTGCTGGAAGTACATCGCCTGGTCCGTTGTGGCGCTGGCGATAGCGCCTCTGATCAATTTCCTGACTCGCAATTTATCCCAATCTGCCACCTTGCGAGAGGTTGTGCCGTAATGGTTGTCGACAAGATGAGTTCGATTCGGATCAGTGGAACGGACACCGCCGTTGGCCCACTCTATTTGGCAACACTATTGACCATGTTCGCTGCGATGGGAATTGGCACTGGCCCTTCTTATCTTTGGTTCTTTATCCCCTTCCTGATCCCGAATCTATTGGTCCTGATACCTGGGCTGGTACGTTGCCGAGTTCAAAGGGGCAAAGTCTATGTTCTGGATACGGAAGGAATAAGTTGCGAGGTTCATGGAAGGGCCGAGTGGCTGCTGCCTTGGTCTATCTATGGAAGCTCTAAGACTCGCTCGAACGGTTGGATGGCCCATCTTCAAGGAAAGCCCGTTTTCGAAACACAGTTGCTTGATCGCAATCGGGTTGCCATCCAATCGCTTCCCTTTTACAACGGCCGGTATTCGTTACATGTGAATTCTTACGATAGGTTTTTCAAGCGACTGGAACTGCGGAGCTTCTGCCACCTCAAACCAGTGCCGCAGTTGAGAGTCCCAACTCTTGCCAGTGTCTTCATGCGAATTACGCCCGGATTCATCGTCCTTTTGTGCTCCTTTGCGATGATTTACATGTACATGAGGGCCATCAACTCTAACTTGCTGAATGAGGCTTGGGCCGTCGGCCCATCGGCCATCATTACGGTAGCTGGAGTTGTTACCGGCCTGTCACTTCTCATTCGGGGTTGCGCGGATTTTGCCGCTCGGCAGAACCCCAAGAGACTCGTGACAATCGAGATGCTGCCGAATCCAGATTACGGTCCTCGGCTTGATGACTATCTCGAATGCAATGGGCCCGACGCGTGTCCAATAACTTTGAGGCCAGGGCACCTCTATCGCTACATCGATCCAAACGCCCAGCATCATCGGAAGTCGCTCAGAAGTTATTGGTACCTCCTACCACCCGGCGCGGTCGCGTGGGTTATGCTTGTCATCGCTATCGCTCCGGGACTTCCGAGCCCGAATGGGTTTGTCGGCTTTTTGCTCGGTCCACCCGCCTATTGCGGGTTCTGTGGCTGGCTTGTACAGGCGCTGACCAAAAAGCACTGCGGCTTCTTCAGCACCTTCAAAATCACCGACCAAGACCTTATCGAAATCCTTCCCGACGGCTCCCACCGACAATTTCGGCTCCCGAAATTCGACAAAAAAAGGGCGATCAGCCGAAAGCAATCCGAAGGCTTCACGGAGTATTTCCGGAACGGCAAGAAACGACTGCACCTGGACCGAACGATGCTCTATGAACTGGACGACCGAATCGATCGTCCTGAGTTCACGGGCCCATCCAACTAGAAAACGGTAAAGTTTCCCCAGACAAACAAAAAAATCCCAATAGGATACATTTGTCTGCTATTATTGGTAGAACACCGTGAGAAAAACGAGCACCACCCCCGACAAAGAGCCTGTCTCAAATGTGATAGGACCCGAGCGACAGCGCGCGCTCGAAATGGCTCTGAGCCAAGTAGAAAAGGCCTTCGGCAAGGGCGCAATCATGCGAATGGGAGACTCCGGTCGCGAGGCGATCGACGTCATCTCCACCGGCTCGTTGAGCCTAGATGTGGCCCTCGGAGTCGGCGGATTGCCCAAGGGGCGCATCACCGAAATCTACGGACCGGAGTCCGGCGGTAAGACAACCCTCGCCCTCCACTGCGTGGCCGAAGCCCAGAAAGCCGGCGGCCTCGCACTCTACGTGGATGCTGAGCACGCGCTCGACACCGAATACGCTCGTGCCCTCGGCGTAGATGTAGACACTCTATACATTTCTCAGCCCAGCAACGGGGAGGAAGCCCTCGAAATCGCCGACGCGATGATCCGCTCCGGTGCCGTGGATATCGTCGTGATTGACTCCGTCGCCGCCCTCGTCCCTAAGGCCGAAATTGAAGGCGAAATGGGAGACAGCTTTGTCGGAATCCAAGCCCGAATGATGAGCCAAGCCCTCCGAAAGCTCGGTGGCTCGCTCAACAGATCGCGAACCGCCGCCGTCTTCATCAACCAGCTCCGAGAGAAGATCGGCGTCATGTATGGCAACCCCGAAACCACCCCCGGAGGTCGCGCTCTCAAGTTCTGGGCCAGTGTCCGACTCGAGGTCCGAAAGGGAGACGCCATCAAAGTCGGCACCGACCAAACGGGCGTTCGCACCAAAGTCAAAGTAGTCAAGAACAAGGTCGCCCCGCCCTTCAAGACCGCCGAGTTCGACGTGATTTTCGGCACCGGCATCAGCCGCAGCGGGGACCTCCTCGACATCGCGACCACCCGAAACATCGTCACCCGCTCGGGCACCTACTACAACTACGGCGAGATCCGCCTCGGCCAAGGCCGAGACAATGCCCGCAACTACCTCGACGAGCACAAGGAAGTCTTCGCCGAACTCGACAAGACCGTGCGAGACCTCTTCAAAGCCGAAAAAGCCAAACTCCTCGAAGGCCCCGTAAGCGTAGACGAGCCCGAAGAACCAGAAGAGTAGTCAGAACCCCTCGCCCCTCCGGGGGAGAGGGGCAGGGGCGAGGGGGGAGCAGGGTGGGGGTTCGACGCCGAACACGATCAGAAGTCGGCCGCGCAGAAGGTGAACCATCTACGAAGTTGGAGTGCCCCCACCGAAACCCCTCCCGCCGCGGAGCGGTCACATACTCTTGGCCTGGGGTCGAAGACCCCAGAAAACTAGACCCGAGAATCCGGCCCCGGCAGGGGTCGCATAACACTCCAACCCTCGAAGAACCCGGACAATGACCGACGACTTCAACACCGCACTCGCACTCGCGCTCCGCAAACTCGGCCAGTCCGACCGCTTCGAGAGCGAGATCCGAACCCTCCTCAAAGCCTACGACCCGGGTACCGTGGAGGAAGTTGTCACGCATTTGAAAGAAAAGCGACTGCTTAACGACAATAAAACGATACAAAACCTGAACGAACGCAATACCGGGAGGCGGGCGGTCGGGAAAGAGAAATTGCGCGCCCAGCTCGAACGGCGGGGCGCCCCGGAAGAATCGATCGACGCTGCGCTTGCCTCCAGTGAAGAGGGCGAGCCCGAGCGAATGGACGAGGTGCTGAGGAGCAGGTTCAAACCGACTGACTCGCGCGCCAAAGCCGCGCGTTTTCTGTTCTCGAGGGGATTCCCTGAAGAGAGCATCGAAAGCGCGCTCGAACGATTCTTCGGTCCACCCCCGGATTGAGAAACACGTTGAACGGACACACCTACGCCATGTTGCAAGGCTTCACGGTGGCCATCGTCATTGGCCTTCTCATCTATTACAGTCTGCTGCGCCCAACTTATATCAAAGCGAAGCAGGAACGCGAGCAAAACGAGGCCGTCGAGAAGCGGATTCAAAACGAAGCCGACATCAAAGCCAACCAACTCTTGATCGAAGCAAAGGAAGAAGCGATTCGAATTCGCGAACGCGCCGAGGTAGAGGCCAAAGAGAAACTCTCTGGATTCACCAAAACCGAAGACCGCTTGACTACCAAAGAAGAGGCCGTCGAAAAACGCCGACTCCATGTCGAAGAGCGTGAAGAAGCCCTCGCCAGAGAGCAGCGCGTCACCACCGAGAAAGCCGATTCGATCGAAAAGCGGCTCAAAGAAATCGACGACGAACTCCAAAAGGTCGCCGGCCTTGACAAGGCGAAAGCGAAGGACCTCTATCTCAAGAAGATCGAGGCCGAGTTTCGCGATGCTGGCTACCGAAGGGCCAAAGAGGTCGAGAATCTCACCGCCCAAGAGCTCGAGCGCAAGGCGAAGAAGATCATGGTCGACGTCATGCAGCGCTCAGTCGTCGACTACGTCACCGAGGCAACCCTCGCCGTCGTCGAGCTCCCAACCGAGGACATGAAGGGCCGAATCATCGGCCGCGAGGGCCGCAACATCCGAGCCTTCGAGCAGGTCACTGGCGTCGACCTCATTATCGACGAAACCCCCGAGGCCGTCGTCATCTCCTGCTTCGATCCCGTTCGACGCGAAACCGCCCGCCTCGCCCTCATGAACCTCATGGTCGACGGCCGCATCCACCCGGGCCGTATCGAGGAGCTGTATGAGAAGGCCCAGGTTGAGGTCCACCGCACCATCCTCGAAGCAGGCGAGCGAGCCGCCGAAAGGGCGAGCATCCCCGGCCTCTCCGCCACCGTCATCGAGACGATGGGCAAGCTGCGTTTCCGAACAAGCTACGCCCAAAACGTCCTGGATCACAGCGTAGAGGTCTCACGCCTCTGCGCCAGCCTCGCAGCCGAGATGGGATTCAACGTAGACGTCGCCAAGCGCGCCGGCTTCCTTCACGACATCGGCAAAGCCCTTGGCCCCGAATGGGAAGGCCCCCACGCCCTCACCGGCATGGAATTCCTGCGCAGCATGGGTGAAAAAGACCCCGTCCTCCTCGCCGTCGGCGCCCACCACAACGAAATCGAGCCCACCACCCCTGAGGCAGTGCTCGTCATCATTGGCGACTCCATTAGCGCCGCCCGCCCCGGCGCCCGCCGAGAGAATCTAGAGAACTACCTCAAGCGCCTGTCTTCCCTGGAGGCCCTAGCCAACAGCTTCCCCGGCGTAGAAAGATCCTTCGCCGTCCAAGCCGGCCGCGAAATCCGCCTCATCGTCAAACCCAACGAAATCGACGACCTAGGTGCCGCGCGCCTTGCTAACGAAGTCGCCAAACGAATCGAACTAGAACTCGAATACGCCGGCCAAATCAGAGTCACCGTGATTCGCGAGACGAGAGTTCAGCAAATAGCAAAGTAGCCCTCCGGATATGGTTCCCCTTTCCGAAGGGGGAACCGTGGGGGAGAGGGTTTTCTCGGTCGCGGGAGACTTTCTTGTCCGCCGACAACCTACCCCTCACCGCAATCTTCAATCTGCAATTCCCCGAAAGGCCATACTCAATCCCGTGTCGAGCGAATACACCATCCTCTTCCTAGGCGATGTCGTCGGAAAACCCGGAAGAGAAGCCGTCCGAGAGGGTCTTCCCAGTCTCATCCAAATCCACGACCCCCTCTTTACCGTCGTCAACGGAGAGAACTCCGCCGGAGGAGTCGGCATCACTCCCGACATCGCCGAAGAGATCTACACCGCCGGCGCCGACGCCATCACCCTCGGCAACCACGCCTTCAATAAGCGAGAGATCGCCGCGTATTTAGAAACGAAGAAGCCCATCGTTCGTCCATCAAACATGCCCCAGAGCGTTCCGGGGCGCGGGCTTTGCACCGTCGAAAAGGACGGCATCAAGCTCGCCGTAATGAATGTTTGTGGCCGGATTTTTATGGATAGCTACGGAGATCCCTTTGCCGAAGTCGATCGCCTCTTTGGAGACCTCGACACGCCACATCGGTTTCTCGACTTCCACGGAGAAGCCACCAGCGAAAAAATCGCGATGGGGTGGCACTGCGATGGCCGAGCCACCGCCGTTGTGGGGACCCACACCCACGTCACCACCGCAGATGAGCGCGTCCTCCCGGGAGGCACCGCGTACATCACCGACGTAGGCATGTGCGGACCCATCAATAGCGTGCTGGGAATGGACCGCCACATCATTTTGGACCGGTTTCGAACGACCCTCCCCCAACGATTTCAGGTTGCAAACGAACCTGGTGTAATCTGTGGGGTGGTCGTGAGCGTCGAAAGAGATACAGGACGCGCGACGAGTATCGAGCGGATTCGCTTTGGCGAAGAGGCTTAGCGCGGAGGACACGAATAGTGAACAGAGTTTGGATTGCACTTATAGGAACAGCGCTGGGCGGATCGGCCCTCGCCCAAAGCGGCGGCATCTTGTATGCCCCCGGTCGTTCTGTGAAGGATCAAGGGATCACCGTCCGGTCATGGGGCAGCGGAGTCGCTTCTGAAACTGATGAAGCTGCCTTCGAAGGCGCTCATTCGGTTCGCATCTCCACGCGAAGCTTTTTCCAGGGCGGGCTCCTGAGATTCGATAACCCCGTCAGCTTGGCCGACAAGTTTTCGAACAAGGACAACCTCCTGCGCATCACGATGATGACTGCGGATAATACGGTCTCGGGCGGAGGAACCAAGGGCGGTGGCCCCCCTGGCGGACCATCCGGTGCTGGCTTTCAGGGTGGCGGTGACGGCGGCAAGGGTGGCAAAGGTGGCGGACTCGCGGGCGGCGGCCGACCCGGTGGCGCTGGCGGTCGACCCGGCGGTGCCGGTGGTGGCCCTCCCGGAGGATTCCCCGGCGGTATTGGTGGTGGCCAGGGCGGCCCTCCTGGAGGATTTCCAGGCGGCCCGGGTGGCCCAGGAGGCCCAGGAGGATTCCCGGGCGGCCCGGGTGGTAAAGGTGGCGGATTCGGCGGCGCCAATAACGCTCCTCCAGCGGCGATGAAGACAATTCGGCTCATCGTCACCACATCCGACGGCAAGAAGAGCGAAGTATTCGTGCCCGTAGAGAATGCGATGGCGAGCAGCCACGGCTGGAAATCCGTTTCGATTCCGCTCCAAGCGATTACCGGCTTCGACCGAACGAACAAGGTCATCAGCGAGGTCTCTTTCTCGGCCGATGCAACCACGACGTTCTATATCGGCGACATGCGGGTTGTCAACGACACCACGCCGATCCGCGGCGATGTCAACATTCACACCCTCAACTTGGCCCTCGGCGATTCGTTCACCTTCGTGGCGAGCGGCACCGGCGGCTCGTCTCCGCTGAAGTACACCTGGGACTTCGACGATAAGGATGGGATCCAAGTAGAGGCAGAAGGACGAGCGATCACCCGACGCTTCCGAAAGCCGGGCACCTTCACCATCACGATGACGGTGGCCGACAAATACGGCCTCAAAACTCCCTACTCAACGACCTTAAAAGTCACCGTAAACCCATAACTCCGGGTTCAACAGAAGGCCCTTTCGGAAACGAAAGGGCCTTTTTTTACGCCGTCCGAACCGGAACAGCCCTCCCCCCTTCACCGAGGCAAACGAGCATTCGGCGCAGTGCCAGTGCGCGCAATTCGGATAAGACACAACCCAATTTCGTCTTCGGGGCCTTCGCTTCGCGAATCGAACCTCGATACTCATGAACGCGACGTCTGAACGAAGCGCGTCTGCGTCCCATTGAGGGTTCCGCGGACGAATAGGCGAACATAGCGGGCCACAAAGGAACGGAATCAGTTCAACGCCGCAATCCCCTGCGCAGAAAGCGCCATCAAATTCCAAACCACCCGATGTGCCTCGAGATACGTGGCATACGACCCCTCAACGGTGTACGCGTCCACCCGCGAAACCGTGATCAACTTCGCGCACATGTCCGCTTCCTCGGCTCGGTTGAACTCCACCCGAACGGTAGAGGGCTCCGCCCAAACATGCGGTTTCACCAACGAGCGATTGCCCACCGCCGTCCGAGCCGCCGCCTCAATCGCCGGACCCGTCTCGCTCGGGTGCAAGAGTCGACCCATGTACCGCCCGTACCCTTCCTTCGTCACTGCCGTCGAAACCCCCGGAATCAAAGCCGCAATCTCCGCGCACCCCGCCACATCCGAGCTCACCATCACCAAAGGAACCCCGAGATGTCCCGCGACGCCCGCGCTCAGCCCCATCTCGCCGCACTGTTCGCCGTTCACCCAAAGCCGGTGCACCCCGCCCGTAATCGTGTGCTCCATGATCCCCTTCAAAGTCCCCGCCATCCCGTGATAGCCGATGAGCATGCAGCACGAGCAGTCTGCGTCGATGCCTTCCATCATCCCGTCGGTGCCACTGCCGTGGCCGCTCACCAACTGAGTCCCGGGCTCGAGGGCATCGATGAGAAGGTTTTTGCTGGTTCCGTGAGAGTCCTTGACCACGATCTCCGTAGCCCCCGCCGAACGGGCTCCGCGGATCGCCGCGTTCACGTCGTGGGCCATCATCCGCCGTGCGAATTCAAAATCGTAATGCTTCCCGTCCGGACGGCCGCATTGCGACCAAGAAACCAAACCGGTAATGCCCTCGATATCCGCCGAGATGTAGACCTTCATCGGCACAAGGATAGCAGGGTTAGGCCGTGCAGTCCACGATCTCGTCGATCCGCACCACCAACACCGTCGTGTTGTCGCTTCCGCCACCCAAAAGCGCTTGAGCCACTAACTTCCAGGCGATCTCCGCCGGATCGTTGTTCTCCATCGTCTCCGCGATCTGCTCGTCCGAAACGTGGTTCGTCATCCCGTCTGAGTTGATTACAAAGATGTCGCCCACTTTTAAATCGAACGCCTCGACATCCGGCTTCACATCGCCTTCGCTGCCAATCGCCCGAACCAAAACATGCTTGTAAGGATGGGTCTCCGCCTCTTCGGGCTTAATCATCCCCGCCCGAATCGCCTCATCCACCCAAGTGTGGTCGCGAGTCAGCATCAACAACTCGCCCTGCCGCAACCGATAGATCCGGCTATCTCCCACCTGCACCGCATAGGCGACGTCTTGCAGCAGAATCAACCCGCTCAACGTCGTGCCCATCCCCTTCCGAGAAGGAATCGCCCGCCCCACGTCCGTCACAAACCGGTTCGCCGCCTGGACACCTGCGACCATTGCAACGGTTGCATCGCTCGCCGGATGATGAAGGTAGACGTCGATAAATGTCTTGCAAGCCAACTCGCTAGCAATCTGCCCCGCCGCATGCCCACCCATGCCATCGCAAACCAAAAAGATCTGCCCCCGCGAAGCCAAAACCGTCTCGTCTTCCGAGATATAGAACTCGTACTTGTCCTCGTTATTCTCCCGAACCCGGCCGAGGTCAGTCTTCGCAGCGACCGTGACCTTGGGCCGAAACCTCAGTTCGGCAGCAGGAGCAAGCTGGTCAGTCGAATATTCCGCGGTGATTTCATCCATAAGGCGCTAGAAATATGACGCTACCTCAACCCAAGGACGTGCGGAGGAATTTAAAGACAACCTTCGCTCACCGACAAACCATTTGGGACTGCGCGGGCCTGACCGCGCTTTTCACGCCTGCGGAGCGGGCTCCCCGGCCGGATGCCTCCCATTCCCCGAAGACGGGTGCGATTTCGCTTAACAAGAATTGAACTGCGAAAACAACATGCAAAAGGCCATCGGCAGAGCCGATGGCCAAGAGTCCGAGTGAGGACCGGGTCTCCCCATTCATCACTCATCACTCATCGTTTCTCAAACCGTTCCCTCCGGGAACCAGAGCTGCAACTCCCTCGCCGCCGCCTCCGGGTCGCTGCTGCTGTGCGTGAGGTTGTCCTCAATCGTCAACCCAAGGTCGCCGCGCACCGTACCCGGCGCCGCGTCGATCGGATTTGTCGCGCCCATCATCGCCCGAATCGCCTTCACCGCGTTCTCGCCATTGATCGCCAGAGCCACCACCGGCCCGCTGGTCAAATAGTCCACCACACTGCCAAAGAAAGGCCGCTCGCGGTGCTCCGCATAGTGCTCCTCGACCGTAGTGCGGGGTGCGTTCAAAAGCTTCAACCCAACAACCTTCAAATTGCGGGCCTCAATGCGTCGAGTGATTTCGCCAATAAGGTTGCGCTGAACGCCGCCCGGCTTAATAAGAACAAGGGTTGTTTCGGTTGCCATGATTACGCGAAAGAGTTTACTTCTTCGAGGAACGGTGAAGCCGACAAACCATGTGGGACTGCGCCGGCAACGAAGGCCCTCCCCTTGGGGAGGGTTAGGGTCATAGCCATTTAGTTTAGGCTTCAGAACCCCTCGCCCCTCCTGGGGAGAGGGGCAGGGGTGAGGGGTCCGGGGGCCGATAGACCTTCGTCGTGACCCAAGAGAAACCCTAAACTAAATGGCTATGAGGGTTAGGGGTTGGAGTCCACCCACCGAAGAATGACCACCCAGCAGATCTAAGGCTTTTCGACCTTCGCGGAGTCCCCGGTCCGGTGATCCTTCACCTGGAACGCCAAGAACTTATGCACCGCCGCGAGCGACTGGGCGTCCGTCGTTGTGATGCGCACTCTGCCGCCCTCGGGAAGCAGATCATACGTGTAGAGGATGAGATCCCTATGCGACTGCATCGTCTGCTGACCAGGGACCACGCGGTCATGGATGAACATCGGAAGGTGAAAATCGCCTGCCGAGAACATCCCGGCGATCATCTCAAGGTGAGAGCGAATGGCCGTGAGTTGAGCCTTATCATCCTTGCCCTTCGTGATGACGTCGATGCTTCCACCATCGCTAAAGAGTCGAAAGTGGTGCCGGCTGGCGTCGTGGTTGAACCCCATCGCCTTGTCACCGCGAGTGTCGACACCCTTGGCGTGCTTATCGGCCTGCATCATCGGACAGGGCATGTTGTGGGACTGGCCGTAGCCGACGGCAAATGCCGCCAGTAAGCCAAATGAGAGTGCTGTTTTTATCATGAGTCTCCTGGTGTGCCCGGCGAGACGAGATCGTCAAGAAGGTAAGCGAACTGCGCCGGATCGTGGCCATCAAGCCGCTCGTCCCATTGAACAAGAAGCGAACTCATTCGATCGCGTAACTGCGTCAGCATCTGAATCTGTTGGTCCACCAACTCGAACCTCTCCTCAACAAGTCGCTTCACCTCGCGGCAAGGCGGTTGGCCCGAATCTCGCAGACGATAGATTTCCGTCAGCTGAGCCAAAGAGAGGCCCACGCCCAGCGCAGCCCTTATGGTCAACACCCGCCGCAAAGCCATCGCCGGATAGATTCGGTATCCCCCATCCGTCCGATCGGCAGGCGGCAACACGCCCAACCGCTCGTAGTGCCGCAGCGTATCTTTGCTAACCCCCGCAAGCTGCGCAAGCTCACCAGACCGCAGAGTCTTTCCTTCTTCCGAACACACGATTGGCATCATAAAACAGTGGAATCAGTTCCATCCCCATACCTTTTTCAGCTTCCTGTAAAAAGTCCCGAGCACAACTTCATCGCTCATCGTTTCCACTCCCCTCCCCACTCATCATTCATCATTCATCGTTCATCATTTCAAAGTGCCCCGTGTCCTCTTCGTCTGCCTAGGAAACATCTGCCGCAGCCCTCTCGCCGAGGGCATCCTCCGGCGTAAGGTCCTCGAGAACAGCCTCGACATCGAAGTCGACTCCGCCGGAACCGGCGACTATCACATCGGAGACCTCCCCGACCACCGTGCACGCAAAGTCGGAAGCGAACGCTGCTGTGATATGAACATGCGAGCCCGCCAGCTCAAGTCCGCCGACTTCCAAGACTTCGACCTCATCGTCGTCATGGACGAAGCCAACCTCCGCGACGTCCAACGCTGGCCCGGTGCCATCCCAAGCAAAGTCCGGCTAGCCCGCTCCTTCGACTCAGAAGCCAAAACCGCCGCCGTGCCCGACCCCTATTACGGCGACATTGAAGATTTCG
This sequence comes from Fimbriimonadales bacterium, assembly GCA_038321975.1. Lineage (GTDB taxonomy): Bacteria > Armatimonadota > Fimbriimonadia > Fimbriimonadales > Fimbriimonadaceae > Fimbriimonas. The sequence goes on along the minus strand of JBBQFM010000007.1, from coordinate 30,414 downwards.
AAGAAGTCGCCAACATGCTAGAAGCCGCCTGCGACGGAATCCTCGAAGAATTGGAAGGCCGACAGACCACCTAACAAAATCCCGCCGAAGGCGTGTAGTCGGCGATGTCATCGACGCGGGCAAAGCCCGTCCCCTTGGTGACCAATGGTCCTTCCGACCCAATGCCGATCAGCCCCCACCCTGCAATGTTGGGCCTATTAGCCTCGGTCCCGAAACGACCGGGTGTACATTAGAGCCTAACGTGAGCGTAGCCACAATCCAAAACCTCACGGTGAAGTACGGAAACTTCACCGCGCTAAACGATTTCTCCTGTGAGGTGCCGGAAGGCTGCACAGGATTGCTCGGCCCGAACGGTGCGGGCAAGACAACCCTTCTCAAGACCCTCCTCGGGTTCGTCAAACCCGTAGGCGGCGGCGGGAGCGTCCTCGGATTCGACATCGCTCGAGACGGGCGAGCCATCCGACAGCGAATCGGCCTCATGCCCGAACAAGACTGCCACATCCCCGGGATGACCGCCGTCCAGTTCGTCGCATACGCTGGCGAACTCGCCGGAATGCCGAGCGACCAAGCCGTCCGACGAGCCCACGAAGTCCTCGAGTACTCCGGCCTCGGCGAGGCCCGATACCGAAACGTTGAGACCTACTCAACCGGTATGAAGCAGCGAATTAAGTTCGCCCAAGCCCTCGTTCACGGCCCCAAGCTCCTCCTCCTCGACGAGCCAACAAACGGCCTCGACCCCGCCGGCCGCGAAGAAATGCTTGAGCTTGTCCGCGCCGTCTCCCACGGCAAAGGCGTCAACGTCCTCGTCAGCTCCCACGTCCTCCCCGACATCGAGCGCGTCTGCGACCAAGTCATCGTCGTGATGAACGGCCGATTGAGGGCTTCCGGCAAGATCACCGACCTCAAGCGCCTCGAGGGCCACCCCGTAGACGTCGAGCTGCGAGAACCCGTCCCTGCTTTCGCCGAAGCCGTCCAAAAAGCCGGAGGCGAGGTCATCAGCGTTAAATCCACTAGCTACCGCATAAGGTTCCCCGGCACCCCCGAAGAAGTCGTCCCCAAAGTCTTGCTACTCGCCCGAGGTGTCGAAGCCCAAGTAAGGGGCTTCGCGGTCGCCGAGCGCTCCCTCGAAGACGCATTCCTGGACGTCATCGCCCCCCACGAGGCAATCCCTCAAGTGAGCATCGTATGAGCTTTCCAACCTCTCGAGGATCCAGCCCGATCGCGGATCTCACCTATCGAAACTACGATGGCCCCCTAGACCCGCCGGTCAACCGGTGGGTGGCGATCGCCCGAAACACGATCAAGATGAACGTGAAGAAGAAGGGCTTCTGGGGCTGGGCCATCCTTAGTGCGCTCTGGTATCTGGTACTTATCATCGTGTTCTACTTCGTAGACACCTTCAGCACCAATATCCCGGTTGGGCAGCAGAACCCGTTCTTCGCCCAAATCATCTGGAAAGACCAGTTCCTCACGGCTTTTGGCGTTTCTCAAATGATGCTCTTCGCGGTCGCTCTGGTCGTTGGAGGAGGGGCGATTGCCAACGACAACCGGGCCAATGCATTGCTCGTATATCTCAGCAAACCGGCCACGAAGGGCGACTATCTCATTGGAAAGTGGCTCGGGGTTTTCACCCTCATCACGCTGGTTACCGCCGCCCCGATGCTTGCCTTCTATCTCTACGGGGCTCTGAGCTACCGGCAATACGGATTTATCTCGGACAATCCTACGCTGCTCCTCAAACTGATTCCCGTCATTCTCATTCCGGGCTTCTTCCATGCCAGCGTCGTCCTTGGCGTGAGCTCACTGTTCAAACAGGGTCGAATCGCGGGTGCGGCATACGCCGGGATCTACTTCATGAGCTACATCTTTACCTCCGCGATGCGGATTGTCCATATCGCGAACCCACCAGGCAAGGGTGTCCCTCACTTCGCCGACAACCTCTACTACTTCAGCATTGACGGCATTCAAATTGGCATGGCGAAGGCTCTCCTGAATTCAAGCGGCAACCTGTTTGTTTCTGTCGTGCCTGGCGGCGGCCGGCGCATGGGCCCCGGAGCTGTGCCCATCGACGCACCGTCCCTCGCGATCATCGCTCCCATCTACTTCGGAATCTGCGCCCTCTTCCTCTGGATCGCCTGGACAAAGGTTCGCGCCGTGGAGGTGGTCGGGTGATCAAGCTCGAGCACGTATCCCGCTGGTACGGCGACGTCATCGGCGTCAACGACGTCTCGTGCGAAATCGGCCCCGGTCTCACCGCCCTCCTGGGCATGAACGGCGCTGGCAAGAGCACCCTGATGCGCATCATCACCGGCCAGCTCAAGACCACCACCGGCTCGGTTGCGATCGACGGCCTCGAGCCATTCGCCAACCCCGAGGTCTTCAAGAAGCTCGGCTACTGCCCCGAAATTGACAACTTCTACGAGCACTACAGCGGTCGCCAATTTGTCGAATTCCTCGCCCGCCTCTCCGGCATGAGCAAGAGCGAATCGAAGGCGAGAACCCAAGTTGTGCTTGAGCATGTCGGCATGGCTGACCGTGCCGACAAGAAGATCGCCGGCTACTCGAAAGGCATGCGCCAGCGCATCAAGCTCGCCCAAGCCACCGTCCACGATCCGAACATCATCCTCCTCGACGAGCCCCTCAACGGACTCGACCCAGTGGGACGAAGAGAGTTCATCGATGTCCTAGGCGGCCTCGCCGACCAAGGAAAGTGCATCGTAGTCAGCTCCCACATCCTGTTCGAGGTTGAGCAGATGACGCGCAGCATCCTGCTCCTCCACCGCGGCCGCCTCCTCGCCAACGGAGACCTACGAGTCATCCGCTCGCTCATCGACAAGCACCCCCACCAAGTGCGAATCGCCACCCCCGAGCCACGGCGAACCGCTGAATTCCTGGTCACCCTGCCCAACGTCGTGAGCCTCCGCTTCGACCGAGCCGACAAGGCGCTCCAACTCGAAGTCCGAGAGCCCGACGCCTTTTACGACGCTCTCGCCCGAGCCGTCCTCGAAGAGAAACTCCCGCTGGAAAGCTTCACCAGCCCCGACAACAACCTCGAATCGGTCTTCAAGTACCTGGTGAACGCCTAATGGAACTCGCCATCTTTCAACAGGCCATCAAGGAGTACACGCGCTTTCGGCGTCTCTTGCCCTGGCTCGCCCTCGCCCTCGCCTGCTTCGGCCTCGCCGCAGTGTGGAACCGCCTCGACAGCACCGCGACGGTCCAAGACGGATACGCTAACGTGTCCTTCATCCTGGCCTACCGAATCATCGCCCTCGCTTCCGCGATCTTCGCAACCGCCATCGTCGGCCAAGAGGTCGAGCAGCGCACCATCGTGTACCTGCTCACCCGCCCCGTAGAGCGCTGGAAACTCCTCCTCTTCCGCTACGTCGCCGCCGTCATCGTAGTCGCCTTCCTCGGATTCGTGGGCGTCAGTTTGACTAGCCTGGGTAGCTATCACGGCCTCTTCAGCAACCCGCTCCTGATGAACGACCTCAAGGCGATCTTCATCGGATCCATGGCCTACTGCGCCCTCTTCCTGCTGATCAGCCTCATGTTCAACCGAGCCATGATCATCTGCCTCCTCTTCGCCTTTGGGTGGGAGTCGTCGATGTCCAACATGCCCGGCGACCTCTACCGAGTCTCCATCCTCAGCTACCTACAAACCATCGCCCACCATCCCAGCAATGAGGGCGCGAGGATGCTCGACTTCGCCTCCGGCACCCTCAGCACCAACTCAATGTCTGAAACCTCTGCCTGGCTAACCCTTGCCATCCTAGTAGTCGCCACCGTAGCCCTCTCCCTCTGGCGCTTCAGCACGTCCGAGTTCATTCCCAAAGAAGACTCAGAGTAGCCTCCGAAGATAGTTCCCCCCTTTTCAAAAGGGGGGAACCGTGAAGTGCAGAGGGGTTGTATCGCCCACCGCCAAAGTATTGAAATTCCACTCGAAGCGTGTAACCCCAACAAGGAAACGGGCAAGAACAACCTCGCCACATTGAGCGCAAGTTCGCCCATCGGTGCATTTGCTATGCTGCGAAAACAGGACTCGGGACCGCCACCGAGGCGAAGATTTCGAATGACCGAAGCCGAGCCGCGTGGTCATAAATCTGCCCCACCGCGATGATCTCATCCGCCTGCGTCTGCTCGAGAATGTTGTCCAAGTCCTCTCGAACCGTTTCCGGCGAACCGACCGCCGAGCAGCTCACCATCGCCATCACCGCCAACCGCTCGTCGCTAGACCAAAGCTCGTCCATCGAGTCCACCGGTGGCCGCAACTGCCCCGGAGAGCGACGGATCATGTTCAGGAACTGCTGCAGAGGCGAAGTGAACAGCCGCTCTGCCTCTGCTTGGGTATCTGCCGCCACCACATTCACCGCCACCATCGCATACGGTTTCGAGAGGGTCGCCGAGGCCTTGAAGTTCTCCCGATACAGCCTCAACGCCTGCAACAGATAGGTCGGTGCAAAGTGAGAAGCAAACGCAAACGGCAGCCCAAGTTCCGCCGCCAACCGAGCCCCAAAATCGCTCGACCCCAAGATCCAAATCGGCACATTCGACCCCATCCCCGGAACCGCCTTCACCCCCTGACCTTCGCGACCTGGCCCCAGATAAGACATCAACTCCGCCAAATCCTCCGGAAACGTATCCCCGTTGCTCCCCAAATGCCGCCGCAAAGCCCGCGCCGTCAAAGGATCCGTCCCCGGCGCCCGCCCTAACCCCAAATCGATCCGCCCCGGAAACAAAGCCTCCAGCGTCCCAAACTGCTCCGCCACCACGATCGGCGCATGGTTCGGCAACATAATCCCCCCCGACCCCACCCGAATCGAAGAAGTCCCCGCCGCCACATGCCCGATCACCACCGAAGTTGCCGCGCTAGCAATCCCGACCATCCCATGGTGCTCCGCTAACCAAAACCGCCCGTATCCCCACTTCTCAGCGTGCTGTGCTAAATCCAAGGAGTTCGCCAAAGCCACCGAAACCGACCCACCTTCCACGATAGGTGCAAGATCAAGAATAGAAATTGCCGTTTGCCCGTTACCCACCCCTACCTCTACGAGCCAAACCCCATCGTCAACATCCCGCCGAAGGCGTGTAACCGACAATTGCATTGGCGCAGGCGAAGCCCCGCGCACGGTCCGGAAAAGAGGGGGAACAGCAAATGTCAAAGAGGCCGACAAACAAGGAAGAGGCTCCGGAAATAAAAGACACAACCCAATTCCGTCTTGGGGACCTAGACTTCGCTTCGCGAACCGAATCCTCGATACTCGGGGGTGCTTGTCTGAGCGCAGCGAGTTTGCGCACCATCGAGGGTTCCGTGAGCGAATCAGGCGAAGGCTGAGGACCCAAGATGGAATGGCCACAGCGGAGCGCCCACGCGGCGACGCCGCGAACCAAAGTCGCGGAGCGCCTAAAGCAAACTTCGCGACTTCATGTTGAAGTAAAAACTCACCAAATTCCCAGCCAGGTCCTGCGGTTCCGAATCCAGCGTATGCAAATTCGAAGACGACAAAATCGCCGAAGCCGCCTTCCGATCGTCAAGAATCAAACTCGCCGCTGCTCGTTTATACAAGTCCCCAACCGCCGCCAATGGCGTCGTCATCAACGTCTCCACATGCGGGTCGCTCACCCGAACGACCAGTGTCAAATGCCGCCGAGCCATCGGCCCCAACGCCAACGCCAAGTTCTTCGCCCTATCCCCATCGTCGTAATCGGTAAACGTCACCAACAGCGACCGCCGATTCCACCGAGACGCCAGATACGAGAACGCAACCACCGGATCACTCTCCAGCGGCTCCGCGATTAAGTCATGGATCGCCTCGATGATCATCCCCACCTGGTTCCGACCCTTCCGAGGCGGGATATACCGCCGAACTGTGTCCGAGTAGACGATCAGCCCAACAAAATCGCCCGCCAGCGCCGCCGCATTGGTCAGCATCAGAAGCGCATCCAAAACGTGGTCCAGCTTCCGAACCCCATTGACTTCCGCTAACATGTGCCGACCGATGTCGATAGCGATGATCACCGTCTGGTTCCGCTCCTGCTCGTACTGCCGCACGATCAGCTTGCCGCGACGAGCCGAGGCCTTCCAGTCGACCTTCCGAAAATCGTCGCCTTCGCTGTAGTCTCGTAGCGACTCGAACTCGCTACCCAGTCCGCGACTCCGCGACCGCCGAATCCCGATCTCCCGCAGCCGGCCCTGCTGCTTCAAAAGGTCGAACTCGCGCAGCTTCAGCACGTTCGGATAAACCCGAATCGGCTCCTCCGAAGGCAGCACCATCTGCCGTGTCACCAACCCTAGCGGACACTCGAGACGAAGGAACGTCCCCCGAAAGCTGTCTGCACCTCTCTCCGGCGGGGTCAGGGTGTACGTGAATTCCGTCCAACCTTGCGGCTCCAGATTTAAACTAAACTCCCGCTGCGAAGCCTCGAAATAAGGTGGCGGCTCGTCCCGCAACCGGCCCTTGATCGCTTCCGCCCCATCGTTGTGCAGCTCCAAAGTGATCTTGTTGGCCACCCGCACCGAGAGCACCGGGTCGAACTTGCGCCGCAGTCTAAGGTTCGATACAGGGGGCGCCAACCGCGTCGAAGCATAAGCCAAAGCCGCCAACAATAGGTCGTAGGCCACTGCCACAAACGGTTGTCCCAAGGCGGTCGTTAACGCCGCAAGTGGGATTCCAAGCGCAAGGAGCAGCCAAAAGCGTTTAGTTGGAACCATAGCGAGATAAACTTTTCCCAGTGAGCCAAGAAGTCGCGATTCTGAATCCCGAGAAAACGATTCTAACCTATCGGCTCGCCGGCCTTGGGGTCCGCATCGGTGCCCACATCCTTGACGTCATCCTCGTCATCGCTGCCGTCATTGGAATCCTCGTCGGAATCGGCTTGCTCGGCTTGATTGAACCGGGCCTTGCGACCGCCGCCGCATTGATCGTCGTGCAGCTGGGCATCTTCGCCTACTTCATCCTACTGGAGGGCCTCTGGAACGGGCAAACCCTTGGCAAGAAGGCGTTCCGAATACGAGTGAGAATGGCCGATGGGATGCCCATCACCTTCGGCGCCGCCATCGGACGCAACCTTCTCCGACCCGCCGATTTCCTCCCGGCCCTCTATTTCGCGGGAATTGTCGCGATGTTCACCAACCAGAAGTCGCAGCGCATCGGCGACCTCTTCGCGAACACTATCGTTTGCTACGAGGAAAGGCCGAACCCGATCATGGCCACCGCCCCTCACGTCGTGGGAATCCACCCGCTCGAATCCGCCGTGGGTGACCTTCGAGGGATGACAATCGAGGAATACAACGCTCTTCGCCGCTACTGCGACCGCTTCCCCGAGCTGCCGTTCGATATCCAAAATCGACTAACCGAAGAAGTCTGGGGCCCCATCGCTGTCCGAAGGCTAGTCCCCACACTCCAAAACGTCCACCCCATCTACCTGGCCGAGGCCGTGGTCATGAAATACGGTCGTCAACATGGGCTGCTGTAGAGAGTGTGGATTGATTGTGGACAGAGGTGGAGGAAGTTTGGAGTGTGAAGAACTGCGAGCGCAGACCTACACTCAACTCGCCTTTTCCACTGTGTTTTCCACCATCGCCCACCAAGCCGTTTGGCCACGTTTGAACCTGAATGGGGCTATTTCTGAACCGGTAAACCTATACATAGAGAAGGTTTTCCCCAAAAACGATTGGCCCTAATATTAAGAGTAAATATTAAATGGAGAGCTTAGATAAGAGAGAGAAGGATGTGGAAGACGCGATTTCGTCGGTGACGGCGGTGTCTTCGGTCTCTCTTGAATCGTTCCGAAACTATGATCGGCTAGACGTCGCATTGGGGTTAGGGTTCAACGTAATGGCTGGCCCAAATGCCCAAGGAAAGACCAACTTCCTTGAAGCGCTCTACCTCCTCTCGACCACCCGATTGCTCCGCGGACAACGAGACTTCGAAGCGGTCCAAGAAGGCAAAGACCGAGCCCACGTGTTTGCTGAGCTGGAAGGTTCCGGTACAAGGCTAGGCGTGACCCTAGAGAAAGGCATTCGCAAGCGAGCGAGCCTCAACGGCCTCAATCTTCCAAGAGCCTCTGACCTCATCGGCCGCCTCCCTTGCGTCTGCGTCAGCACGATCGACATGGAGATCGTAAGAGGCGAACCCACCGAACGCCGCATGTTCCTAGACCTCGAGCTGAGCAGCCTCTATCCCAGCTACTTGCGCCACCTCACCCTTTACAAACGAGCCCTCGAACAGCGAAACGCTCTGCTCAAAGATTCGAGGGAATGGATGCAACCCCCCGCCATGTTCGAACCCTGGGAAGAACAAATCGCCCAGCACGGTGCCGCCATTCGAGTGGCCCGTAACGCCTTCGTCGACCGCCTAGATCCGCTCACTGCGAGGGTCCACCACCAAATGGGCGACGGAGAGCGCCTAAACCTAACCTACCAACCCAAAGACCCGTCTGAGGACGCTGAAAGCCTGCGTTTGGCCCTCGAGACCACCAGAAACACCGATGTCGCCCGAGGAGGAACCTCCGTCGGCCCTCACCGAGACGACCTCCTCCTCGAAGTCGACAAACGAGAAGCCCGTCTGTACGCCTCGCAGGGCCAACAAAGAACCCTCGTCATCTCTCTAAAGCTCGGAACCCTAGAACTCGCCGCACAGGAGCTAGGAGAGGCCCCCTTGCTACTACTGGACGACATCCTCAGCGACCTCGATGAGCGAAGAAGAGCCGCACTGGTCGAAGTGGTCCTAGAAAAAGCCGGCCAAGCCGTCCTCACCTGCACCGAAGCCGCCGCCGCCGGAAACCGAATCCTAGAAGCCGCTACCGTGTTCCACGTGAGAGATGGAGAGATCATCCGAGCCTGATCCGGAGATGGTTCGCCCTTTCCGAAGGGAGAACCGTGGGGGAGAGGGTTGTGACGCCCACCGCCAAACTATCACCAAAAATCATGGAAAGCGTGTAACCGGCGATGCGATCAACGCGGACAAAGCTCGAAATCACTCTCGCGCTCGAGGTATCGATCCAGAAATCTCGAATCCTGTTGCGCCATCATGAAACACGATGAGACGGGTCTCCCACCTGCTGCCCCGCGCCCTCGGCCAAAGCGAAATCCTTCGCACCGCTCGAGCCCAAGCGACCCTGCGCAGCTGGGATGAAATCGTCGGTCCCGGCCTCGCATCCCGCTCCGCCCCCGATCGCTTCGACAAAGGCACCGTCTGGGTCGCCGTTGAAGGCGCCGCCTGGGCCCAAGAGCTGCGCATGCGGAAAGAACTCATCCTCGACCGCCTCCAAGAGCAGTCCGGAGAGCCCCATCTGTTCACCGACATCCGCTTCGGAGTCCGCCCACTCCCTCCAAAGTTGCCCGTACAAACATCAACTTTCGCCCTCCGAGAACTCCCCGAAAACGACCTGAGCATCCGCGAGATTGCTGAGCGTCGAATGGCGAAATGGAATGATCGAGGAGATTGACCACCGCGCCTCCATCCTTGTGCTCGCCGCCCTCGCGATAGGGCTAACCCTCCGAGCACACCCCCTCAACATTGCGTTTCTGGTTCCGATTGCCTACATCCCATTCCGGAGATGGGGGAGGGGGTTGGGCTCACCGAAAGACTTCCGGAAGCCACCCCTTTCGGCCGAGGTTCTGCCGTCCGAATGTCATCCTGAAGGACCCCTACCCCTAGCCACAAATCTAAGGGGAGCAAAAGGACTGGCGGTGCCGACGATCGCCCTCCTCCTTGGCCTCTACCTAACCCCAACCCCCGTCAAACCCATCCCAACCACCGAATTCCTAACCGGACCCGCAACCGTCGCCTCGGTCCCCAACGAGTCAAACAACGAGCAAGTCTTCGACCTCCAAGTCGGCAATAAACGGTTCCTCGCCTACGCGCCGAAGAATCCACCGCTCGTCCTCGGCGACCAACTGGACATCTCTGCAATCGCCAAACCCCCAGCCGAAAACTCGCCATTCTTGCTGACCCACCGCGATATCGGCACCGTAGACCTCAAGGGCCGTAAGCTCATCGTCACCGCCCGCGGACCTTGGATCAACCGCACCGCCGATGGCTGGAGACGCCAATTCGCCGACTTCGTCACGACCTCGGTCGGCAAGAAAGGAGGAGATTGGCTCAGAGCTCTCGTCTTCCGAGAAGGCACCCTCGAGAAGGACGAAAAAGAAACCCTCGCCAAAACCGGAACCGTCCACCTCATCACCGCCGGCGGCCTCCACATCTTCGCGCTCGCCTTCTTCGTGAACCTGGTCTGCGCCATTCTCCCGATCCCGCGCACCCTTCAAATCCTCGGCGTCGCCCTCGTCCTAACCCTGTTCGCGCTAGCCACCGGCCTTCAGCCTTCAACGATTCGGGCCGTCGTGATGACGATCATCTACCTAAGCGCCTATAAGTTCGCCCGGGACCCCGATCCCCTGTCCGCCCTGTGCGTGGCGTCTATTGGCGTTTTGCTATGGCAACCCTTTCAGCTCGACCTTCCCGGATTTCAGCTGTCCTTCGTATCCGTCGCCGCGCTCATCCTCTTCGCCACCCATCGTGCCAAGCCCCCAAAGAACGCCCGTGAGTTCCTTGGCCAACGCCTCCTCCAGCTCGTCAAGGCCGGCGTAATCCTGTCCCTAGCTACCGAGCCCTTGATCGCTTACCATTTCGGAACCATCACCACCACCTCCATCTTCTCAAACGCCCTCGTAGTCGGAGTTGCCACCTGTGCGCTCATCCTTTCCACCGCCTCATTCGCCCTATCGCCACTCTTCCCCGCCGCCAGCGCAGGAATCGTCGCCAGCCTCGCTGCGCCCATGGCCGGGTGGATCTTCGCCGTTTCTGACTGGTTTGCTTCGCTGCCGAGTGCCGTCATCCAGGTTCCCGAGTTCAACGCCTACTGGCTCGCACCTTACTACGGAGCCGGACTGATGTTGTGGAGGTTGAAGATTGTTCAACCCTAAACGCACCGTCCTTGTCATCGTCACATGCCTGCTCGGCGTCTCCAGTGGCTACCTGCTCCCCGAGCCGACCGAGCTGGTCTTCTTCTCCGTCGGCCAAGGCGATTGCACCCTGTTCCGAACCTCCGGTAGTGCCATCCTCATCGACGACGGCCCCCTCACCAAACAAATGGCCGACGGTTCGCGCCAAGTCCTGACCAAGCTTCGAAACCTTGGCGTCACCTCCATTTCGCTAATCCTCCTCAGCCACCCCGACTCCGATCACGTCGGAAGCACTGCTGGCCTCCTCGCCGCGTTCCCCAACGCGAAGCTGGCCGTGTCAGCCGCCTTCCGAACCAACCCGGAAATGCAAGCCGAGCTTCTGCGCTGGAAGGTAAGCGATGCCTCCGTCCTTTGGGTCGCCCCGCGAGCCAGCGCAAGCCTTGGCAACTACAGACTAACCCTCCGATGCCCCCCGCTACGCGAGGGCGAGAATGACAACAACGGCTCCATGTTCGTCAAAATCGCCGGCCCCGGCGGATCCGCCGTCCTCTCCGGAGACGCGCCGACCTCCGTAGAGGAAGCCGAAGCCCCCACCGCCGATTGGACCGCCGACATCCTCCACGCCGGCCACCACGGCAGCCGAACCGCCACCAGCGAAGCCTGGCTTGCCGCCGTGCGCCCCACCGTCGCCATCATCAGCTGCGGCCGCAACAACCCCTACGGCCACCCCCACCAATCCACCCTCGACCGCCTCAACGCCCACCACATCGAAATTGACCGCACGGACCAACAAGGCGACGTCATTTTCAGCCCGGGAAACGGACACTTCGTCAGGGCAAAGTGATTCCGGAGATGGGGAGGGGGTCTCGCACACGCCGATCAATCCATGTGGGACCGCGCGGGCCTGACCGCGCTATTCACGCCCGCGGGGCGGGCTCCAAACCTCTGATCCACCGACAATTCATCGTCAAATTCCACGCAAAGCGTGTAGTCGGCGATGTCATCGACGCGGGCACAGCCCGCTCCGACCAGCGGCACGCTGTAGCCTCGACCGCCGTGTCGCGGGGCGGCCCAAGGCCGTCGACACAGAAATGAACCGAAAACAAGAAACGCCCGATTCTAAGTGCGCTTATAATCAAGCGACCCAACAAAAAACGGGTCTGGCTCCGAAGAGCCAAACCCGCATTCGTGTGTCTCGAAGAGCTAACTTACTTGCGTCGGCGTCGAGCGATGAGGCCAACGAAGCCGAGGCCGAGGACTGCCATGCTAGCAGGCTCGGGCACCGCTTCAAGCTTTCCGACGTAGGTGCCGAGTGACTGTCCGGGCGCTACGGGAAAATTGGTGGTGTCGAGGTTCTCGGTGAACGTGCCGCCACCAGCAAGACCTGCATAGAAGCCGGTTCCCGCCACGTAGTCCCACGTTCCAGCTGCCCACAGGCCGTTAAAGTAGGCATTGGCGTTGGTCAGGTTCAGGACGTATGAGATCGTGTTGCCCGCGCCGTCATCGAAAAGGCCGGCGCCCGGGGTGGGAGGAGACGCGTTAACAACCCAGGAAGTCTGGCTCGTGAAAACGGGCGCTACGACCGAAGTGGACTGGAAAATCACTTTTTCGGTGAAGGTCAGGTTTGGTCCTGCGACGGCCCAGGAGCCTACAGAAGAGAGGGCGATCGTGAATGCTTGGGCCGAGATGGCTGCAGCGAGAACCGCGGCGACCGCGCTAATTCTTAGAGTTCCTTTGAGGTTCATAACAATAAATTCCTTATCACAGGACACACGAAATGCCCAGCGGTCTAATGGTACATACAAATTGGCCCAAACTTAGTCTGTTGCAACAAAAACCCGGCCTTTCTACTAGGTGGGAGAAGAGGAGAACGTGGAAGCCCGCCCCTTCCTCTCAGGCTTTTAGCTGAAAAGCTCACGCCTTTCGGCGAATTTTTGGAGGCGTCCCTGCAACTCCACCAGGTTCTCCTTCTCCTTCTCCACAACCTCAGGTTTCGCCCTTTCTACAAACTGCGGATTCTCGAGCCTAGCGCTCAGCTTGGCAAGCTCATCCTGAGTCTTCGAAATGTCGCGATCCAGGTTCTGCCGTAGCTTATCCACGTCCACCTGTCCCTCGATCGGCAGATAGAGATCCAGCCCCCCCGTGCGAACACTCAAGAACTTTTCTTCCGCAGGTCTTCCTGGACGCAACTCTTGAACCCAAGCCTGCGAAGAAAGAACTGCCTCATCTCCCTGCAAAGAACCCTCGTAATATGTCACCGGAATAGGGGACATGGCGGCGATCCCAAGCTCCGCGCGCAACGCGCGAAGCGCCCGGACTGTTTCGAACAGCCGCTCGATCCGCGCCTCCGCTTCTCCATCCGCAAAGGTAGAAGGAAACTCGGGCCAAGCCGTCGACATCACAAACTCGCTCTTGTTTTCCAGCGGTAAATGGGCATAGAGCTCCTCCGTGATAAATGGCATCACCGGGTGCATCATCTTCAGGAACGCTTCCAAAGCCGTAAGAAGCACCCACTGGGGTGTCTCCCGCTGCGCTGGGTCAGCTAGCCGCGGCTTGCTCACCTCGATGTACCAGTCGCAAAGTTCGTTCCAGAAGAACTTGTACATCGCCTGGCACGCGGATTGGATGTCGTACGCTTCGTACGCCTTCTTCGTCACCGTCGCCGTCTCCACTAAGCGACTCAGCAGCCATCGGTCGATGGGCTGCAGTTCACCCGGCTCGGAACGTTTTTGACCCTCGACATTCATGAGGATGAACCGAGTCGCATTCCAAATCTTATTGCAGAAGTTGCGAGCCTCTTCCGTCTTGCGCTCTCCGTACCGAAGATCCTGATTCTCACCGGTCTGGCTGAGCAGTGCATACCGAAGCGCGTCGGCACCGAAGCTCTCGATCACGCCCACCGGATCGATGCCCGTCCCTAGGCTCTTGCTCATCCGCCGACCATCCTCGCGGAGAACGGTGGCGTAGATCATCACATCGCTGAACGGTTTCACACCCACCAAGTCATAGCCCATCATCGTCATGCGAGCCACCCACAGGTTGATGATGTTTCGATCCGTGATGAGACAGCTTGTCGGATAGAACCGCTCCAGGTCCTCCGTTTGTTCGGGCCAGCCTAACGTTGCGAACGGCCAGAGGCCGCTCGAGAACCAGGTGTCGAGAACGTCTTCGTCTTGCCGAACGATCTTCGCATCGCCGGCTGCCTTCTGCGCCTCGTCCCAATTGAGGGCTGCAAATGCGGTCCCATCTTCGGTGTAGTAAATGGGGATCCGGTGACCCCACCAGAGCTGTCGGCTAATGCACCACTCGCGAATGTTTTCCATCCAGTCAATGAAGATTCGCTCGTATCTCGCCGGGTGGAAGTTGATCTCACCCGCCTTGACCGCTTCAATCACCGGTTGAGCAAGTTTTGGCTGGTCGCAGAACCATTGCTCGCTAAGCAGCGGTTCGATCACCTCGCCGCTGCGGTCGCTGATAATGATCGGAATCTCGTGGTCCTCGATCTTCACGAGGAAGCCACCCTCCTCCAGATCCTTCACGATGTCGCGACGGGCCTCGTTGCGATCCAACCCAAAGTATTTACCTTCGAGTGAGATACGCGCTTGGGGATCCAGGATCACTGGCATATCGAGTCCGTGCCGAATTCCCACCTGATAGTCGTTCGGGTCATGGGCCGGGGTGATCTTTACCGCACCGGTACCGAAAGCGGGGTCGGCATAGATGTCGGCAATGAGGGGGATGTCCCGGTTCACCAGCGGAAGCCGAAGCGTCTTCCCAAGCTTGTCGTTGTAACGAGCATCGCTCGGGTGAACGGCCACCGCCACATCCGCAAGCATTGTCTCCGGGCGGGTGGTGGCGATCACGATCTCGCCGCTGCCGTCCGTAAACGGATAGCGAATGTGATACAGCTTCCCCTTGCGCGTCTCTCGCAGAGTTTCGATGTCGGAGACGCTGGTTTGCAACTTGGGGTCCCAGTTCACCACGCGCTTGCCGCGGAAGATCAGTCCTCTCTCGAACCAATCGATAAACACCTTGAGCACCGCATCGTGATATTCTTCATCGAGCGTAAAGCGAGATCGCGACCAATCGAAAGCACATCCGAGTAGACGCAACTGGCTGAGAATCGTATCGCCAGACTCTTTGCGCCACTCCCAAACCCGCTCGACGAACTTCTCTCGCCCGATCTGTGCGGCGCTTGATCCTTCCTTCAGCAGCTGCTTGCTCACCACGCTCTGGGTGGCGATGCCGGCATGATCTTGGCCAGGGAGGATCAAGACGCTGCTTCCGGTGAGGCGCTTGAATCGGCCGAGAAGGTCTTGAAGGGGATAGCACAGGGCGTGGCCCATGTGCAGGCTGCCCGTGATGTTTGGCGGCGGGATGGTGATCGTGTACGGGGGCTTGCTTGGGTCAGGGTCTGGCTTGAATAGCCCCGCCTTCTCCCACTTCTCGTACCACTTCGGTTCAGTTGAGGACGCGTCATAGCGCGTCGCCATTGTGCTCAAATCCATTAATGTAACTCCCCCTTTCCATGTCGTGGAAAGGATCTGAATTTTACATCATGGGGGTTAGGGATGTTTCATGTGAAACAATGAGCGATGAACCGGATCTGGCTCATCGGTCCTGCGTGAACAGGTCCCGGATCACGTCTTCGATGTCGACCTCTTCAATTCCAACGTCGCTAACGGGAAGGAACTGGAGCATGGCGGAAGTTGCGGAGGCGGTATCGGCGCGGCTCACCTCGACCACCCCGACCTCACCCACTTCGCCGATCACCTTGCCGTACTTCGCCAAATCCTCTGTCGCGACCGGCCCGGAAAAGGAAAGCCGCACCCGACGGGTGTCGCTAAACTTCCGCGACAAATCATCGAGTGTTCCTTCGAATATTCGGGAGCCGTGGTCGATGACTACGACGCGATCGCACAGTTCCTGAACATCCTGCATGTAATGGCTGGTGAGAAGCACCGTGCAGTTGTCTTCGCGGTGCAGCTCCTTGAGAAAGTCTCGAATCCGCTTCTGGCTCACAACGTCCAGCCCAATCGTAGGCTCATCGAGGAACACAACCTTTGGCGAGTGAAGGAGAGCGGCGACAAGTTCGCACTTCATCCGCTCTCCAAGGCTCAGCTTGCGAACTTGGGTGTGAATCTTATCTTCCAACTGCAGCGCCTCGATCAACTGCGATGAGCGCTTCTTGAACATTGCATCGTCCACTTCGTACAACTCTTTGAGCACGATGAAGCTGTCCCTTGCGGGGAGGTCCCACCAGAGTTGCATCTTGTTGCCCATCACCAGGGAAATTTGGCGGAGCATCTCGGGTCGGCGATCGCTGGGGGTGAAGCCAAGCACCTTTGCTGAACCAGAAGTGGGGAAGAGGATGCCGCTGAGCATCTTGAGCGTGGTCGTCTTTCCTGCGCCGTTGGGTCCGAGAAATCCAACCATCTCACCCTGTTCGATATTGAGGTCGATGCCCTTTACGGCCTGAACTTCCACCTTCTCGGTGCTGAACAGACTCTTGATCGAACCCATAATCCCGGGCTCCTTCTTGCTCGAGATGTAGGTTTTGACGAGATCCTTGGTTTCTATCGCAGGCATCTGCCGAATAGGTTACCGGCAGAAGAGCAGGATCAGGCAGACGACGGGTGCGGTGAAGAGGATGCTGTCGATACGGTCCATGATTCCTCCATGGCCAGGCAGTAGACTGCCGCTGTCCTTGAGATCGGCGCGCCGTTTGACCCACGATTCGAAAAGGTCTCCGGCTTGACCGAAGACGCCGGCTGCCGCTCCGCAGGCGGCGGCGATCGGCAGCGACACCCCCATCCAGGCACCAAGCCCGATGGCGACGCCGATGCAAGCCAGCAGATTCGCTACGGAACCCTCAACCGTCTTCTTAGGTGAAATCTTGGGGGCCAAGAGGTGCTTTCCGAATGCCTTACCCGCAAAGATTGCCGCGGTATCTCCGCCCCATAGGGGAACAATCGAAAGCAAGATCGGAGGCTTGAGGTCCCAAGGTTGAACTCCGCCCGCATTGTGGAGGGCCATGAGACAGAGAATCGGACCGAGTACCCACCCGGTAGAGAGGGAGCTATTCAGGCTTCCTGGTTTACTCTTGCTGAAGAATATGACCAGTACGCTGCCGACTAAGAGGGCGGCTCCCGCTTCGGCCACCAGGCGCGAAGCTTGGGCTCCGTTGTAGGCCCACGCGGCAAAGAAGGCCAATAGAACTAGCCCGACGATCGAAAGATGCTCAGAGTTGGTCTTCAACATCCCGGCAATCTCTCGGCATCCTTGGAAGACGATGAGCGACGAGAGGACGGCGAAGGGCCAGAACGACGTGCTTAACAGAACGGCGAGGACGATCGGGATCAGGACGAGGGCGGTGAGGACCCTGGATTTCACGAGTTCGAGTTTACGCTAACGCCAAAAAAACGGAGGTCGAATAAAAACCGGCCTCCGTTCAAAGGGGAATACTGGATGCTATTCTTCGTCGTCCGCGATCGGCTCAATCGGGGCGCCCTGAGTAAGTTTGAGGGCGACCTGAACTCGGTTCTCGCAGTGCAGCTTTCGCATCACTACGCTCACGAGGTTCTTGATGCTCTGCTCTCTCAGTCCAGTGATCCCAGCGATCTTGCGATTGCTCATACCCTTGGCAACCAACTGGGCGACTTCGTACTCGCGTCGGGTCAGTTCGCCGTTTCGGCCGCGACCGTAGGCTCGGCGACCGTCTCGGATATAGGGGCGAGTGATTCGGACCTTACCGCCGAGCTCAGTGAGAGCCTCGAAAAGCGCGTCGGCGTTGCCGGTTCGCGAGACGATTCGATCGACGGGAGTTTCGATGTACGCCTCTCGGTCGTCCTCCCCCACGATGAGAACTACGCCGAAGTCTCCGAAGGCGCGGGCGCCAAGCAGAAACTGCAGATCGTTTGCATCGAGGTCAACGGAGTCAACCACGAGAAGTTGAGCTCGCTGATCTTTTGCAGCGGTCACCAGGCCTTTGGCTGACGGCTCGATGGCCACCACCTGGAAACTCCCGTGATGGTCAAGTAAGCTCGCGAGAGCGTCGCAGAATAATCCTTCTTTGCAGCACAAGGCTAGGCGCATTTATCTATATCCCCAAATGTAATCAGTAATGTTTCAGACGACAACACTCTCTAAAAGTGCCCCTGAATGGCCAATATATCGCAAAACGTACCAATTTTGGCAAGGACCCTGGCATTAATCTTTCAAAAACAAGCTTATTTTCCGTTTTACGCGTTGCAGGGCGTTATCGATTGACTTGGTGTGGCAGAGCAAATCTCTGCTCATCTCACGATAAGATAACCCGTCTAAGTAACAGCGTAGCACTTGTCGCTCTAGATCACTAAGCGAATGTTTGACCATTTCGTGCAAATTTTGAGGAAGTCGGTCAGTTAAAGCTTTGGCATCCGAAGCATTCCGGGGTAGATCGGGGAGGACATCCAGCAAAGTGTTGTCCTGGGTCTCGCCAACGGCGCTTCGGTTGAGAGAAACATAGCCGTTAAGGGGCACGTGTTTTTGCCTGGTGGCGGTCTTTACGGCAGTGATGATTTGTCGAGTAACGCAAAGCTCGGCGAAGGGTCGAAACTTGTTTAATCGGTCAAGCCGGAAGTCTCGAATCGCCTTATAAAGGCCAATCATGCCCTCTTGGATGACATCCTCTCGATCGGCGCCCATCAGGAAATAGGCCTTGGCCTTGGTCTCTACGAGGGGTCGGTAGCGAGTGATGAGAAACTCGGTGGCGCCCATGTGGCCGGTCTTGGCGAGGTGAACAACTTCCTCGTCTTGCATGCAGCCAAAACGGCCGCATGCGCCTTCGATCGTTCCATCCAATTGGCTCATCCCTATTGCCTCGGGCAACGGTGCCCTCTGCGGATTCAGTGTATGCGAAGCAGCTTGCCAATACAATCCCTTTTCCGTTCTCGGTTGGCCGTTTTCAGTTTTAACGTTGGCTGCTAGCCGTCTGCACTCATCGCTATTCGCTGATTTCCCTAGCGGCGGGCGGCTATAGATCGCGGGAGCGATCTATTCGGCTTTGCCTTACCCAGGTTCCAACTTACGCGAGTAAGTTTGAATCTACGGCAAAAATACTGCTGAAGTAGCAAAAAGGCTCATGTTCTACCTGAGAATATTGCTGGGTTGGCCCTACAATTGAAGTTGATGAAACGCTTGCGGCTGGGAATCGCGGCGATGCTTACGGCAGTGGCCTGTCTAGCGTCCGCCGACATGTTAACGTTTGACTACAACACTTACTTCCACGGGAGTCCCGGCAGCGGGATGGGAGACAAGGCGAAGGATGCTTGCATCACCTCCAACGGATCGCTTGTGGTCGTTGGCACCACCGTCCGCACCAATCCTCTCGATCCCCCTCCCACGGTTGAGATTCTTATCTATCCGATTGCGGCTACGACGCCGATCGTCCGCACTTACACCCCCGACTTTGGCGGCCGCGTGAACTCTTGGGTCCATAGCTGCGCAGCTGACACGTTCGGCAACTTTTACGTGATCGTTTCCTACGGCTACGATGCTTCGCACCTGCACTACAGCGTGGAGAAGTTCGACCAGAACGGTCAGTTCCTTTGGACTCGCGAGTTCGCATCTCTCGTTCTGGGAGCAGGCGATAAGGCGAGCGTGAAGGTCGACGCGAGCGGCAACGCACTTATCGCGTACACGATGCAGCCCAGCACCTTGGACAACCTTGCCGTCAACATCGTAAAGTACGACCCGAACGGCAATATCCTTTGGGACAACATCATCAACGACTCGCCGGGAACGGATCAGCTTCTTCAGTGGGAGTTGGACGAGTCGGGCAACCCGTTTGCTTTGACGCTCAGCGAAGTCGCTCATACCGGCGTGTATGACTACGTTCTTACTCGATTCTCGAGCACCGGCCCGAAAGAGTGGATCCGAGCACTTGGAGTAACCGGCGTTGTTAGTTCGCCGACGGGCCTTACGACGTTGGAAGACGGTTCGGCGATCGTAATGGGTATTCACGACACGACGGGAACCTCGGGCAACCTGTACATGAGCCGGTTCTCACCGGTGGATGGCAGTGTGATGTGGGAGGATTGGTACCACGATGACCTGAACCCGATGATCCCTGGCGCAATGTCGAAGGACCTCTCGGGCAACATCTACATCACGGGAAGCTATATTCCTTTCGGTGGCAACGCCCACTCCCAGCTCTACCTTCGAAAGGTTGCCCAGGACGGCAGTCGATTGTGGCTGCAGTCGGTTAGCTACAGCAATGTCAGCACCCTTGGCGTTGGCCTCGCAGTCGACAGTGGCGGCTTCGCCCACACGATTGGCTCGTTTGGTACGGGAACGAACGACCTGACGAACAGCCAGGACTTTGACTTCACCTTCGATGGCGTTTCGAACATCGTTCGCACCGCGGGCAACTGGAATGCGACCTCGGTCGTACCGGTGAAGGTGATCACGGACGGCACTCACATCTACACGATTGGCTCGATCACGAACGCCAATTCGCTAACCGGTGAGGACATCTACATCAACCGAGCGTTCACGCTCGCACCGTAGTCGGTCCTTCGGTCGGGCCCCTCAACTTCGGTTGAGGGGCCCTTTTTTTGTTGCAGATCGCGGGAGCGATCTAGCGGGCTTTGCCCGCGCCAATGCAATTGTCGGTTACACGCTTCGCGTGGATGACACGTGAGATTTTGTCGGCCGACTCTCCGGGTAGGTTTGGGATCGACGGCCTTTGGCCGTCGCGCGACACTGCGGTCGCGACTACAGATTGCGGGAGCGATCTTGCGGGCTTTGCGCGCGCCAATGCAATTGTCGGTTACACGCTTTGCGTGGATGACACGTGAGGCCGTTAGCTGGGGCGGGTGAAGAAGGTTGCTCGTTCTCGACCGTTGGTGAGCCAACGTTCGGCTCGCTCTTCGGCCACGAATGCGAATCCTCGGGAGGAGCAGGCTTCGGTTGGGCTTTGTTCGTAGTGAGCCTTGAAGACCTTGTCGGTCTTCATCATCTCAGCTACCAGGCCAGCCTGCCACTCGTGGAGGCTTCGAATCGCTTCTTTGCTGCTTGCGTCACCGCCGCAGCGGCTGAAGGCCTGGACAGACTCGCCGTAGCGCCCTAGGCACTGCAGCGCGGCTCCGCGGAGCGCATGGTATCCAGGCTCGTATGGGTTGAGCCGGAGCAATCTCGACACGGTCGTTAGCAATTCTTCGTGCTGTGACGACCGCCACTGGGCCTTTGCCAAGGTCTCGAGTGCCCCGATGTGGGTCGGGTCTGCGGTAGAAACGCGTGTGGCAAGAACGGCCGCTTCCTCGAAGCGACCGCATCTTAACGCCAATTCCGCACGACCCAGGGTTCTGCTCAAGTCCATTCTCCAGTCTTGGGCAGGAACATCGCGGTCGTTGGCGCTCCGCTTTCGCGGCTTTGTGGTCGCCATCATCCCGTCGGTTCGCTCCCCTTATTGATCCAAATCTCTTGCCACTCGTTGGAGGCCTTTCTAATGTAGCTTCGAATTCACATATCGTGGGCTTGCATATTTGCTGGACCGAACCGGTTATGCGGTTATCTGTTGGAAAAACTGGTGAGTTTGCGGGCTTATTTCGGCGACTTTGGCACGCAGAGCGAGGGGGATCTTCGTCGAACCGTCTGGAGTACGAAGGCCGATCATCGATGCGGTGGCCGAAAGCTCGTTGGCCCATCGGCTGGCGGCGGTCTCTGCGAACCCGGGAAGGAACACCAAGTAGTCGCCTTCAGGGCGCCGACACACGGCACCGCCAACGGGTAGTCGAGCGCGCACTCGTCGCGCAAATTTGCGTAGCGCATGATTGACGGCGGCCCGGCCGAGACTTTCTACCAACTGATCGCGTCTCAGGGCTTCTAAGACGACAAGACTGCCGGCAGATGTCCCCACATGGGTTTGGAACTCGCGGGGGTTCATGACCCCTTCGGCTCCGCCTTCGCTTTCATACTTCGCGAGGGCGTGGGAGAGTTCGGAGCCTGAAACTCGCAGGACCTCCATCGCAGGGAGGTCGAGACCGCCGGTCCGGTGGGTTGCGGCAGTAAGAACGCCGAAGGGTTGTTCGCCGCATTGGAGGGGGATGACGCAGTAGCTTCCCACTCGGGCTTTGATCGCCGCCGAGGCAGGGCAGCGGGAATCGGCCCGAACGTCGGCGAGCAGTAGCTCGGGGGCTTCTACGCCCATCCAGCCGTTTAGGCCGGGCCCGGTGGCGAAGCTCATCGACTCCAAGAGTCGGACGTCGGCGCCTTCTCGAGACAAGGGGGTCAATTCTCCGCCGTCGAGCAGATAGATGCCAACGTGGTCGGCTCCTAGCATCTCGAAGATCTCTCTGGTGAAGCGGGCAGCCACGCTTGTGCGGGACTCTGCGCCGGAAGCCAACGCGGCCATATCGTAGAGGAGCTCCGATTCGCGCAGCCGTCTTTCGACGTCCTCACGTCGCAGAGCGTCGCTGATCATCGCGGCGATCGTGGTGGCCGAATCGTCGATCTCGCGACGTGCTTCTTCGAGCGTGTCATCAGAATCGTGCCAGAGCGCCACCATTCCCACGACCTTGCCTTCGTTGAGGAGGAGCATATTGGCGAAGCCGCCGGCGTCTTGTCGCAGGGCTTGAATGCTTCGTTCGGCGCTTTCCCGAATGAGGATGGGGGCCAGCTTTGGGTCCACTTCGATCGCCGCTTCTTGCATCTCGGGCGGTAGATCGCCGTGAGTAGAGCGGACCACGAACTGGCCACCATAGCCGGCCATGGTGTAGAGCACCACCTTTTCGGCGGAGGACAATTGGGCGAGTCGCTCGGCGAGTCGGCGGAAGAAGCCGGATGCGGGTCCGTTACGGGCTTCGCCCAGGAGGGCGGCTCGACGGTCGCGTCGGCTACGCCGATCCAGATCTTGGTAGGCGTCTCGCAACTTGCGGTAGTTCTCTCGCAGGTCGAGGATGGCGTCGGGGGGGCCGATCGGGATGAGGTTCAAGTCGCTGATTCGCTCGGCCGCCTGGACGGTGGTGATTGTGTGTCGAGATGTGGGGAAGAGCAATCCGATGGCGAGCACACCGGCCATCTGGGCGAGGAGGGCTACTCCAGGCACGTCGCCCTTGCCGGATAGCGAGTGGGCCACCAGGAGGGATGCAGTTGCCAATGGCGCCATGAAGACGGGTTGGGCGCGGTGTCGCATGGTGGCGAACGCGCATGGGGCGAGCACCAGGAAGCCTAGGGAATCGAGTTTGCCCGCCGAGGCGAGCACGAAGGCGATGATCGCGGCATCGGTGACCGCAAAGAATCCCGCGATTCCGGGATTGCGATAGCCTCGCCTCTCGAGCTGGTAGCCGAAGGCGGCCAAGGCGGCAATCGCCAGGGAGGCCTTCCAAGACACTCCGAAGTCGGGCACTCCGGTCGCACCGGATGCGAAGAGCAGAAGGCCCGCGATCAAAATCTTTCCACTGAGCTCAAACATGACTAGTTACTTTAAGTTTCGGAACTTAAAAGCTAATCATTAGGGGGTGCCCTCTCCACAATCGGTGGCCCTCCCTTCTGCGCCGGGGGCGCTCCGCTATGGGAGGCGCGTTCTGCGCCTGGGCGCTCCGCTGTGGCCATTCCATCTTGGGTCCTCAGCCTTCGCCTGATTCGCTCACGGAACCCTCGATGGTGCGCAAACTCGCTGCGCTCAGACAAGCGCCCCCGAGTATCGAGGATTCGGTTCGCGAAGCGAAGTCTAGGTCCCCAAGACGGAATCGGTTTATGTCCTTTTCCGGATGGTGCGCGGGCCCCCCTCCCCCACGGTAAACCCCCTCGGAAAGGGGCACCTTCTCAGGCCCTCTATTTCAGATAGGTCTCTTTCTCCATCTCTCTCACCTCGATGGTGAGGGCTACTTCTTGGTTTTCTAGGGAGTAGACGAAACGCTCGCGTAGCTCGGCCCAGAGTCCGTCGGCCATTGCTTTGCGCAGTTCTAGTGGTCGGCCGGAGAGTACGGCCAAGGTGCAGTGGGCGAAACCGGGGGCGGCGCCTTCGCCCATGACCCAGAAGGAGCGGAGGGTGTGATAGGCCTTGATGGATGGGCTTGACACCGTCTCGAAGGTCGAGAGCTTCAAGACGAGTGCCTCCAAGATATCCGGCACGTCGGCGTTTTCGTGAAGGTCCGCGGTCGTTTCCAGATGGATGTGGGGCATGTTGGAATGATGAACGATGAAGGATGAATGATGAATAAAAAAGCGCCTCCGTCCCGGGGGACGGAGGCGCCGCTAGCTTTAGCTCAAGTCTTTAGAACTTGATGCTGAGCTGGCTGGTGAGGAAGCCACCGCGGAACTTGTTCGCAGGGAGGCCGGGTGCGCCGGTCAGGCCCTGGAGCTCGTTGTCCACGTCGGACAGTTCGTACATGATCGACAGCTTAGCTGCGGAGCTGAGTCCGTAGTTGATGCCGAAGGTCGTCCACTTGTAGGTGGAGTCGCCGCTATCCGCGGAATCAGTTGACAGGTTCTGGAACTGAGTCCACTCGTAGCCGAGCATGAGTCCGAGGTTGCTGCTCAGGTGGTAGTTGAGGCTAACGTTGTACTTGTTAACCTTACTATCCGTGTTGAACAGACCGCCGAGGTTTGCCTTACCCTTGTCAAACTCACCGCCCGCATGAAGCGAGAGTGCGTTCGTCAGGTCAAGAGCGCCACCAACCTGGAAGCCCTTGATGTTGGCCGGGTTTCGGAGAATACCGAGTCGACCCCAGTCGCCAGGAGCGACGTAGTTGTTCTCGATCTCTCGGTAACCACCCCAAATGCCCCACTTCTCGCCGTAGTAGCTTGCCTTCACGTTCCAGGCAGCGTTGTCGCTGTCGTTGATCGTGGTGGTGTTGAACGTCTGGGTCGTCTTCGAATAGCCGCCCTCAACCTTAATCTTGTTGAAGTTGAAGTCAGCCGATCCGCCGAATACGTTGACTCGGTTCACGCCGCCAACGGTGAAGTCGCTGTCGAGCCAAAGGTAGGCCAGATTCAAGTTGCCGTTCGTGGTGAGCGGAACGTTGAGGTTCAAGCCGAGGCTTCGGTCGATTGCGAACGCGGTGCCCGTACCGGTGTTAAAGTTGTTGCCAACTCCAACCGGGTTGATCTCAAGGCCATTGGTGCTGAGGACGTTGCTGTTTCGGCCAGCGAAGACATCGAGCTTGGCGCCGCCGAAGTTGAATCCGAGGATTCCTCCGTCGAACATCCAGTTGCCGTTGTCCCATCGCTCGTTGCTGAAGTAGTGGCTGTTATCCGGTCGCTGGAAGATATAAGGATTGACCTTATATCCAACTCGACCAACCTCTGCGTTGAACGCGAGACCAGCAACGCTGGTGTCGAACTTCACGCCGAAGTCGTTGAGGTAGACATCGCTTCCCTCGGACGTGTAGCCGAAGCCCTCGCCGAAGGACGACTGGTTGCCCAGAGCGCCATCGCCGAAGAGGTTGCCGACCACAAGGGTGCCGCGCCACTTAGGACCGGTTTCGTTGGTGCCAGCGAAGGTGAATGCGCCTTCGTGGAAAACGGATGCGTCTCGGGTGAGACCAACCGGGCCGCCGCCGCCGAAGGGCGAGAAGGGCTGGCTGGTGCCGTTGATGCGTCCGTCCTTGTTGAGGCCGTACATGCCATCTCGGCTGTTGCCAGCGGCAAGCCAGAGGTTGACGTCGCCGCTAATATCGACGGCCGGCTTTCGCTTCTCAAGCTTGGTAAGTCGGTCGTTGATGTCGCCGAGGTCCTTCTTGATCGCTTCGACGTCTACGCCGAGGCCCTTGAGCTCATTCTGGAACGTGTCCATCATTCGCTTGAGGCTGGCGATGTCGTCGCCCCAGCCCTTCATGCCGTTTACATCGGACTGAAGTGCGGTGAGCGCGTCGCGGAGGCTCTTGAGGTCGGCGCTGTTGTCAGTGCCGCCGCCCATGCCGTTGACCTTGTCGGTCAGAGCCTTGAGCTGTCCGTCGAGGCCGTCAACCTGGTTCTTAAGAGCCATGTAGACCGCGTTGACAGCAACTGCGAGCTCGTATCGGGATGCGGGTCGAGGGCCTCGGAAAAGACCGTCGGGGTAGCCAACGAGAAGGCCATCCTTCTTCATCTTGGCGAGAGCCTCATAGGCCCAGTGGTTTGCCGGAACGTCCGGGAAGTTGTCCTGCGCGATTGCGGGGACGATTGTCGCGGCTGCAATGATTGCGCCGAGAGCGTATCTGTATGTTCGCTTCATTAGCGTTGTGAATGCTCCTTGCATGAGATAGGCGGTATCTCAACAGGCATCCAGCGACAACGCCTCTTGCTCTCTGGTGCTAGGAAAAGCCACAACTTCCTTGAGTTTCCTATGGCCTCTACCCAACTAGAGATCAATCAGCCCGGCCCCTGCTTCCTGCGTTGGTACCGGAACGGACACATGTCCGCTCAGCGTTATTATGCAACCCACGACCACAAAATCACAAGTTTTTTGCTGTGGGTTCAACAATTAAACACCTTTAGGTCTTTTGGCACGTCTCTAAGGGTTCGGTAGGTTTGGGCAGAGATTCTGCACTTACACGGTCATCTCTGGGCCGTTTGACCGCGCCGGCGCTCCGCGGCCCCTGGGTTCGCGGCTTGGCCGTATTCGCTCACGGAACCCTCGATGGGGCGCAAACTTGCTTTGCTCAGACAAGCGCCCTGAGTTTCGAGTGTTCTGTTCGCGAAGCGAAGTCTAGAACCCCGAGACGGAATTGGTTGATGTCTTTTCCGGATTGCGCGCGCGAGGTGGCACCGCGCCAATGCAATTGTCGGCTACACGCTGCGCGTGGAATCTCTTGACAGGTTTCTCGGCGGGCGGCGGAGGAACCCGGTCACCGACCGCAGTTCCCATAACGTTAACGTGGATTATTCCCCAAAGCGGGCAAATGAAAAAAGGGCTCACCGACACCGGTCGGTGAGCCCTTTTGAATAGCCAGCCTTAGAACTTGACGCTCAACTGAGTCGTCAAGAATCCGCCTCGGTAGGTGCTGATGGGCACGCCTCCCGGGGTTGAGCCTACTCCGGTGAACTCGCCCGAGATGTCTGAGATCTCGTACTTGATCAGGAGCTTCGCGGCGGAGCTAAGGCCGTACTTCACGCCGACCGAAGACCAGGCGTAACGAGCGGGGGAACCGCCGAACTGCCTCTGGTCGGTGAAGTGGTTGTACTCGTGGCCAACGGTGACGGCTAGATTAGGACGGAGCTCGACGTTTAGGTCGGCGGCGTACTTCTGGACGTGGGTGTTGCTCGAGAAGAACGGATTCGCGGCAACGTCCTTAATGCCCTGATCCCACTCACCCATTGCGTTCAAGGTGATCGCATGGGAGATGTTCAGAGATGCACCGGCTTGCCATCCCTTGATGTTGCCGGGATTTCGGATGATGCCCAGTCGGCCCCAGTCGCCTGGTGCGATGTACTGGTCTTCGATCTGGCGATATCCGCCCCAGATGCCGAACTTCTCGCCCGAATAGTGGACCTTGGCCCACCAGGCGGTGTTGTCGTTGCCCGGATCGAAGTCGACGCCATTGTTGGCATCGGTGTTGTTAAAGCTCTGCGTCGTGGCCGAATAGCCACCCTCGAGCTTGATCCGACCCATGTTGTAGTCGGCGGTACCGCCGTAAACGTTGACTCGGTTTCGAGGTGCAACTGAGCTGCCGATCGGGCCGGTGAAGGCGGTGTCGCTATCCAACCAAAGGTAGGAAAGGTTCAAGTTGCCAGCCGTCGAGATCGGGACGTTCAGATTCAAACCGAGTGATCGGTCGATCGTGAAGGCGCCCGTTCCGGGAACTGGGTTGCTGCTTACGAACGTGTTCTGAACTTCCATCGGGTTCAGCTCGACGCCGCCGGTGGAAAGAACCTTTGAGTTCTTGCCTGCAAACACGTCGAGCTTAGCGCCGCCGAAGTTGAAGCCGAGGATCGCGCCGTCGAATCGCCAGAGGCCGTTGTCCCATCGATCGTTGTCGAAGTACGCGGTCTCATCCGGTCGCTGGAAGATGTACGGCGAGATCTTGTATCCCACGCGTCCTGCCTCGACGTTGAACGCCAACTTGGAGACGCTGGTATCGAACTTCACGCCGAAGTCTTGGAGGTAAACGTCGCCTGATGGCTCGCTGTACCCGATGCCCGCAACTCGGCTCGACTGGTTCACAAATCCGGTGCCCGACGAGTTCTGGTCGGCAAGCATGTTGGTCACCACCAGGGTGCCGCGCCACTTGGGACCGGTGTCGTTGGTGCCGGCAAAGGTGAATGCACCTTCGTGGAAGATCGAAACGTCTCGAGACAAGCCAACTGGTCCGCCGCCGGGGCCGGCCGAGCCGCCACCGGTGCCAAACGGGTTGAGCGCATTGCTCGTTCCGTTAATGCGGCCATCTTTATTCAAGCCGTAGTTGTTGTCACGGCTGTTGCCCATGCCCATCCAGAGGTTGATGTCGCCGCTGATGTCAACGGCCGGCTTTCGCTTCTCAAGCTTGGTGAGTCGGTCGTTGATGTCGCCGAGGTCCTTCTTCATTGCCTCAACGTCGACGCCGAGCGAATTCAGTTCCTTCTGGAACGTATCCGCCATGCGCTTCAGGTTGGCGATGTCGTCGCCCCAGCCCTTCATGCCGTTGACGTCGTTCTGAAGGCTGGTCAGCTGATCTCGCAGATTCTTAATGTCTGCCGAGCTGTCCACGCCGCCGTTCATCCCGTTGATCTTGTCGCCGAGCGCCTTGACCTGGGCATCCAAACCGTCGACCTGGTTTTTCAGGGCGGTGTAGGTGGCGTTGATCGCAACTGCTAGTTCGTAGCGCGATGCGGGTCGAGGGCCGCGGAAGAGGCCGTCGGGATAGCCAACGAGAAGGCCGTCCTTCTTCATCTTGGCGAGGGCTTCATAAGCCCAATGGTTTGCCGGAACATCCGGGAAGTTGTCCTGCGCAATTGCGGGGACGATCAGTGCGGCGCTAAGAATCGCGCCGAGAGCATATCGATACGTTCGCTTCATTTGTACTCCTGTCTCAATCAACCATCAGGACCACATCAAGCAATACACCGCAACCGTTCTTCATTCGCTCTGGCAACAACCATAACTTCTTAAAGTTTCTTATGGCTCTCTACCCGAACTCAATCCGATCAGCCGAACCGCTGCACAACCTGCTTTGGTCCCAGAGCGAGCCACCTGGCTCACCCACGAATCCAATTATGCCTGTAAACGCCACAGAATATCTCTGTTTTTGCGCTTTCTAAAGCAATAAGTGCCAATAGTCAAACTAAGGCATTGCCGCGAAAGTGGTTTACACGCGATGAAAGTGACCCGAAGCACAGAACCCTTGTTCCCCGCATAATCAAAGGGTGAGTTCTTCCATTCTCTGGCCCGGTGGGGCGAAGGCGGCGGTGTCCCTGGCATATGCGGGGGCCGACCTCCGGACGATCGATCGGTCGAGAAAGGCAACCCTCTTCACTACCCCGACCCAGGTGCTTGCTGATCCGGCCGCTTGGCGACAGTTCGCGGAAGATGGCTTTGAAATCGGGAACGCCTGCCTTCTCGGCGTTACCGACGATGGGCGGGTGCCCAACTGGACCTTGCGAATGATCGAGCAAGAGCTCTTCATGGCCCAGCAGTTCTTCAGCGACTTCTTCGAAGGGAGCCCAGTTCAGACTTTCCTCTATCCGGGGAAGCAGCCTTGGTGCGCGGGTGGCAATTATCGCCACGTGGTCGACGAGCAGTACACCTTCGCGGTGAGCCAGGACCTGGGAATCAATGTCGAGCCGTTCGATGTCTCCTATTTAGCGAAGGCGACGGCGCTGCCCGATCTCGAGGAGGGATGGGCCATCGTCTTTCCGGAGTTGGGAGCGATTATGGATTTGGAAAGTTATTGGGTTGCCACGGTTGCCGAAGTCGCGGAATACGTTAGGGTCAAACAGACAGAGCCATGAGGCGAGTCTCTCCGATTCTCAAGGTGGCCCTCATCATTCCCCTTGGAACCATTGTCCTCTTGATGGTTTGTCCGAAAACGCCGAAGAACGTGGGCCGAATCACTCAGGCTGACCCGGAGATCCAAGCCGCATCGCTTCACGCACAGGACACGCTGCCGGAGTTCATCAAGCAGCTCGACCATCCGAAGGCGGGTGCGCGCTACGCGGTGAAGGGGGGCTTCCGGACGTCGGCAGGCAACGAGTATCTTTGGGTTGCCGGGCTTACGCTTAAGGGCAGCACTTTTGCCGGGACCCTCGATGAAGAGCCGGCAGTCGCACGGGAGCACCATAAGGGGGACAAGGTGAGCGTTGATAGGAAGGACGTCTACGATTGGATCATTTACGACAACGGTCAGATCCAAGGCGGATTCACAGACGAAGTGTTGATGAAGCGCGCGAAGTAGCGGCAACGCTCTGCTTTTGTCGCTTCGCGACGGGGGTTGGGCGCTTCGCGCCCTGTGCGCTCCGCTGAGGCCATTCCCTCTCGGGCGGTGCCTTCGCTGCGTATTCGTTCACGGAATCCCGAGGGACGCAAACTCACTTCGTTCAAACAGTGCGTCCCCCAATTCGGGCTT
>JBBQFM010000006.1:0-139088 GCA_038321975.1 Fimbriimonadales bacterium | reverse complement strand
TTCTTGGGACGCAAATCCGACGGCGAGCCAGGCTGGCAGACAATCTGGCGAGGGTGGAACCGACTTCAAGACATCGCACTTGGCATAGAAATCGCTACCGGGGGAAAATGTGGGTAAGGACAAGGGCAACGCCCTGGGAAGCATCCCTCCTTATCTCCAAGCCCTGTAGGGGCGAAATATGGCCGCCCCTACAGGGCTCAGGAGGTGAGCCGGATTCACCCAGGGAGTTGCCCTGGGCTACATTGTTCTCGACCCTTCGGGCCTACTTGACGGCCAAGAAAGTCTCACAGCGAAGACACACATTTGGACCAATACGGAACCGATGTGCTTAAGATGGAGCCGTAGCGACTGAAGAACCCCTATCCCATCGAGAGCAACTCGTAACCGCATTCCTGCAAAGACTATGGATCGCCGGAGCGATCTAGGAATCGCGAGCGAATCTCGGTCAGCGCAGTAGCAAGTCTCGTCCCCCGATCCCCAAAAAGACTGACAACCTCACGACCGGCAAGCCTCTCGGCAAACCACCCTTGCATCTCCGCCCGAATGAACTCCCCATCTCGGGTGCCGTCCTGAACGAAGGGAAAGTCCGGTTGGGCAAACAGATAAAGGTCAGCTTGATCGCGAGCGCCAATAGAGTTCACCTCGGACGAATAGCTCCCCATGTATCGACGGTGCCAAACCGTCGTCGCAACGGCGTTGGTGTCGCAAATCAGTATCCGATTTGCCCGACGCGCAGCCTCATTCTCTCGTCGCTGCTGCTCAGTAGCCACCCGCACGAAGTCCTCTGTTTCCCAAGAGGTCTTCCCAACGCTGTACTCTCGCCCATACTCGGCCACCCACTCAGTATCGAGAGCCTCGGCAAGCTCCTGCGCCAGAGTCGTCTTGCCCGTACTCTCGACCCCGATAAGAACAACGCGCTTGACAAAGTGGGCACGTACGCAAGGTTCCATGAACTCCCAAAAGGCGAACGGATGTTGGCGAATCTTAGAAGCCGAAATGGGGACCGCCAGACGGGAGAGATCCACGCACCTGTGGCCACAACCCATGGCCGCCGCATACCCCTCGCCGTAAAGCTCGGAAGTGAACACCACATCCGGCCGATGCCCAAGAATTTCGATCGTCCGCCGAGCCCAAGGCTCTGGCTCATCAGGTTCATCGTCAGGGGTCACGACAACGGTAAGGCCTGGGTGAATCTCACGTAGCCAAGCAGCCCGCTGATCCCCGGAGATAGTTTGCGAGGGATGCTCACAGACAATCACCATGAGATCCTGCACCTCGCCCAGCGCCGTCTCGATCAGAAACTTGTGACCGAGGTGCGGGGGATAGAACTTCCCGATGATTACGCCGGTTGCAGCTTTTTCTTGCCCAGGTGGGTGTTGCGCCAAGAGATGAATCCTGAGATGGCAAGGCAGAGGAGGAGCCCGTAGAGGACGGCGGTGGCGATGAAGTCTCGCGAGATGTAGAGAGGAATGTAGATGATGTCCACCACAATCCAAATGATCCAGTTCTCCAGCTTCTTCCAGTTAAGGAGGAGCTGAGCGATGATGCTACCAACCGTGAGCGTCGAATCGAGGAACGGAGCGGCCCCATTAAAGTGTTTGATCACCGGATAGTAGATCGCGGTACCGACCACCCAACAAGCCACGATCTTCGCCCAGTCAATGGGCTGAATCCGGGAGATTTTCAGTTCGCTGGAGGGTGGCTCGAGATCGACCGGGTACCCGGCGTCGGGGGCTTTCTTCTTTCCGCCTTGCGCCCACTGATACCAACCCTGAACACCAAGGATAAAGAAGAAGACCTGCAGGCTCATGTCGGCGAAAAGCCGACCGGTGAAAAACACATAACCGTAAACCACGACATTGACTAGGCCCACTGGCCAGTTGATCATGTGCTCGACGGCCACTAAATAGACGCCCACCACGCCCGTCACAAACCCGGCAAACTCCCACCAGCTCTCCGGATAGTATTTCTTGAGAACCAGGCCCACGACCACGCTGACGACAATCGCGATCGATAGATGGAGCAGGTTTAGCTTCCGGGCCAAAGTCCAATCAGTTTACCGAGGTTCACTGTTTGCTCCGGAGATGGTGCCCCTTTCCCAATGCGGAACCGTTGGGGAGGGGGTTGCGCCCACCGACAGGCCCCCTACCCGGTGTCCCGGAAGACCTAATCTTCCGCCAAGGAGTTGGATATCCGATCGGGCAACCGCTCGCACTCACGAGGGCCAATCGGCACCGTCCCCGAGGCTGCGACGCACAAAAGGTAAACTGACGTCGATGTTTTTGGACGAAGCCGAAGTCGAATTTCAATCCGGCCGCGGTGGATCCGGAGCGGTGAGCTTTCACCGGGAGAAGCACGTCCCTCGGGGCGGACCGAATGGTGCGGATGGTGGTCGTGGTGGCGACATCGTCCTGATCGCGGATCGAAGCAAGCGCACCCTGTACGATTTCAAGCTCCAGCCGCGGTTCGAGGCGGCCAACGGAGAGCACGCGATGGGGAACAAGCGCGGCAAAGATGGCAAGGGCATTCTGATCAAGCTGCCCGTGGGCACCATCATCACGGATGCCGAGACCGGCGACCTGCTCATCGACCTCAACACCCACGGTCTGAAGTTCAACATCGCCAAGGGCGGCAAGGGCGGGTTCGGCAACCAGCACTACACAAGCTCCGTGCGCCAGGCCCCGAACTTTGCCCAGAAAGGCGCTCCCGGCGACTTCGTCAAAGCAAAGCTCGAGCTGAAGCTGATTGCCGACGTGGGGCTCATCGGACTGCCCAACGCGGGCAAGAGCACCCTCATCTCGCGCATCAGCAAGGCCCGACCGAAAATCGCTGACTACCCGTTCACGACCATCGTGCCGAACCTCGGAGTCGCCTATTTCCAAGGTAACTCGTTCGTAGTTGCCGACATGCCCGGGCTTATCGAGGGCGCCAGCATGGGCGTGGGGCTCGGTCACCAGTTCTTGAAGCATGTCGAGCGAAACCGAGTTCTCGTCCACGTGGTGGACTGCTTCCCGGTCGACGAGTCGGACCCGATCGCCAATTATCACCTCATCGAGAACGAGCTAAAGCTTTACTCCGAGGCGATCTTCGCCCGACCGAGGATCATCGCGCTGAACAAGATCGACGTCTTGCCTGCGGGCGAATTCAATGCCCTGCGGGAGAAGTTCGAAACGCTCGGGCATCCCCTCTTCCCCATCTCGGCGGTCACCGGTCAAGGAACCGACCAACTTCTTTTCCAGCTCGTGCAAACCCTGGAAGAGACGAGTCCCGTTCAGGAGATCCCTGTCCTGCTCCCCGCCCTGCACGGCGCGGGCGACATGAAGTGGACGATTGAGCCGCGCGACGACGGGTTTGAAATCGTGGGCAAGCGCATCGAGCGGATGGTCGCGATGACCGATCTGGAGAACGACGAGGCGGTCAGGTACCTTCACCGGAGGCTGGAGCGGTTGGGAATCATCGACCAGCTGCGATCGGCGGGCGCCAAGGAAGGAGACACCGTCGTGGTGGGAGACGTCGCCCTCGGATTTACGGACGAACAATGAGAGTTGGAATTCTGGGCGGCACCTTCGACCCTCCCCATATCGGACACCTCGCCCTCGCCAAGTCGGCAATGGAGCAGTTGGAGCTCGACGAGGTCATCTGGCTCCCCGCGAATCGCAACCCGCTGAAGCAGCGCGGCACCCGAACGCCACCGAAGGATCGGTTCGAA
Organism: Fimbriimonadales bacterium; assembly: GCA_038321975.1. Lineage (GTDB taxonomy): Bacteria > Armatimonadota > Fimbriimonadia > Fimbriimonadales > Fimbriimonadaceae > Fimbriimonas. The sequence goes on along the minus strand of JBBQFM010000006.1, from coordinate 135,379 downwards.
ATGGTGAAGCGCTTGGTCGCTGGCGAAGAGAACATGAGCGTGAGCGACATGGAGATCACGCGCGGTGGCCCGAGCTACACGATCGACACGCTAGGCGAGCTGCAGATGGTGCAACCGGCCGACTATTGGTTCATCCTCGGCGCTGATGCCCTAAGGGGTCTTCCCGGATGGAAGAACCCGCAGCGGCTCCTCAAATTGTGCCGGTTTGCGGTTGCCGTGCGCGCACCGCTTACCGAATCGGATGTCTTGGGACGTATCCCTGAAGACTACAAAGAACGAGTGGACGTCATTAAAATGACGCCGATGGATGTCGCTTCGAGCAACCTCCGAGACAAGTTGGCCAAAGGCCAAGACGTGACTCCTTGGATGCACAAGGACGTTATAAAGTATATAAAAGAGCATAAGCTCTACCGTGAATGAATGACTTCTAAAGAAAAAGTTGAGTTGATTTCCGAAGCCGCCGATGATATTAAGGCGGAAAACATTGAGATACTGGATGTCCGATCCAAGACCTCGGTGACGGACTATTTTGTGGTGTGCACTGGCAACAGCGACCGCCATGTGGAGTCGATCGCCGATCGGGTCGAAGAGAACATGCTCACCCACCGAGAGAAGCCGTTGCGATCCGACGGCGAACGAACTGGGTGGGTTTTACAGGACTACGGAGACGTGTTCCTCCACGTCATGCGAGAGGAGCAACGCCAGTTTTACGATCTGGAGACGCTTTGGAAGAACACTCAACCCGACCCCAATCTGAAGGATTGAGCGCTCCCCGCTGCGACGCCTGTGGCGTCGAAAATGTGGCGGGGACGAAGTTCTGCGGTGGCTGCGGCGCTAAGTTCGTCGCACGCCCAGATCCGGTATTGGTGGGTGAAGAACCCGGCCTCTACTATTGCTCCAAGCATAAGAAAGAGACAACACGCGTCACTTGCGGCCGGTGCGAGAGGCCGATTTGCCACAAGTGCCTCGTGATGAGCCCGGCGGGCATTCGGTGCAAAGGGTGCTCGACCTTCAAGGTTCAAGTTCGACCAATGGGGGTCGCGCACGATCTAACCGGTGGCATCGCGCGCCTGTTTTCGAGAATCCGAGGAACCCCCATTTACTATTGGATCATCCTTCTCATTGGGCTCAAGCTACTCGCAAGCATCTTCGGACGCTAACATAGTGTCCAGATGAAACTTGTCGTTCTGGACGGCCACACCCTTAACCCTGGCGATTTGGATTGGAGCGAGTTGCGTTCTATTTGCGACGTCGAGATCTTCGAGCGATCTACCCCCGCAGAAACCGTGTCGCGGGTTCAAGGTGCCGACGGAGTGCTTACAAATAAAGCTCTTTTGGGCCGAGAAACCCTGGCTCAACTTCCTAATCTGAAGTTTATCGGGGTGACCGCAACCGGGTTCAACATCGTTGATGTGGTGGCCGCCCGAGAGCAAGAGATTACCGTCTCGAACGTGCCCGCCTACAGCACCGCATCGGTCGCCCAGCTTACATTTGCCCTCTTGCTTGAACTCACCCACCATGTTGGACTCCACTCCGACACCGTGCGCGCTGGCGAGTGGGCGGCGTCCAAAGATTTTGCTTACTGGCACACCCCATTGACCGAGTTGGAGGGCCTAACCCTTGGCGTGTTCGGTATGGGCAATATCGGAGCCCGCGTAGCCGTCATCGCGTCGGCGTTTGGAATGAAAGTGATCGCTCTTCGCCGGCCGTCTTCCTTGCCTGGTGTCGTGGAGCTGGTCGATTCAGAAGATGAGTTCTTGGCTCGATGCGACGCCTTGTCGCTCCACGCTCCCCTTACCGATGCGACGAAGAACTGGATCAATGCCGAGAGACTCTCTAAGATGAAGCCTTCGGCATATCTCGTCAACACGAGTCGGGGTGCCCTCATCGATGAAGCTGCACTTGCCGACGCGTTGAACGCCGGCCAGTTGACCGGCGCAGGGCTAGATGTGCTGTCGGTCGAGCCGCCACCCGCGAGCAATCCGCTTTTGACTGCGAAGAACTGCGTGATCACCCCCCATATCGCCTGGGCAAGCTTTGCGGCGCGGAAGCGACTCTACTCGGTCACCCTTGACAATGTCCGAGCGTTTGTCGCTGGCGCGCCGCAAAACGTGGTGCCCTAGCGCCTACTTCCGAACGATTACCTTTCCGGATGCAGACAGTTTCTGGTCAGCCAGGTTGGCGTTTACCGTATAGGGGGTCTCGACCGTAACTCGAGTGGCCACAATGTTGAACATCACCGCTGACTTCCCTTCCGGAACCAACACCTTTCCAGCAACCGTTACCGGGCCTGTCCTGCTGAGGTTGACCCACAGCCCTCCCTTCGGAGCCAAGACGCCGAGGGTCAACGTTCCCTGACCAGTCAAGCCGCCCGAAATGGTTGCCGGAACCTTCAGAGTAAAAGTTATCGGCTTTAGGGTCAGCTTGGCTGAGAGGGTCACCGTTCCAAGGCTCGCCTGAACCGTTCCGTCGGTTTGCGAACCCACAAGTGAAGTGGTGACATCGACGCGAGCACTGGTCGCACCCTCTTTGACGAGGACTGACGCGGGAACTTTAAGAAGCGACGAGAGCGACTTCAGACCGACCGTTACTCCTCCGGGACCAGCCTTCTTTGCAAGAGTTACGTTAAGCGAGCCGTTTGCCCCACCGGTAACTGTGGCGGGATCGAAGACGGCGGCAGTGAGGGTTGGCAACTGATTGTCGCCACCAAGTGACAGCAACGCTTTGTACACGTTCACCCGACCATGAGTGAGGCCGATGAGGTGGCCATTAGCCGGCTTGATCGGGTCAATATTGCCTACGATCGTGCTCACGACATTCACGTTGGTCAAGGTCGGAGAGTGGCACATCAGCATCGCGGCTTCGCCAGCGACAAGCGGAGTGGCCATGGACGTGCCGCTCATAAACATGTAGTCCGAGTGAAAATAAGTTGAGTAGATGCCCGATCCGGGAGCTGCACACGAGATCCAGGCGCCGTAGTTCGAAAAGTCGCTGAGACTATCTGCGGTATCCGTGCTCGCAACCGAGATAACGTGCTCGCACGCCGCCGGATAAGACCTCGTCTCCTTGCCCGCGTTGCCTGCCGCAGCCACGATCACGCACCCTTTGCCCCAGGCGTACTGGACTGCGTCGTTCAAAGGAGTGGACGCATTTTCCGATCCGAGACTGAGACTAATGACGTTCGCGCCGTTATTTGCTGCCCATACGATGCCCGCCGCAACCTGGGCGATCGTGCCGCTACCGTTCCGGTCCAAGACCTTTACCGGCATCAGCTTGACACCGTAGTTGTTTGGGTTGTTGGTCAGCGCAGGCGACCAACCGTCTACTCCCGCCACTCCGAGGCCGTTGTTGCCCTTCGCGTCCACGATTCCCGCACAGTGCGTTCCGTGGCCATAGTCATCCTTGGGGTCGGCATCGTTGTAGACAAAGTCGTAGCCCACAACCTTCCCATCTTTCACGTAAAGCTGGCTCATCAAATCGGGGTGGGTGAGCTGGATTCCCGTGTCGACGATCGCGACAACGACCTGCTTCTTGGGCATCCAAAACTCCCAGGCTCGATCAGTTTGGGTTATGTGGGGCGCGTACTGCTTTTCGTTGTAGTAGGTGTCGTTCGGCGAGGAGAAAACGCCGAGCGTATAGTTGGGCTCTACGTATCGCACCTTTGGATCGGCAAGCAGCCGCTGGATTGCCGCAGCTCGCTGAAGGCTATTGGCGAAGCGGAGTCGAACCGCGTTGAGTTCTGGCTGTACCCCGCCGACATTGCCGGCAAAGTGGGCTTGGGCCGTCGATTGTGCATCGACGCCACCCCAGTAGCCGACGAGCAGGTCATCCGCGGGCGCGTTCTGACCGAAGGAGACCGCAGCAATCGTGACGCCAACGAGAGTTGAAAGCACTTTGCGAGCGAAGGTATTCAAATAATTCATGCAAATCCTAGGAGCGCCCAAAAGAGGGTGCCATGTCTTGAGATTCCGCATAATGATCCCATATGTCCAAGCATGTTGACGTGATCCTCGGGGCTGGCGTTTGAGTAACGAATTCGTCCAGGTTGGCCGCATTGTAGGGGCCTTTGGCCTTCGAGGTCAAGTCAAGATTGAACCGATGACCGACTTCCTGCAGCGGTTCGATAAGGGCGCTCGCTTGAGGCTCAACGGTGATTGGGTCACGGTGGAGTCAAGCATCATGCACAAGGGCCGACCTCATATCAAGCTTGAAGGGGTGAATGACATGACCGCGGCCGAGAAGCTTCAGTGGCAATACCTAGAAGCCCCCGCCATGCGTCCCGAGCTAGAGGACGACGAGTTCTACACCGCGGACCTGATCGGAATGAAGGTTGTGACCACCGAAGGTGAAGAACTGGGAGTCGTTGACAACGTCGTCGAATACCCCGCCCACGAAGTCATCGAAGTAGGCGAGATCATGATCCCCGCCGTGAAGGAATTCATCAAGGACGTCGACCTAGAAAAAGAAGTCATCACCGTCCAACTCATAGAAGGCATGCGACCCGGCGAAGAGTCGTAACGAGCCTCCTCTTGCCGAGGATGCCTTGTGCCTCGGGAGGGGGAGGGCAGGGTGGGGGTCGGACGCCTTATTTGATCAGCAATTGAATTCGAAGCTTCCTAGCCCGATGGCGTTGCGTCCCGACAACCCCTACTCAAAGACGATCGACATCTTGCTGAAACTGATCGTCGTCCTATCGAACTTCTGAATCACATCCTGCCCGACGTTGCCGAACACGATTGCGCTGTTCTCAAGCGTCTTCCGCTTCAAAACAGGCACATCCCATAGCGCAACTTCCTTCCCCGCGAACTTCAGATCGACCCGCGAGAGCTTGTAAGAAGGGATCTTCGACATCGCACCAACCCCTCCAATGCTAAGGTCCGCCTCGGTACCGTTTGCCTTCACGAAAGCCTCGTGAGATTTGAGAAACGGCATGTAAAGAAAGGTGCTGTCGGCCCCCGTGTCGAACGCAAACGTCAACCGCTCGCCCCGGAACCAGCCTTCGATAAGAGGCGTGAGGCCGTCGATGCATAGGTTGTTGAGGGCGGGCGCGGTGGGTTTCGCGGGAATCTGGACCTCGCCCGACTTGGTAAGGGTTAGCTCCCCAAGCTGCTGAATAATTGGAAACCCGATGACCCCCTCGATGAGAAAATTGGGGACGGGGGTGAGGTCCTTGTCTTCAAAGATGAGGAACACCGCGTTCCTCACCGTCGCGTTCCCAATCGAGAGCTCTTCAAGCGTGCCCAACTTCGCATCCACTTTCTTTCCGGTGATGCTTCCCACCTGAATCGTGGTGTCCAGCACTTTCATTCCCGACTTCTGAGCCAAGGATGCGCAGACCACCGAGACGTTTGCTCCTGTATCCACGAGCAGCGGCAACTCGGTCTCGCCAAGCGTAATCGGAACCTTTATCCCCCGCTTTGTCTGGTTTACCAAACTCGTATCCCCACGCAGCTCAACCGTCTGCGGCGGAACTGCGCGAAGCGCATCGCACATGCGGCGAGTGTTCACGAAGTCCTTTTGATCCTCCGTGGAGACGACGCTAGAGTAGCTGACGATGAGGCGGTCATAGGTGTCCGCCGCCTTCCCGTACCGATAGCTTTTCAGATAGTCGTCGGCCAGAAGTTCGAGTGCTTTTCGCTTCAAATATTGGCTTGCCGCCTTGAAAACGTACGCCTCGAGAGTCGATGCGGAATCTCCGGGTCGATTGAATTTGTTAGCGACCGCCCCCTGATAGAAGTCGAAATCTGCTTTGGCTGATGCGCCCGGGGCTTCGAGGGAATCGCGCAACTCGAAGTAGCGCTTAGACTCAAAAAGCGACTTCCAAGTGGGCTCAGCCGGAGTCTGGATGGGGCGGAGGAGATGGAGCGTGAGGCAGGCCGCGAGGAGCATCGGTTCAATGATTCCACAAACGAGCTATAAAGAAGGAGTGATCGCTCTCTACATGCTCGCAATGCTCGGCCAGGTTCGCGCGATGGGGCTTCCGGTGTCGGATATCGATGGGAAGAGCGATTATCCGCTTGAAATCGAGCACCGCGGGGCGGTGTTCATTTTCACCATCGCCGAATGTCCGAACGCCAACAAGTCGATGCCGGAGATCAATCGCCTGGTGAAGGAGTACGACGACAAGAAGCTCAAGTTCTACTTGGTGGATTCAGACTCGGGAATTGAGCCCAAGAAGCTGAAGAAGCAATTAGCCGCATTTGGCTATAAGGGCAAGCACATCCTTTTGGATTCGAAGCACACCCTCGCGAATCTGCTTGGAGCGACCACGAGTCCGGAAGCGATTCTGATGGATCCCAAGGGTTTTCTCGCATATCGCGGGAGGATCGATGATCGGTTTCCGAAACTAGGGGTGGAGCGAGCGCCCCGAAGTCGCGATTTAAAAACGGCGATCGACCAGTTTTTGGCGGGCAAGAAAGTGACCGTTTCGCGCACCCCGGCGGTGGGGTGCGTACTGCCGAAATCATAAGTGCACTTATGATTTTTTGACCATTATTGTAAGTGTTCTTATTATAAGCGCACTTACAATATTAGACATCAAAATGGGCGGTGACAAAGGTGTGGTCGGACGGCTTTTCCGCCTCTCTCGCCGCCCGGTCGATGACGCAATCGGTGCATAGGTCGGCCATCACCTGAGTAGCGTAAACGTGGTCGATTCGCCATCCAAGATTTCGTTTCACGCCATTCGGCAGCACAAAGTCCCAAAACGTAAATTGCCCGGGCTCTTGGTGGTGCTTTCGGAAGAGGTCGGTGAGGCCGAATTCGACGATTCGGTCGAGCCTCTTGAATTCATCCGGATGGTGCCCGACCCCGCCGTAGAACCTGCGCGAATCGTAGACGTCTTCTGGTTTGGGGGCGACGTTGATATCGCCTAGCCACACGAACGGCTCGTCGGGGCGGAAGTTTTCGTCGAGATACCTTCGAAATCGATCTAGCCACGCCAGCTTGTACTCAAACTTCTCGCTCCCCACCGTGTTGCCGTTGGGAACGTAGGTGTTGACGATTTGCACCCCGTTGACTTCGCCGGCGATGATTCGCGCGTCGCTTGGCATGAAGTCATCCAAGAAGCCCCTACGAACGTTGTTGATAGGTTCGCGGCTGATAATGGCGACGCCGTTCCACGACTTCTGACCGTTGATCGCGACGTGGTAACCGAGCCCATCGAAATCGAGCATCGGAAATTTGTCGTCTTCGACCTTCGTTTCCTGGATCACCAACACATCCGGCTCGTTCTCCGCTAGCCAGTCGAGGACGAGGGGCATTCGGGCGCGAAGCCCGGCGGCGTTGAAGGTGGTGATCGTCACGGGGGGAGTTTACTTCGGGAGGAAACGATGGGGGTAGGAGCACGTGGGAACTAGGTGGTCGGTCGTCGACTTAGAAATCGTTCGATGAGCCGCTTGGTAATTCTAACCACGAAGTAAACCGAGGCAGAGAACGTGGCCAAGGCTAGGAGAGATAGCCACATCGGATTCGCCTCAATCCAGCGCCATGTTACGACTCTCCATGAATCTTTCCAAACGGGAGCTGGCGCTTCGATGTAGCCGGACCAGAAAGTTGGGTCGGTGTCGGGGTGGCGGCCGGCTTTCAGGCGTGCGAGCATGAAATCCTCGCGAGCTTTCTCCCACTTGTCGGCCTCTGCTTTCAGGGTCCGGTATTCCTTCTCAACCAGTTGGATATCCTGCCGACTCACCCCCCCATCAAGACCCCAATATTGATCACTCATCTCCTCGTAGGGGTTTTTGGCCGAGCCGGTGAGCTCCTTGGCTCGCTCCCAGGCAAGAGCGCTCACTTTGCTTGTATGATCACGAGCCATGAGGGTGCTGATCGCCTCAAAGATGTCTCGGCTTTCCCAGGCGCTGCCCAGAACTACCAGTCCCGCCAAGCCCTTGACGGTCTGATCGCGGTCACCCACGTCCTGGAACAAGTGCCCGAGCGAACGTTTTTGATGGTGTGTTCATCTTCGACAAGTTTGCCGTCGTCGTCCTTCACCAGCGGTATCGGACTCTTTTTGTTGTGAGATGAGCCATTCCACGACCTGCAACTGGACCTTCTCTCTTCCGAAGTGGGCGTCCGGATTGATCGCAAGCGCCTTGGCGATCATGTCGTGTCCTTTCTGGATTTCCGAGAGGGGATGTTTCTTTCCGCTGCGAATCCAGTCGTGAATTAAGAAGGTTCCCTCGTTCGCTTCTGTTCGGTACTGATCCTCGCTGGATGCGCCTTTCATCTGCAGCCGCTTCTTCTCCATCCAGGCGATCGCTTTGCCGCTCTTTCCCAATCGGTCGGTGGCGACCGCGATGTCGTCGTACAGGTCCAGTTTGTTGGGGCTAGCCTTGATCTCCTTTTTGACCCGGTCGATCCGCATTGAGTAGTAGAGGGGTGGGTTGCGCTCAAACCTCCCGGTGATCACTCGAACGAGGTCCGGGAACTTGTTGAACTGCATCGCCAGGGTGTCCCGGTCCCAGGAGCAGGCGTGAGCGGAAGCTTGGACGGCCAGGGCGATGGCAATCGCAAAAACCATGCGCATGGTTGAGGGACGTGGTTTGATGGGTGAACGGTTTTTCGGGGGACCAAAGGGCCCCTGGTAAGGGGCGCGGCATGTCCGGACGGGCGGGCCTTCACCGGTCGGCCCCCCGTATCGTCGGCGCCCCCGTCAGGCCTTTATTCTCTTCGAAGACCGCGGATCGACGGCCTTAGGCCGTCGCGCGACACTGCGGTCGCGGCTACAGCGTGCCGCTGGTCGGCTTCGCCTGCGCCAATGCAATTGTCGGTTACACGCTACGTGTGGAATTTTAGCGACAGGCTTTCAGTGGGCGGTTCTACTCGACTATTTTCAGCAGGTCTTTTACGCTTTCCAGCGAGTCTGCGTCCTCGGGTTTCTTGTCTTGACGCCAGCGTTGAATTCGGGGGAAGCGGACGGCTATGCCGGATTTGTGGCGGGTTGAGAGTTGGATGCCTTCGAAGGCTAGCTCCATGACGAGCTCGGGCTTGACGGTGCGGACGGGGCCGAACTTTTCTAGGGTGTAGCGGCGGACGAAAGTGTCCACTCTTCTTATTTCGTCGTCGGTTAGGCCGCTGTAGGCTTTGGCGAAGGGGACTAGTTTCCCTTCGCTCCACACTCCGAAGGTGTAGTCGGTGTAGAGGGAGGCGCGCTTACCGCTCCCTCGCTGGGCGTAGATGAGGACGGCGTCGACGGTTAGGGGGTCGATCTTCCACTTCCACCAAACGCCCTTCTTTCGGCCGACCACGTAGGGTGAGTCGAGGCGTTTGAGCATTAGGCCCTCGACGTTTTGGGATCTGGCGGTTTCGCGGAGATCAGCGAGTTCTTGCCAGGAAGATGCTTTGACGCGTTGTGAGAGAAGGAGGGAGTTGTTGGGGGAAGAGGTGTTCGGTGTTGGCTGTTGGGTGTTGGGAACGGAGAAGTTTCGGAGGGCTGTGTTCCGAGCGAGGAAATTGGAACCCACCCCTGCCCCTCCTTCTGGGGAGGGATTTGCGGCATCCGTGCCGCGCGCTCTCAACAGGGTGGGACTCTCCTTTCCTGGCGATTCTACCAGGTTGGTTTGAGTCATTGTGACCACATGCACTATTTGGTCAAGCAGTTGACGACGCTCCGAGAACGGTTCTGACCGGACATCGCGGCCGTCGAACTCGAGCAAGTCGAATGCTACGAGCACTGCGGGCACATCCTGGAGAATCCTTTTTCCTAGGACCTTTCGACCGATTCGTTTTTGAAGCTCGGCGAACTTCATCGGCTTTTGACCGTCCCATGCTAGGATCTCTCCGTCCAACACGGTTCCGTCGGGAAGAACGTCGGCGATGGCTAGAACTTCGGGGAAACGTTCGGTGATCAGGTCTTCGCCTCGTGACCAGATGAACGACTGGCCTTTGCGTCGAATGACCTGGGCTCGGATGCCATCCCATTTCCACTCGGCGTGCCATTCTTCGATCTCGCCCAGGCCAACGACTTCCCCTTCAAGGGGATGGGCGAGGCAGAAGGGGTAGGGGCGGCTGACGTCGGCGTCTTCGGTTCCGGTGTCGAATAGACCTTGGAAGAACTCGGCGGACGGCTTCCAGTCTCCCATTAGGCGGTGAGAGATGACGGGCGCGGGGATGTTGGTGGCTTGGCTAAGGGCTCGGACGACGAGGTCGGATGAGACGCCGACTCGGAATGCGCCAGTGATGAGCTTGTTCCAAACGAAGCGTTCCTGCCGGTCGAGGATTCGCCATGCATGGAAGAGGGTGGCTTTCTGCTCGTCGTCCGACATCTGGGAAATGGGCAATAAACGTTCGGTGACCCAAACGCTTAACGGGTCATCAGTGGTTTGCGATGCTTCTGACTCGGGGAGAATGAGGGCGATTGTTTCGGCGAGGTCGCCGACGGCGTCGTAGCATTCGGCGAAGAGCCAGTCGGGGAGGCCGGCCATTTCGGCAGCCCAGGTGTAGAGCTTGCCGGTCTGAATGAGGCGCTTCGGGCGACGGCCGATGAGGAAGTTGACGGCCCAGGCCGCGTCCTCCGCGGGGACCGACTGGAAGTATTCAACCATCGCCTTGACCTTGCCGGTCGTGCGGTTGGTCTCATCGATGGCAGTGTAGAGATCGGCGAAGGCTCTCATCAGGGTTCAGGGTTCGGGGGGTCTTCTCCCTCCTTTTCTTCTTCTTGGACTTCGATTCCGTCGTCTTGCTCGCCTTCCCACCTCGTGGCGAGGACCCGTGCCTCAAGACCTTGCTCCTCTAGGTACTTGACGACGACGGCGCTGTATCCGTGGGTGACCCACACACTTTCGGCTTCGGTGGCGGCGATGGCTCCGAGAAGGGAGGGCCAGTCGACGTGGTCGCTGAGGACGAAACCGCGATCGACGGCACGACGGCGGCGCGCGCCCCGGATGGACATCCATCCGGACATGAACGCGGTGGAGTGGTCTCCAAAGCGGCGGAGCCAGGGGGTGCCGTTGGCACTGGGAGGCGCGATGAGGAGGGCGCGAGACCAGTCGTAGCCTTTGGCGTCGACCTCACTGACCAAATGGGTGGCGGGGAGCTTGATTCCCTGTTGGCGATAGGCGAGGGTGAGGCGCTGGACGGCGCCGTGGAGAATGATGGGGCCGAGGCCGGCCTCGAGTCCGGAGAGCGCTCGTTGGGCTTTGCCTAGGGCGTAGCCGAGGAGGAGGGAGCACTTCCCCGCCTCCTGGTTTCCGCGCCACCAGGCGTTGATGTCCGCGTAGACCTCCTGCTGGGGTCGCCAGCGGTAGATGGGAAGGCCGAAGGTGGACTCGGTGATGAAGGTATGACACTTGACGGGCTCGAAGGGAGTGCAGGTAGGATCGGGCTCGGTTTTGTAGTCGCCCGAGACGACGACGATTTCGCCGTTTATTTCCACCCGCACTTGGGAGGATCCGAGGATGTGGCCAGCGGGGTGAAGGCTGAGCTTGACTCCCTGCATATTGATGGATTGGCCGAACTCGAGGGTGTCGATCTTGGCGTCGTGGCCGACCCGCATTCGGAGGACCTTCTCGCACTCAGTGCTGCAGAGGTAGCGCTTCATGCCCCAACGGGCGTGGTCGGAGTGGGCGTGGGTGATGACGGCTCGGTCGACCTCTTTCCAGGGGTCGATGTGGAAGTCACCGTCGGGACAGTAGAGCCCCGCCTCGGTGAGGCACAGGAGGTCTTTTCGGGGCATGCGGTTATTAGGTTAGACGGTTTTTCATCGCTCGCGGAGCGGGCGCTTCGCGATCTTTTTGCGCCGCTTCGCGGCGTTTTGGAGAGCGCTTTGCGCTCTGTACGCTCCGCTTGGCCATTCCGTCTTCGGCCTGAGCCTTCGCTCACGGAAGCCCGAGGGGGCGCAAACTCACTTCGTTCAAACAGTGCGTCCCTGAGTACGAGGATTCGGCTCACGGGCGAAGCTACGTCCCGAAGACGGAATTGGTTTGGTCTCCTTTCGGAACCTCGTGTGAGTCGGTCTCACTTCCGTTATCCGCTTTTCGTTTTCCGTTTGTGGAACCGGAGTAACTAGACTGGGGTCGGTAGTCGGGGGAATGGTGGGCGATAGGCTGAACGAATTTAGGAAGCTGCTGGTGACGGCGGGTGGGAACTGGTCCTCGGACGGGGTGCCTCGGTATGCGGCGGCTTTTAGCTTTTATGCGATCTTGTCGCTGGCACCTTTGTTGGTGTTGGTGGTGGTCGTGGGCGGCGCCTATTTGGGGAATAACGCGCAGGCTCGGTCTGAGTTGCTACACCAGGCTCAAGGATTCTTTGGAAAGAATGGGGCGGAATTCATCAGCACTCTGGTCGAGAACGCGACTAACCGGAATGCGGGGATCTTTGCTACGGTCGTGAGCTTTGTAGTCACCTTTGTTGGCGCATCGAACCTGTTTTTGCAGCTGAACGACGCGGTGAATGGGATTTGGAAGGTGCGGCAGGAAGGGAGTGTCCTGAAGATCCTCTTTCTGAGTCGGGTTGGCGCGTTCTTTGGGGTGCTTTCTTTTGGGGCGCTGGCGGTAGCTTGGTTGGTTTTAGACTCTTGGATCTCTTGGGCTCGGCGGAATATCGGGCTTCACGGAAGCTGGCAAGAGATCAACTTGGCGATCTCGTTTCTCTTCTTGCTGGCGGTGTTTGGGATCGCGTTTAAGACGATGCCCCGTGGCCGGGTGGGTTGGGGCGACGTTTGGCTGGCTTCGGTGCTTACGAGCTTAGGCATTACGGGGAGCAAGTATCTGCTTGGGTTGTACTTTGCTAAATCGGGAGTGGCTTCGGCTTACGGTCCGGCGGGGGCGCTGGTGGTCATTCTGCTTTGGTTCTACTACACGTCTCAGATCTACTTCTTTGGGGTGGAGTTGACGCGGGTTTATGCTCAGCAGATGGGGAGCCTTTCTGGGGAAAGGATGAGTGATGAGTGATGAGTGATGAGTGATGAGTGATGAATGGGGGGAGGGAACGGGTTTGTCGGTGGGTGGGACCCCCTCCCCCACGGTTCCCCCTTACGACGCACGAACCATCGTCTAAAGGGGAACCATCTCCGGAGTCCTCACCTCGTATAATCGCACCATGCGCGTGATGATGCTGTCGTGGGAATATCCGCCTCGAATTGTGGGGGGGATTAGTCCGCATGTTCACGACCTTTCTCAGGAGCTTCAGAGGAAGGGGCTTGAGGTTCATGTCATCACGAAGACGACTCCCGCGGCGCCGGACGAAGAGGTGCAGGCGAGTGGGGTTCAGGTTCACCGGGTGCATTTGGCGGAGGAGCCGAACGACTTTTTGCACGAGATTCAGCTTTTGAATCAGGCTACGGATCATCGGGTGCGGCTATTGCTTGAGGATTGGCGGCATGGCGGGCAGCCGACGATGTTTCATGCCCACGACTGGCTCTCTCTGGACTCGGCGCGGGAGCTGAAGTATGAGTACAAGCTGCCGATGATCGCCACGGTGCATGCGACCGAGATGGGGCGGCATGGGGGGATCTTTAATGACACCTCGCGCTATATCCACGAGCAGGAGTATTGGCTGACATATGAGGCTTGGCGAACGATCGTTTGCTCCGAGTTTATGAAGGGCGAGGTGGTGCGGACGTTTAACTCGCCGGCGGACAAGGTCGACGTGATCTACAACGGAGTCGAGGCTAAGAAGTTCGAGTTCGATTGGAGCGAGAAGGAGCGGAAAACGCACCGGGCGAAGCTTGCCCTACCGGAAGAGAAGATCGTGATGTTTGTTGGCCGGTTCGTGCGCGAGAAGGGCATTCAGGTGCTTCTCAACGCGGCGACGGTGATCTTGGCTCAGGAACCGAATACCAAGTTCCTGATTGTCGGGGGCGGACAAAGGGAAAAGCTCGAGAAGTTCGTTCACTGGGCGGGGTTGCAGGACAAGGTCTTGTTCACCGGCTTTATGGCCAACCGGTCGCTGCATCAGCTTTATCGAGTGGCCGACGTGGCGGTGTTCCCTTCCCTTTACGAGCCGTTCGGCATCGTGGCGCTGGAGGGGATGGCAGCGGGTTGCGCGGTGGTTTCTTCGGACGCGGGCGGGCTGAAGGAGGTCGTGATTCACGACGAGACGGGGACGCTTTGTTTTGCGAACAACCCCGAGTCCTTGGCTTGGGCGATCTTGCATGTCCTCCGCGATCCCAACCGGGCGGAGGGGATGAAGGTTAAGGCTCGGGAGAGGCTGTATACCGACTTCGATTGGTCCCACATCGCTGATCAGACGATCGCAGTTTACGACCGGGTCTGGGCGGAGTTTTTGAACAGCTACTGGGCGGCGGATACGGTTTGGCCGGTGTCGCCGGGGGCTGCGGAGCGGGCGGAGAAGCTTCGTTTGAAGGAGAAGGCTTCGGAGAACGTGCTCATCGAGCGGCCTCGGCCGCGGGGGGCGAATGTTGCTCCGACGGTGGTTACGGAGGCGGAAGAGGAATTGGAAGAGACGCTCGGGCTCTGAGATTTTTGATTTTGGATTTCCGGAGGTCGGAATGGAGGGGTTGTCGGTGGGCGGAACCTCGTCCCCTACCCCTTCGTTCCTCGGGCCCTTCAGAGAGGGGAACCATCTCCGGAGCCTTTGCGGTCCGGTAACCTCTCAGCATGCCCTCGAAGCCCAGTCGTCGTGCGGTTCTGAAATCGGGACTTGTTAATGTGGCGGCTTTGGCGGTGCCTGGACTTGCTATGGCCCAAACTCCTGAACCTCCGAATCGGATTGCTGAAGTTGAGAGTGGGCTGGCGAAGCCGCTCTCGGAGGAGGCTCGGAAGTTGTTGGAGGCTTCTTTGAAACAGGTGGCTTCCAACTCGAAGAGCCGGAAGGACACCAAGCTGCCTGAGAACAGCGAGCCTTACATGGAGTTTCGGGCGTTGCCGGCGGGGGCGAAGACGCGATGAGTGTTTCTCCGTTCTCCAGCATCAAGGACCTTGGGAAGGCGCTGCGGGCGAAGAAGGTTTCTAGCGTTGAGTTGACCGAGATGTATGTCGAGCGGCTGAAGACGCTGGGGCATGAGCATAACTCGGTGGCCGAGATGACGGAGGAGCTTGGACTTCGGCAGGCTCGGGCGGCGGATGCTGCACCGGGTAAATCGGCGCTTCATGGGATTCCGTTTGGGGTGAAGGACCTTGTGGCGACGAAGGGGATTCCTACTCGGTGGGGGTCGCCGGGGCATGTGGATCAGGTTTTTGACTACGACGCGACGGTCGTCGAGCGGCTACAGAACGCGGGCGGGGTGATGGTTGCGAAGCTCGAGATGATTGAGCTGGCAGGCGGCGGCAACTACAACGTGGCGAACGCCAGCCGGATGGGGCCGGGACGGAGCGCCTGGGACAAGACGCTTTGGGCGGGGGGATCGAGCAGTGGGTCGGGTTCGGCTACCGCTTTAGGTTGCGTGGGTTACTCGATTGGGACGGAGACGAGCGGGAGCATTACTTGCCCGAGCGCATTCAACGGATGCACGGGATTTCGACCGACGTATGGTCGGGTGAGTCGACACGGGGCGATGGCGCTTTGTTGGACGCTGGATAAGATTGGACCGATTTGCCGGTCGGCGGAGGACTGCGGGACGGTCTTGACCGCTATTGCGGGGAGGGATCCGCTTGATCCGACGACTTTGGATGGCCGGTTCTCGCTGCGTTCGAGCGGGCCGAAGCCTCGGATCGGGTTGGTGAAGGAGTCATTCAAGGAGAGCAAGGCGGAGGACTGCGAGAAGGCGTATCACATGGTGCTCGACACCCTGCGGAAGCAGGGGTATGAGACGGTGGAGGTTGCTTATCCGGTGCTCCCGTATGCTCTTGCTATTGGGCTGATTGTGGATGCGGAGGGCGCGAGCGCGCATGAGCACTTTATTCGCGGGGATCGATTCCAGATGCTGCAGGACATTAACCAGGTGGCGGGGTTTGCGGCGGCTTTGGAGACAAAGGCGGTCGACTATTTGTGGGGGATGCGGCTTCGAACCGAGGCGCTAAAGGCGAACGCGGTTTGGGACAAGTGCGACTGCATCTTCACGCCGGTGTTCTATCACCGCTCGGTGCCGGTCGACCAGTCGTTTGATCAGACGTGGAAGGACATGGGCGGGGATGATGGACCTTCGAACCTTTTGGGGTGGCCCGCGATGGCGTTTCCGATCGGGTTCGAGAGGGGTGCGCCGCTTGGCGGACAGATCATTGCGCCGGCGTTTCGGGAGGACGTTTGCTATCGGGTTGTGCGGGACTTCCAACAAGTCACGGACTTGCACTTACTGCATCCGCCTGGTGCGTGATACACTCTGCCGCAATGAAGAGCGCACTCCGACTCGCTTTCTCGGCATCCGGCCTCGCCGCCAGCATGGCGATGGCCCAGGTTCCCACGCCTTCGATCTCGCCCGATGTGGCGAAGACCCGGATCCGTATTGGGTACGGCATCAGCCCGGACTTCGATCTGCGGGCGGGTGGTCAGGGACATTTGGAGGGTCCGGAGATTGGATTGGACCTGCCGATCTTGAACTTCGAGGGGATCGGGGTTTGCCTTTCGCCGAGCATCTTCATGGGGGGTCGGTTGCGACATGGCAGCGACACGGACGGGAACATCTATCGATTCATGGCGACCGCCAACCACACGTTGGGCGGAAATATCGGCGGTAAGGTTGGGGTTGGGTTGGCCCACTCGGAGCCTCGCAACCGAGAGTTCGACAGCAAGAACGGGGTGATCGGTCAAGTTGGGCTGAGCACTTCCCTTACCAGTGGGTTCTTGAGCCACCTGACGCCGCGGGTTGAGCTGAACTATTACTTCAGCAACTCGAACCAGCTTCGCGGGTTTTTCTTGGGGTTGAGCGGCGGGCTCTAGCCATTAAGGATTTTGGATTGAGGATTGAAGATTGACGGAGGGGGCGCCTTGGGGCGCCCCTTTCTTTTTGTCACTTCGGGTTGAAGGGTGTCGGTGGGCGATCAAACCCTCTCCCCCACGGTTCCCCCTTCAGAAAGGGGAACCATCTCCGGAGCTAGAATCGGGTTATGAAACTGTTGCGGTTTGGCAGCTTGCCTCTCCTCGTTCTTGCCTCGCTGGCTCAGGCGCCTAAGGCGAATCCTTTTGAGCCGGAGATTCTTAAGTTTGAGGAGGCGGATGCTAAGCGGATGCCGGAGCCGGGCGGGATTGTGTTTGTGGGGAGTTCTAGTATTCGGCGCTGGGACACTCTGAAGGCGGACTTTCCGAAGTACAACGTGCTGAACCGTGGGTTTGGTGGGTCCCAGGTTGCGGACTCGGTGTATTACGCGAAGCGGATTGTGACGAAGTACAAGCCGAAGATCGTGGTGTTCTTTGCGGGGACGAACGACATTGCGGATGGGAAGTCGGCGGAGACAGTTTTCGATGGGTACAAGGCGTTCGTTCGCGAGGTGCGTGCGGACTTGCCGAAGGTGAAGATGGTTTTCATCGCGATCTCGCCGGCGCCTTCTCGATGGGCGAAGGTGGATGTGATGCGGAAGGCGAATCGGCTTATCGAGGAGTTTTCGAAGCGGGACAAGGGGCTTCGGTTTTTGAACACGTTTCCGCAGATGCTGGATGCGAAGGGCGGTCCTCGGCCGGAGCTCTATGTTGCGGATCAACTGCATTTGAAGCCGGCGGGGTATGCGATTTGGGTGAAGGCGTTGACTCCGGTTTTGGCGGAGCTCTCCGGGAAATAGGTGTTCGGTGTTCGGTGTTCGGCTCGGAGCGCATGGTGAGTGCACCAGTCCCGGCTTAACGCCCACCACCTCCCTCGCTCCGGAGCCCGCTCCGCGGGGGTGAAAAGCGCTGTCAGGCCAGCGCAGTCCCACACGCCTTTGTCTGCTTCGCTTACTTTGCGCCGAAAAATAGGCTGAGTTGGTGGATGCCTACGGCGGCGATGTAGGCTAGGCCGGTCATGTAGGTGAACATGAAGACGGGCCATTTCCAGGAGTTGGTTTCTCGCTTGACGGTAGCGAGCGTTGCCATGCATTGGGCGCAGAGGGCGAAGAAGACCATCATACCGACGGCAGTCCAGGCGGTGAAAAGGGGGTGGCGGTCGGGCCATTTGGCGGCTTGCATCGCCCTTCTTAGGTCGGGGGGCGGTTCCTTGGGGTCGACGTCTTCGCCGATGGAGAAGATGATTCCCAGCGATGGGACGACGGTCTCGCGGGCGGGAAAGGCGGCGAGAATGCTGGTGGTGATGCGCCAGTCGAATCCGGCGGGGAGGAAGACGGGCTCGATGGTTTTGCCGAAGCGGCCCAGGTATGAGTGGGCGAGCTTTTCCTCGGCCACTGCTTTGCTGGCGTCCGATTCTTTGGCACGCGGGTTTTCGCGTTGGTACGTGGCGCTGATCTGAGACTTCTCGGCGGCTGAGAGGCCGGGGAAGGTGCAGAGGGCCCAGATGAGGAAGGACATGAAGACGATGATCGTGCCGGCGGTCTTCACGAAAATCTTGCCTCGGAAGTACATCGCGATCCAGACGTCGCGCCACTTGGGCCACTGATAGGGCGGAAGCTCGAGGAGGAACGGCAGGCGCTTCCCTTTGATGACCTTGCGGTTAAGAATCCAGGCGATCGGGATGGCCACGACGAGGCCGAGCAAGTGCATTGCGTAGAGGGTGATGCCCGCCCATATCGGGCCGAACTTGGGCTCGATGAACGCGCCGATGAGCAGCATGTAGACGGGCAGTCGCGCGCTGCAGGACATCAGGGGCGAGACGAGGATGGTGGCTAGTCGGCTTCGGGCGTCGGGCATGACGCGGGCGGCCATGATGCCGGGGATCGCGCAGGCGAAGCTTGAGAGGAGCGGGATGAACGCTCGTCCGTTTAAGCCGCACCAGCCGAGCAGACGGTCCATGAGGAACGCCGCTCGGGCGAGGTAGCCGGTGCCTTCGAGGATGGCGATGAAGAAGAAGAGGATGAGGATTTGGGGGAGGAAGACGAGCATCGCGCCAACGCCGCCAATGATGCCGTCCACCACGAGTGATTGGAGGATGGGTACGGAATCCAGGCGTGGGCGAATCTCGGTTTGCAACCACTTAAAGCCTTTGTCGATGCCGTCCATGAGGGGGGCGGCAAAAGTGTAGATGGACATGAAGACGAGGCCCATCATCGCGATGAAGAAGATGAGCCCGAAGACGCGGTGGGTGAGCACGAAGTCGACCCGGTCAGTCATCGTGCGCCGATTCCTGGCCTCGCCGGTATCTTTGATCGTCGCCTTTTCGACCATGCCGGCCCACTCATATCGGCTAGCGACCTCGCCGGTTGGCTTCGCTTCGCTTTCCAGTTGGTGTCGGGCTTCGCTGAAGGTGTCTTCGACTTCGGGAAAGTCTTTGAAGAATTGGGTGAAGTCTTCGGTGGGTTGGATCAGCTCTCTGCGAACCCGCAGCTTGCTGTAGTCGGCGCCCATTCGGGCGAGGCGCTCTCGAAGGGACGCGACCTTTGTCTCGACTGCGTTGGGCAGGAAGAGGTCGAGTTCGGGGACGGTGGGGTTCTCGAGGGCTTGCTCGATGGCGGTTCGGAGGGCGTCGATACCCTTTTCTTTGTGGCCGACGATGGGGATGACTTCGCAGCCGAGGAGGTTCGAAAGTCGGACGAGGTCGACGGACTTCCCTTTGCTCTCCAGCCGATCGACCATGGTGAGGGCGACCACGGTGGGCATTCCCATGTCGGCGACTTGTGAGTAGAGGTACAGGTTTCGCTCGAGGTTGGTGGCGTCTACGACGCAAACGAGGAGGTCGGGGCGGCTGACACCGGCGCTCTTGCCTTCGATAACTTCAACGGCAACTCGCTCGTCTTCGGAGACGGCGGCGAGCGAGTAGATGCCAGGAATGTCGAGGCACTCGACGGTTCGGTGGTGGAGCTTGAGGGAGCCGGTTACCTTTTCGACGGTGACGCCGGGGTAGTTGCCGACTTTTTGGCGAGAGCCGGTGAGGCCGTTGAACAGGGTGGTCTTCCCTGCGTTGGGGTTCCCTACGATGGCAATGAGGGGTTCTTTGCCTTTGGCGGGCTCGGGCGAAACCGGTCTAGGCGACAGCTTCGACTTCAAAATCCTGGGTCTCGTGCTTTCGGAGGCAGAGTCGATATCCGCGGAGCTCGATCTCGATGGGGTCGCCGAACGGGGCGACCTTTACGACGCGGAATGTGGTGCCAACGGTGAGGCCCATTTCCTGCAGCCGCGTGTCTTCGGGTGAGTCGCCGTGGATGGCAGTTACACGAGCCGTCATCCCCTTTCGGAGGCTGGCGAATGTTAACGGTGTACTGCTCGGACCCGGCATATTTCTAATCTACCCAAAAATGTGCATTTTGATGGCCATTCATCAAAAGCATTTTGCTTTCGTCGGTAATGACGAATGAAATGGCTGGAAAGGATCAGTGGGGGGAATGATGAGTGATGAGTGATGAATGATGAACGGGGGGACGGGAGGGAAAGTTGTCGGTGGGCGGGACCCTCTCCCCCACGGTTCCCCCTTCGGAAAGGGGAACCATCTCCGGAGGGCTACCAGATGCGGACGCGGTTTTTGGGGGCTCGCCACATGGGTTGGTTGGGTTTGATGTTGAAGGCGGCGTAGAACTCAGGGATGTTGGTGAGGGGGCCGATGACTCTCCATTTAGCGGGGGCGTGGACGTCGCTTAGGAGTTGACGGCGGAGGGATTCGGTGCGCTCCTGGCTCATCCAGCTGAGAGCGTAGCCGAGGAAGAACCGCTGAACGGGGGTGAGGCCGCCGATCTTTTTGCCTTCCTTGTACTGCTTGGTCTGCTTGAAGGCGTCGAGGCCGAGGAGGACGCCGCCGTAGTCGGCGATGTTCTCGCCGAGGGAGGCTTTACCGTTGATGTGGATTCCTTTGATCGGCTCGAAGCTGTTGAATTCCTGGACCATCACGTTGGCGCGCAGATCGAATCGTTTGGCGTCTTCTTTCGTCCACCAATCCTTGAGGTTGCCCTTGGCGTCGAACTGGCGACCTTCGTCGTCGAAGCCGTGGGTCATTTCGTGGCCAATCGTGGAAGCACCGGCGTAGCCGTACATTAAGGCGTCGTCCAGTTGCGAATCTTTCAGACCGGGGATGGCGAAGACGGCGGCGGGGAGGACAATCTCGTTATTTGACGGGTTGTAGTAGGCGTTGTAGGTTTGGGGAGTCATGCCCCATTCGGTGCGATCTACCGGCTTGCCGAACTTGGAGATGGAATCGTCGAAGTTCCATCGAGCGGCGTTCATCATGTTCTCGCAGTAGGATCGGCGACCGATGACTAGCTTCGAATAGTCTCGCCACTTATCTGGGAAGCCGACCTTCTTGGTGAGGGAGGCGAGCTTGACGTGGGCCTTCTTCTTGGTGGCAGCGCTCATCCAGTCAAGCTTGTCGATTCGTTTGCCATAGGTGGTCCGGAAGGCCTCGACCAGCTTCACGTATCTCGTCTTCGCGGAGGGCGGGAAGTAGTTTTTGACGAAGATTCGGCCGAGGATGAAGCCGACGGCCTGGTTTTCGGAACCGATCACTCGTTTCCAGCGCGGACGCGGCTCCTTTTGTCCACTGAGGACTTGATGGTTGAAGTGGAAGTCTTCCCGGTCCATCTCCTTGCTCAGGTAGGAGGCGTATTGGCTGACGAGATGGTAGCGGAGATACTGCTGGAGGGTGGCGGGCGGGGTCTTGGCGACGAGCGCTTCCATGCCGGATAGGAATTCGGGTTGGCCGACGATCGCGGTTTTCGGCTGGATCCTCCACTTGGCAATGTGGGCGGCCCAATCGATTGACGGAGTCAGTTTGGACTGCACGTCTTGGATCGGCATCTTGTTGTAGTTTTTCTCGGGGTCACGGAGATCTTCGAGCTTGCGGGAGATCTTCGCCAGCTCGGTTTCGAATGCCATGACGTTTGTGGCGGCTTCGTCATCGGTGACTCCCGACATGCTGAGCACCTTCTTCAAGTGCTTCACATATTCGTCCCGGATCTTCGCGACGCCGGCTTCGGGATTGAAGTAGAAGTCTCGATCGGGCAGGCCGAGGCCGGCTTGGCCGACGTGGACGGCCATCATGTCGCTATTCTTCTCGTCTTGCGAAACGCCGAATCCGATGAAGGAGTCCACTCCGTCTCGGGCCAATTGGAAGGCGACGGACACGGCGTCGTCGGCTGAGGAGATCGCGTCGATCTTCTTAAGCTGGGCTTCGAGGGGTTTGATTCCGAGTTGGTCGGCTTTCTTGAGGTCCATTGCGGTGGTCCAGAAGTCGCCAACCTTCTGGTCGTCGGTGCCCACTTTCGACTTTCGTTTGCCGGATGCCTCGCTAATGGATCGAAGCTGGGCGTAGAGCTCGTCGTTGACCTCGTTGCCAATTCCCCATCCCGACTCGGTCTTCGGAATCGGATGCTTCTTGAGCCAACCTCCGTTTGCGTATTCGAAGATATCCACGCCCGGGTTGACCTCAGTGCTAAGGTGCGACCGCAGGATGTCCTTCGGCTCGGGAGCAGAGGTTCTTACCGCGAGGGCGAGGCTGGTCGACAGAATGAGGGAGACGGTGAGCAATCTTCGGGTGGGCATGTGAAATCCGTTTGGGTGGCTAAAGTTACCTCGCGGCGCCCGGGGTGGGTTCCCGTTGCCGGTTATCCTCGATACGAGGGCGTCGGATTGTAATTGGAGGCGACCAAAACGTAGCGTCGGCGCCCTCGCCGATGAGCGCCGCACGACCCAGCACGTACCTACAAAGGGCTCCGCTTCCAAGGAGAAGGTCATCGACGGGGGCGCCGACGCTACAGGGGGCTGCCTCCTTCAGGCGGCAGTTACCTGCTGAACTCGAAAAATGGGGATGAGGACAGAGCTAGTCCCGGTTCCTCAGCGAAGGCGGAAGAGGCTGGCATCAATCTTGCCGTCGATGGTCAGATCGGCGTCCCAGGTGGTATTCACTTGGACTTCTTGGCCGCCCAGGTTGGCGGGTGCCTTATAGACTTGCTTGAGCATGAGGCGAACAAGCTCACCCTTGTCGGTGATGTAGAGTTCGAAGTACCCGGTGGCATCAGTCCCATCGGCTTCTCTCCACTTTCCGTCGATAAGGTTTGCGGTTATGGGCTTTCCGGTGATCGTGCTGGTGAACTGACGGGGTCCTTCCAATTGTCTCTTATCGAGTTGACCGATCACGAATGCGACATCCTCGGGCCTCTCGAGCACGTAATCAATGAGCGGATTACGATCACCGAGCCTAAATGCCGCCGCGTCAAAGATCTGTCCTACGGTTTGACCGACGTCTAGACCAACCTTCGTTTTCGGGTCAAAGCGCCGCACGAAGACTGATTCGGTAAGTCGGGTCGACTTCGAGATTCCCGTTTCGGGGCCGTCGTATCGGAAGTATTTGCCGTCGCTGACCAGGAGGAAGTCGGGGTTTCTCTTCGGTAGCCCCTGTTGGAACATGAAGATCTTGCTCGGCCGTTCGATCTGCAGTTGAGTCTGGAACTGCACCGTTTTGTCGGCTGCAGTTTGGGTCATCAGAATCGTTCCCGTGACGGTTTTCGCGTCGTAATAACTCTTCAGCATTTTGCTGAGGAGCTGATCGACGGGGCTTTGCTTGGGCGGTGCAGGAACTTGGCCCTGAGCGTGGGTGAGAGCGGCGATGGCGATGAGTCCGGTAAGCATCTTGATTCACTCCGATTTTTGCCAGTCAGTTTCCTGGACGTTCTCCGCCATGTTCGCGGTTCGCGCGGCGACAAACAGCCAGTCTGAGAGTCGGTTTAGAAACTTCAGCGCCTCCGGCCTAAGAGGCTCGACTTCGTGTAGCTGAAGAACAGTACGCTCGGCACGTCGGCAAACGCTCCGGCTGTGGTGAAGATTTGCGGCAAAAGCGGAGCCGCCGGGAAGGATGAAGTTGGTGAGCGGGGGCAAAAGCTGGGTTTGGTCGTCGATGCATCGCTCGAGGCGCTCGATATCGACGTCTCGGAGAAAGCGGAAATTCTTCCGCTCTTCGTTCGGCGAGGCGAGCTCGGCGCCGAGGTCGAAGAGTCGGCTCTGGAGCCACTCAAGGGTCTCGCCGAGTGGGTTTTTATGGGAGTGGGTGCGAGCCAATCCGAGTGAGGAGTTGAGTTCGTCAACGTCTCCGACCGCGCAGATTCGTTGGCTGGACTTGGCGATTCGGGCACCGCCGATGAGACCGGTCTGACCGGCATCGCCGGTCTTGGTGTAAATTTTCAACCTTTCTTGGCCCTCAGAACGAGCCAGACGAACTTGGGCAGGAGCTTGACCTTGCTGAACTTGCTCGGGTTGAGAAGCACTCGCCATAGCCACTCAAGGCGGAGTTTTTGAAAGAGGATGGGGGCGCGTCTTGTTTTGCCACTGAAGACGTCTAGCGAGCCGCCGACTCCCATTGCGACCTTCGCACCGATGATGCTTTCGGTCGTGCGGATGAACTTCTCTTGCCTTGGGATGCCCATCGCGACGAAGAGGATGTCGGGTTTTGATTGGGCGACTTCTTGGGCGACGATTTCGTCGCTGTCGGCGGGAAAATATCCGTGGCGGGCGCCGACGATATTGCAGCCGGGGTGCTTAAGTCTAAGTCTCTCCGCCGCGAGTTCGGCGACTCCGGGTTCGGCACCCAGGAAATAGATTCGGTAGCCGGTATCCGCGCTGGCCGCGCAGACGAGGTCGACGATGTCGACTCCGCTGACTCGCTGCTCGATTGGCTTGCCGGCTCGCTTGGCCGCCCAGATGACGCCAGCGCTGTCGGGGGTGACGAGGTCGGCGGTTTCGAACAGGTCTTGGAATACGGGGTCGGTTTTGGCCTGGACGATGCCACTGGCGTCGGCGGTGATAATGAGGTGGGGCTTTCCGCTGGCGACGTAGTCGGCGATGATCTTCATCGCGTCGGTCATCGTGACGCGGTCGACGGGCATGCCGAGGATCCGCACGCGATCCCTTACCTCCCGTTCCGCCATCAGCATTTCATCCACGATTTTACCGTCTCCTTGCACGTTGTAACAGAGATGACGTTTCGGGGGTTCTCGGTAGCGCTGTCATTTTTTTGGCTCGCGTCGCGCGTAGGCGACGGTTACACGCTTCGCGTGGATGATCTGATGGTGCACGGAAGCTCCAGTCAAGGCTCAAGTAGAATGGAAACACAAATGCCTGCGATCGCAACGCCGACGAAGATACGTCTTCGTGTGCTCCGCCAGAAGAACGCTGAAGCCGAATCCCACTGGGACGAATTTACGGTTCCGTTTCGCGAAAAGCTCAACGTGATCTCCGCTCTGATGGAGGTTCAAAAGAATCCTCAGACCTCGGACGGTCGTGAGGTTCAGCCTCCGACCTGGGAGGCGGCTTGCCTTGAGGAGGTTTGTGGGTCTTGCACGATGAACATCAATGGGATGATTCGGCAGGCTTGCACGGCTCTGATTGAGGATGTAGGCGAGATAGATGGCGATACCTATGACGTCTCGCTTGAGCCGATGAAGAAGTTTCCTTTGATTCGGGACCTGATTGTGGATCGGTCTCGGATGTTCGAGAACCTCAAGAAGGTCAAGGGCTGGGTGCCGATCGACGGATCGTTCGATCTCGGAGTGGCCCAGCCTCAGGACGATCATGTTCGTCAACTTCGGTATGCACTTTCGCGATGCATGTCTTGTGGCTGCTGCTTGGAGGCTTGCCCCCAGGTAAATGAGCGTTCAGCGTTTGCCGGGCCAGCCGTATTGGGTCAGGCGCTTCTCTTTAACACTCACCCGGTGGGCAAAACGCTTGCCGCCGAGCGTATGGAATTCTTGACGAGCGAGGAAGGGATTACGGGGTGCGGCAACGCGCAGAACTGCGTGAAGGTTTGCCCGAAGGGAGTGCCCCTTACTCTCGCGATCGCTCAGCTCAACCGAGACACCACAGTTTATAAGCTTCGAAAATGGATGGGACTACCGTGAAAAGACTTACTCTAATCGGCCTCGGACTTCTCGCACTCGTTTCTTCTTCCCTCGCCCAAGGCAACGAGCCGCCCACGGTCAGCGTGAAGCTGCTCTCCAAATCGGTAGCGCCGGGTGGCACGATCAAGGGCGAAGTGACTTTGACCTTCTCGGAAGGGTTGCATGGATATCAAAATCCGCCTGCTGACCAATATCAAATTCCGGTCACTTTCAAGCTGGCGGCAGGTGGAACCCTTGGTAAAGTCGACTACCCGGCGGGCATCGACGCGGTCGTTGCAGGCGATAGCAAGCCGACCAAGGTTTACGAGGGCGCGGTCGTGATCAAGTTCACGGTGAAGGCTCCGAAGAAGGTGGGCAAGACGCCATTGACCTTCAAGATCGGATATCAGCAGTGCAACTCGCAGAGCTGTTATCCGCCGAGCGAGCTGACGGTGAAGGATTCGATTACGGTTACCGCGCCGGTGAAGGTGAAGCCGAAAGGCAAGAAAGGCGTTGGCCACCGCTAAGGTCGGCGACGTTACGATCGGCGATGGCAGTTTGACGATCATCGCCGGTCCCTGCATGGCCGAGTCATACGAGATTTGCTCGGAGGTTGCGGGGGCGGTTCATTCGCTTTGTAAGGAGTTTGGGTTTCCTTACATTTTCAAGGCTTCGTTCGATAAGGCGAATAGAACTTCAGCGGGTTCGGTCCGGGGTTTCGGTATCGCTGAGGGCTTGGCTTTGATCGCCCGCGTTGGTCAGGAGAATGGGGTTCCGACGACGACCGATGTCCATCTGCCGGATCAGGCGGCGATTGTCGCCGAGTCGATCGACCTGTTGCAGATTCCTGCCTTTCTTTCTCGCCAGTCCGACCTGCTGGAGGCTTGTGCCAAGACGGGCAAGACGGTGAATGTGAAGAAGGGGCAGTTTCTTTCGCCTCAGGACACGAAGAACATCGTTGACAAGCTTGCGGAGTTTGGGGCGGCGGGATCGATGCTGACAGAGCGGGGAACTTCGTTTGGCTACAACACGCTGATCGTGGACATGCCGGGGCTCGAGATCATGCGGTCTTATGGGGTGCCGGTTTGCTTCGATGCGACGCATTCGGCTCAGCGGCCAGGTGGCGCGGGGACTTCGACGGGTGGGGTTCGGGAGTCGATTCCCGCGATGGTTCGGGCGGCCCTGGCGGTTGGGGTTGACGCTTTGTTTTTGGAGGTCCATCCCGATCCGTCGCATGCGCTTTCGGATGCGGCCACGCAGTGGCCGTTGGCTCGGGCTCGGGAGCTTTTCGAGCAGATCGCGATCGTGCAGGATGCGGCGGTTCGGTTGAGGCGCTAGATGGTTTTCCGGATCTTTGGGCCACCGGGGTGGTGGCGTACCATCACCTTCCAAGCGATATGTCTGCGGCCGATACGGGAGCTGGGTTGCTAGGCACTCCCATCCCCTCTTGTTCGGAGGGGTTCTTGGTTTTTGGTGGACCGGGAGATTTCAGGCTTGGAGGGTCAGGGACGGGCTTCGCCCGTGTCGATGACATCGCCGAATACGCGCTTCGCGTTGGGATCTCGGGGCGGAGCCCCGAGCGCGACACTTCGGTCGCGGCTACAGATCGCGGGAGCGATCTATCTGGACTACGCGACCGTTTGTTCCTGTCCGCGACAACCCTTTCAACGGTTCGCCGGGCGGGGCACCATCTCCCGAGCTACAGATTATCTAGCAGCCAGGTTCGGTTGTTGCCGACCATGTCTGGGAACCAGTCGTGGCCCCAGTCGTAGGTTTGGAGCCCTTTCTTGCCGGGGAGGGCTTCGTAGATGGCTCGGACGTTGTCGGGTCTTGAGGCGGGGTCTTTGAGGCCGAGGGAGACTTGAGTGGGGACTTGGCAGCGGGTGGCTTGGTTGACGGTGTCGAAGTAGCTCACCGTGTTCAGGACTCGCTGCTCGCCGATGGGGATGGTTTCCATGAAATCGGTGAGTTCTTTTAGGGGGTATCGGTAGACGGCGCCGCTGAGGGTTTGGGTGATGGCACCTAAGAAGGGCATGTCGGCGCAGACGGCTTTGATAATGGAATTCCAGGCACCCAGCCAGATCGCGATGCCGGCGCCTTGACTCATCCCCATGGCACCGATGCGGTCTTCGTCGACTTCGATTTGGGCCTGCAGGACGCGGGTGGCGATGCAAGCGTCGATGAACATTCGGCGGAAGATCCAGGAGTCGGGGGCTTCGGCACCTTCAGAAAAGTAGCCTCGGGCGGGGACGTATTTCTCTTGGTGGAATGCCTCGTGGCCGTGGAAGTTGAAGCTGAGAGATGTGAAGCCCTCGCGGGTCCCGTATGGGTTGGGCAGGAGGGATTCGCGGCCGTAGGGGGCGACCCAGACGAAGGCGGGGAGACGTCGGGCTTCGGGTGGGTAGGCGAGCCAGCCTTCTAAGCGTCCGCTTTGGACGGCAAAGGAGATGGTCTCGACGGTGAAGCCTTCGAGTTCGAAGTCGTTGGTCGAGCTGCGATGGTAGTCGAGGGGGACGGCGTTGGCTTCGGCCACCGCTTCCTGCCAGAACTCATCGAAATCTTCGGGAGGATATGGGGCGAACTCGCTCATGCCCCGACGGCGCGTTGAAGGGCTTCGATGTGCATTCCGGTGGTCATGAGCCACGCGGTTGCGCGCTGGATCTCTTCGACCGGGCCTTCGAGCTCAAGCTGAATCCAGCCGTAGTCCTCGTCCACGTTGGCCTTCTTGATGTTGACCTTCACGTTGAACTCTCGGCTGAGACGCCAGATCCAGGGTTCCTTGACGTGGTCGCGGCTTGCGGTGACGTTTACATCGACGGTTGTCATGTGCGGGGGATTGTACCTTTGGGGAAACGATGAGTGGGGCGGAGGTTGTCGGTGGGCGCAACCCCCTCCCCCACGGTTCCGCCTTGGGAAAGGGGAACCATCTCCGGACCCCCATCGTTCTGCGGACCGTATAATGGGGTGTGCCCACAAACGACCGAGTTTTAGTGTTTGATACCACCTTGCGAGACGGGGAGCAGAGCCCGGGGGTGCGGCTTACGCTTGAGAATAAGCTTGAGATTGGTCGTGAGCTTGTGGCGATGGGCGTGGACATTATTGAAGGGGGCTTCCCTATCAGTTCGCCGGGCGACTTTGAGGCGGTTCACACTTTGGCGAAGGAGCTGAAGGGGGTCACGATTTGTGGGCTTACTCGCGCTCGGGAGAAGGATATTGAAGTCGCGGCGGCGGCCCTGGAGCCTGCGGAGCGCAAGCGGATTCACACGGGGCTGGGAGTCAGCGGCAACCACCTGCAGCACAAGCTGCGAATGACGGCAGAACAGGCCCTCGAGCTGGGTGTGAAGGCGGTCAAGTTCGCGCGGCACTACACCGACGACATTGAGTACTTCATGGAGGACTCGGCTCGGGCGGACCTGGACTATGTGTACAAGGTGGTCGAGGAAGTGATCAAGGCGGGGGCGACCACGATTAACGTGCCGGACACCACCGGTTTCTCTTATCCGAACGAGTATTACAGCCTGATCAAGGGGATTATCGACAACGTTCCGAACTCGGATAAGGCGGTGTTCTCTTGTCACTGCCACAACGACCTCGGGATGGCGACGGCGAATACGCTTGCGGGCGTTTCGGCGGGAGCTCGACAGGTTGAGGTCACGATGAACGGAATTGGGGAGCGCGCGGGCAATACGGCGCTCGAAGAGGTCGTGATGGCATTGTTCATTCGGCACGACAAATTCGGGGTCACGACGAACATCGACACGACTCACCTGTTGCCGGTGTCGCGAATGGTTTCTCGGATGACGGGAATGGTCGTCCAGCGGAACAAGGCGGTGGTTGGGGCGAACGCGTATGCCCACAGCAGCGGTATTCATCAGGACGGCGTCTTGAAGGAGCGCTCGACTTACGAGATTATCGATCCTAAGCTGGTGGGGGCCGAGAAGAGCGAGATTATTCTTACCGCTCGATCCGGCCGGCATGGGTTGAAACATCGGCTCGCTGAACTGGGCTTTAACTACACCGACGAGCGGTTTGAGGAGATCTACGAAAAGTTTATTCAGGTCGCGGATACGAAGTCGGAAGTGAACGAAGGCGACCTTCGCGATCTCGTAGCCTAGGACTTTTTTCGAGGTCGTGCCTATAATCGGATATGGCCCACCGCATCTTCGCTGTCGATGCCTTCACGGACCGGCCCTTTGCCGGTAACCCGGCAGGCGTCTGTATACTCGAGGCTCCCGTTGGCGACGCCTGGATGCAGAGCGTTGCCGCTGAGATGAACCACGCGGAGACCGCTTTTCTCCAGAAGACCGCCGACGGATATAACCTACGCTGGTTTACGCCCACCGTCGAGGTGGAGCTGTGCGGCCATGCGACGCTCGCGTCGGCCCATGTTTTGTGGACAAAGGGGTTCGAGCCGGATACGGATCCGATTCGGTTCTCCACGAAGAGCGGGATTCTGACTGCCTCCTTTGTTGGGGCACGGATCGTTCTTGACTTCCCTTCTGAGCCTCCTTCTCCGGCGGAGCTTCCGTTTCGGCTGGGAATCCTTGGCGATGATATTCTCTATGTGGGTAAGAACCGGATGGATTGGATCGTCCAGCTCCCCACTGAGAATGACGTTCGCGGTTTGCAGCCGGATATGAACGAGGTTCTTCGGCTGGGAGAGCGCGGGTTGATTATTACGGCGAAGGCGGATACTTCGGGGATCGACTTTGTTTCGCGCTTCTTTGCCCCTCAGTCAGGCGTGGACGAGGATCCGGCGACGGGTTCGGCTCACTGTTGCTTGGCGCCGTTCTGGTCGGAGAGGCTCGGGCTGACTTCGATGGTTGGGTACCAGGCGTCGCCGCGGGGCGGGACGGTTGGCGTGCAGATGGTTGGGAATCGGGTTCACCTTCTGGGGACGGCGGTGACGTTCTTGGAAGGCGAGATTTGCTGTTGAAGGGCGGCGCTTGGCGACAAACAGGCGATACCAGTCCACGCGTAGCGTGTAGCCGTCGGCTACGCCCGACGTCTCTTCCTGGCGGCAAGGCCTAGGATGAACAGAATAGGTCGCGTCGCGCGTAAGCGACGGTTACACGCCTCGCGTGGACAAGATTGAAGGCTTCGCGACGCTACTCGTTGTACATGGGGACGCGCTTGAGTTGGACGCGCTTTAGTTGGCCGTTGTGCGAGATGGCCATGGAGATGGTGCTGTCGGGGGGGCCTTCTAACATTTTTCGGATTCGGCGGAAGCCGAAGTCCATCATGTCGGTCCCATCGATCGAGAGGATTTCGTCGTTTTCTTTGATGCCTGCCGCCTCGGCGGGGCTGTCGGGGGCTACTCGGTAGATGCGGGTTCGCTTGGCCCTCTCGTCGTAGCCCGCGGAGATGCCGACGTCTCCGACGAAGTCATTTTCCACCTTGTCGGCATACTTCTCGAGCCAAATTCGGCGGCGCTCGTAGTCGATCGTGATATTGAAGTTGTGGAGGAAGCCGAAGCCGACGGTGCCGTCTCCTTCCGCGGAGCTTGAGGGGAGGTCTATGATGTCCCAGACGCTGTTCTTTACAGGGACGCCGAAGATTTTCATCTCGGGCATCTTGAGCGACCAGCTTTCGACGGCGCCGGAGGCGACTCCGGACAGCTTTATGAACTTGGGGGTCTTGGTGCCGTCCCAGATTCCTACCCGCTCGAGGACGTCTTTGTGGGTGGTGGCGTAAAAGGCGTTGCCGGTGTCCAGGGCCATCGTCATCTTTTTGCCGTTGGGCGCGGTGACCTGCATCTCCATTGAGTTGTGGCCGATGGGCAGCAGCGGGACCAGGAAGGTCTTTACGTTGTCGGGCACCATCTTCGAGATGTCGTACGACTTGGGATAGAAGACGAGCTTCTTCTTTTCGAAGTTGAACTGGGTGATGTTGCTCTTGATGACCTCGAAGCCCATGATGCCGTCGCAGTGGATGCCGTAGGCGATCGAGTAGCTTTGGGCGGGCTGCTGGATAGCGAGCATGTCGCCACCGGGGATCACTTTGGAGCCGAGGACGATCGATTGGAGCTTGACGGTGGGTGCCTGGAGTTCGCCGACGAAGTCTCGCAGGGTGACGGTTCCGGTGGCCTTGCCGATATCGATCCCGGAATCTACGACAACGGCGCCTGAGTAGCCGGTGTCGAACATGAGACTGACGGGCCGGTTGTTCACCTTGGCGTCTACGATGAGCGCGCTATCGCCGATCCGGAATGGAACTTCGACGGTTCCCGCGACTTGCGCTTGGAAGGATGACAAAAGAATAAGTGCAGAAACCATGGTTCTAAGGAATATCAACGCCTACGACGGGTTGAAGGATCAACTCTTCTTACGGAGAAACATATATATCGCTGCGGGCAGGACATGTAAACCGCAAAAACTGAAGGCTAAAAGGGGAGCGACCCAGATAATGCTGCGTTTGCGGTCGAAGCAATCCATCATCGTCCAGAGCAAGGTGCCGAAGGCGCTGACGATGAGAAGATAGATCCACACCAGGGGAAGCGGGCCCGGAGCGAGGCTCAACGGGGTCTTGGAGCCGGGGTCGACGTGGAACGGGCTGGCGGCGATTCGATAGACGCCAGCAAAGGCTCCGGCCATGAGAAGTCCCCAGCCGATGTTGGTCCAGGTTTCGCTTCCCAGGCCGAGGCGGTGGGGGGCGCGATCTTCAGGTCCCTCGTTCTGATCCTTGGCGGGGATGGATTCCTTGGGAAGTAGGAATGCGGATTCTTTTCCGCCCTCTTTGATCATCTCGAGGAGCTTTTGGGTAGGTGCAAATTTGGGGTCGACCTTGGCGGCTTCGGTGGCGAACTCGGTTGCTTCGGTGTGGCTGCCGGTGTCGTGAAGGTGGACGGCGAGGTTGGTGAGGATCACCACGTCTTTAGGGGCGAGCATGGCGGCCCTTCGGAGTTCGATGGTGGCTTCCTCATCGTTGCCTAGCTGAGCATGGGAGATGCCCAAGAGCATGTGAGCCATCGGGCTATTGGGATCGGTCTGGAGGGCTTGGTTCGCCTTTTCCTGCGCCATTGCGGCGTCGTCGGCGCGGAGTGCTTCGGCAGATTCTTCGACTAGCTGCTTGACCGAGGTTTGCATGGGAGCACGGGGAAGTGTACCGGCGGAAACGATGAGGGATGAATGGGACGCAGTCGGTTGATGGCGAAACTCGGTTCCTTGGGGGCTCGGGGTGAGTGGGGACGGGCTTCGCCCGCATCAAACGGCTCCGACTGGGTTATTTGCGGATGGCGGAGGCGCTTCGCAACCGCGAGCATAAAGCGTCGCGACTACAGATCGCGGGAGCGATCTACGGGCTTCGACCGCGTCGATGACATCGCCGACTACACGCGTCGCGTAAATCGCGCCGATGCAATCGTCAGTTACACGCCTTCGGCGGGATTGAAAGGTGAGTTCTTGGTCGCGGGATGGCAACGGGGGGTTCAGTTCTGTATACTACGGAGCACTCAGGGTCTTAACAGGTGTTGGGGCTTCATTCTCACTGGTGGTGGAACAGATTGAATTTTACGAAGGATAAATTCTTCAAATTGGCCCTCGCGACGGTAGCCGTCGCTGGTCTTATCGGTTGTGGTTCGGGCGGCAGCGATACCTCTGCTGGAACCACGACCGGAGGCACCGACAAGCCGGCGGACGGGGGTAACGCCAAGAAGCGACCCGAAATGACGGCCGCAGGCAACACGGCCAAGGGCGATGAAATCCTCATCGGTCTGGTGGCTAGCCAGAACGGCGACCTGCGCCCGTGGGGTGTGGACTGCATTGCGGGAGCTCAGCTCGCGGTTGACGAGTTCAACAAGGCGAACGGAATTCCGGGCAAGAAAGTCGTTCTTCGCATCGGGGACAGTGCTTCGAAGCCAGAACAGGGCAAGAGCGCGGCCGAGAAGCTCATCGGTGACGGCGTGCTTGCAATCGTTGGTGAGGTCGCCAGCGGCATCACCGCTCAGATGGCAGAGCCGGCGTTCGAGAAGGGCATTCCCGACGTAGCCGTCGGCGCTACGAAGACAACTCTGACGGACATTGGCAACAACGTTTTCCGAGTCTGCTACACGGATGCTTTTCAGGGTCCGGTTATGGCGAACTTCGCCTACAACGAGCTAAAGCTTCGAAACGTCGCTTTAATGACCGACAAGAAGCAGCCTTACTCGGTTGGACTCAGCGAGAGCTTTAAGGCGACCTTCGAGAAGCTCGGCGGCAAGATCGTAGACGAGCAGTTCTACGAATCACCCCAAACTCAGTTCGCGGCTCAGCTGACCAACGTCAAGGCAAAGAACCCGGACGGCCTCTTTATGAGTGGCTACTTCCCGGAGACCGGCCCAATGGCCAAGCAGGCGAAGGAAGCTGGCTTGAACGTGAAGATGATGGGCGGCGACGGCTGGGATAGCAGCGAGATTCTGAACACGGGTGGCGAAGCGATCCTGGGTCAGTTCTTCTGCAACCACTACAACAACCTCGAGGATCGACCCGAGGTAAAGGACTTCCTCTCGAAGTGGAAGGCTGCCTATCCGAAGAACCCGGTTCCCGCGACCACGATGGGCGCGCTCGGATACGACGCCGTCGCTTTGGTTTGCGATGCACTCAAGCGATCTAAGTCGCTCGATTCGAAGGCTCTTCGAGACGCGATCGACGATACCGAGAACTTCAAGGGTGTTTCTGGAAACATCACGCTGAAGGGCAACGGCGGCAACCCGCCGAAGCGCGCGATCGTGGTTAAGCTCACTCCTCAGGGACAGGCGTTTGCCAAGGCATACGAGCCCGGCGACATTAAGAACTAAACCTTGATATATCTGGCTCCCCACCTTCTGGCAGGACTCGATTTTCGAACCCTGCCAGAGCAGCTTGTTAATGGCCTCTTTCTAGGGGCCATTTATGCGCTAATCGCCCTAGGCTACACGATGGTCTATGGCGTACTCCGGCTTATTAACTTCGCCCACGGTGAGGTTTATATGCTCGGTGCGTACACCGCGCTTTTTGTCTCCTACTACTTAGGCTTTGGCCCCGCATCTAACGCGACCCACTCCAGCGCAGTGAACCTGCTGATCATGCTTTTCGCGAGCATGACGGTTTGCGCCCTTATTGGCGTAATCATCGAAAGGTTTGCCTATCGACCGATGCGCAATCACTCGCGCATCGCTTCTCTGATTACGGCGATCGGGATCTCGCTCCTCCTTCAGTACGGTGGCGCGCTTTTCCTTCCGAACAGCCCTCCCCCCTCTATCAACGAGCAGGTGAATCCGTATCGAGGCTCCACGAGCTTGGTTATCGTAGGGGCGTCGCAAGCGGACAAGAATGCGGTTGGGGCGGCAGAGCCGGCAGCGGCGACGGCCAAGAAGGCGTTCGACGACTACCTTGCGAGCCACCCGATGGAGAGCGAGTTTCAGGTTTCGAAGGCGGCGGAACCGCTTCGGGATGCAGCTCGCGATACTCAAGTTAAGTTAGACAACGCGAAGCGCAAAGTTGCGACCTCGGGCGTCAGCATCACAATTCGATATGGCGAGCTGATCATCTTCGGCACGTCGCTCGTTTTGATGATCATCCTCACCTACTTGGTTATGTTCACCAAGCGAGGACGAGCGATGCGCGCAGTCTCTCACGATTTCGATTCCGCCGCGCTGATGGGCGTGAATGTGAATAGCATCATCACTTTCACATTCGTGATCGGGTCCGCACTGGCGGGAGCGGGCGCGATGATGCAGGCGACCTTGAAGGGGTCGACGATTTCCACTTTCTTCGGCCTTCTCCCCGGAGTTAAGGCTTTTGTGGCGGCGGTACTTGGAGGAATCGGCAATATCCCGGGCGCGGTCCTGGGCGGTCTTCTGATGGGCCTTGCCGAGACGACGGTCATTTGGATGGGATACAGCCGCTATGCGGACGCGATTGCTTTCGTCGTCCTCATCGTGGTTCTGCTTTTGAAGCCTGGCGGGCTCTTGGGTTCCGCAAAGGTGGAGAAAGTCTGATGTTCTGGCTCAAGCGCCTTGCATCGATGGTGGTTGCCGTGCTCGGCTGCTTCGTCGTGGACTCGTTGATCCGGCATTCGTTCGGAGATTACGAGCAGCGAATTATTGTCTTGGCGGCCCTGTACGTGACACTCGCGGTCAGCTTGAACCTGATCAACGGCATCACCGGCCAGTTTTCGATAGGGCACGCGGCCTTTTATCAGGTCGGTGCCTACACGGCGGGGTTCATTTCTCGGCGGTATATCCACGATCTGGGGCACCATCCGCCTCCCATCCCTTGGCTAATTGGGATGATTTTCTTGGCGGCCGCGGCTGCCTCACTGGCCGGGTTCGTGGTGGGACTTCCCTCTCTTCGGCTTAAGGGGGACTACCTTGCGATCGTCACTCTGGGCTTTGGCGAGATCATACGCATTGTCGTGCAGAACACGGATGAGCTTGGCGGCTCGTACGCGTTAGATAACATCCCCAAGATCCAACCAATTTGGTTGACCCTGTTGCTTGCGGTGACGTGTATCGCGGTGTGTCGAAACCTGATTAAGACGGCTCGTGGGCTTACGTTCCTCGCGGTCCGCGAGGATGAGGTCGCCAGTTCGGCAATGGGCGTGAACGTGACGGGCGTGAAGGTCACTGCCTTCATTATCGGATCGGCTTTCGCGGGTGCGGCGGGCGCGTTGCTGGCTCACTACGAGGGCCTGATTACTCCGACCACCTTTGCAATGGACGTCTCGTTCATCATCCTCACAATGGTTGTGTTGGGTGGGACGGGATCGATCACCGGATCGGTATTCGCGGCGCTCTTCCTTTCCTATCTGCCTGAGTATTTGCGCGGTTTGAAGAACGCGAAAGGCGACCCTTTGGTGGTTTCGGGAACCGCGATCATCGCGGGACTTATCTGCGTGGTGCTTGCGGTGGTCTTCATCAAGAAGATCTTGGATGCGGGACGAGGGAGTCCGAAGTCGCGCGGGTTTACGTATGTGGGGATCATCGTTGCTGCGATGTGCCTCGAACCCTTGTTCTCGGCGCTGTTGCATCCGGTGAAGTCGTTGGCGGCGATGCAGATCGAGGCGGGACAGCTTCGAATGGTGATTTTCGCGGTGACCCTCGTCGTGCTGATGCTTCTGCGTCCGCAGGGGGTGTTTGCGCATCACGAATTTAGTTGGAGCTTTGTTCGGAAGCTGTTCGGTGGAAGGAACGGGCCGACCACCGGGGTGGCGGCGTGAGCCTGCTTCAACTGGACGGCGCCACGATTCGGTTCGGTGGCCTGGTTGCAGTCAACACGGTCTCTTTCGAACTGAACAAGGGCGACCTCTTCGGGCTCATTGGCCCGAACGGCGCGGGCAAGACGACTTGTTTTAACCTCATCACGGGGGTTTACAAGCCGACCAGTGGCAACATCGTTTTCGACGGCCGAGATATCACGGGGACGCCTTCGAACAAGATTGCCAAGCTGGGAATCTCGCGCACGTTCCAGAACATCCGGCTGTTCAAGTCGCTCTCGGTCCTTGAGAACGTGGTGGTTGGGGCATTCTTGCGGCACCATTCTGGGTTGGCCAGCGCGCTCGCCTACTTCCCTGGCGCTATCAAGGAGACGGAGGACCTTCGAGAGAAAGCGATGGCGCTCTTGAAGGTGGTGAATCTGGATCATGTGGCGAATGTTCGTAGCTGTGACCTGGCTTACGGGATGCAGCGACGCCTGGAGATCGCTCGAGCGATGGGAACTCAGCCGAAGCTTTTGCTTCTGGACGAGCCCGCAGCCGGCATGAACCCGCAGGAGAAGGAAGACCTTCAGCTGATCGTGCGGAAGATTCGCGACGAGCACGATATGACGGTTTTGCTCATCGAGCACGACATGCGGTTCGTGATGGGGCTTTGCGAGCGGATTGTGGTCCTCGACCACGGCGAGGAGATCGCCCAGGGTCCTCCGGAGGCGATCCGCAAGGATCCGAAGGTCATCGCCGCCTATCTCGGCGAAGCAGTCTAGATTCGTCATAGTGCTGGTCTGATGAGGCTTTGAGGCCGCTACTTCGGATTCCGAGACCGCCACCCGTGGGCGCTCGCTTTCATCGGTTGCGGATCCATCGCCTTACTCACCTTCGCGTTCCTCGCTTTTCTCGTGTGGATGACTCGCGCCGGTGGACCGTGGGATTGAGGTGGGGATTACAGTATCTGTCCATACCGTCGAGCATCCTCCTAGCTTACGACGGGGTGACTGAGATGACGTAATCCCTTCGGGATAGGGCGGAGATATGGTCCTATCCCTCTCAGTGGCCACAAATAGACGTGGGTAAGGACAATGCCATTCAGCCGGATCAGACGTCCGGCGACCACCACTCCAACAGATTCCCGTCCAAATCGTAAAAGTAAAAGGACGTCGCCGACATCCAATCGAACCGAGTCGGCCTAAAAACTGCAACTCCGCACCCGCGAACGTGGGCCACCGCCTCGTCCAATTGATTGCGGGCAACCTCGAACGCGTAATGAATCCGCCCAAACCTCTCTCCCGCCGGAAAAGGCGAATGCTCCTCAAACAAGAGCGACCCCTTATGCAGCGCGATCCGCTGCATAACCTCGGGCTGGCCCGCCCAAAACCAAGCCCAATCGTCGGTCGCTTCCGTCTGCGGCACCAATCCAACAACGTCCCGATAGAACGCCGCCGCCTTATGCACATCCCGGACGATAAAGACGATCTCCGCGATACCGCGACTGAACATGCCGGGAGAGTATCCGATTTACCCTACACTCCGGGCCCATGCCGAACCTCTTGCGCCTCATCGGGTTCCGGCACATCTCCCTTGTTTGCGGTCCTCGACTTTCGGCATCTGGGCGCTGCGGCCACCTCCCGACACCGCTCCTGGCGACAAAGGCGAACGGCCGACCGCAGACGCCGGCAAGTCTCGAGCCCAAGCGGCCGCGAATACGTCACCCACGTTGCGCCCGCCTACAGATCGCCGGAGCGATCTATTCTGGACTTGGGACGGATGATCGAGACCTTGAGCAGTAGTCAATGATTTTTGTCATGTTCATCGCTGGGCTACTTTGGCTAACCAGCCCCTGGGTGGCGGCGAAGCTGCGTTCAAGGTCTCAGGGGGATAAGTTAGCGGTCTTGCGACTTTTCATGATCGTTTCTTCCCTCTTCGCCTTGAGCAACCTGATCGGCGATCTCAAGGATTCAGAGACAAACGAGTTCCCGATGATGGTGATTGGGGCTTGCTTTCTGGGACTGCTCCCGTTTTTTGTCGGTATCGGGTCGATTTGGTCAGCACGGTCGGCGCCTGGGATGGGATCGCCCGAATCGCCCAAGGCTTCCGACTATGCATTTTGGGTGGTAACCGGCGCGCCCTATGTCTGGTTGGCGGTTGCAATCATCGGATATATGATGGATTGGCATTGGCGCCGGGGATGAGGGCTGAAACTATGGGCTTCCAGACCTGATTGAAGATCATGAGAATCAACTCGGCCGAGATTGCGCAGAACTATCTGAGCGAGTGGGGCATTCCTGTCCAGACTCGGGCGGGTGAGGACAGCGTCAAGTTTTTGGTGCCGCAGGATGCGGGGCGGAAGACTGCGCTGGCACGTTTGATTGCTCATGGATTCGTGCTTGAGGAGTCGATTCTGTGGGTTGAACAGACGGATGTCTTTCCGTCGTGCGAGAACCGGCTCCTGTTTGAGAAGCTGAGGGAGGGGTACGGGGCTACGGATTCGTTTCACGATTTGCCGGTACAAGTTTTCGATGCAGACGAAGCCGAAGGGCTTGAGCAGTTTGCGGCACTAGCGCTTTACTATTCTTGGGATTTCAAGGTGCTGTGTCTCGACTCACGCTCGGTGGTGTCGGTCGATCAGGACGAGTATCTCAGTGTGAGCAGCGCTTCTCGCATGGCAGAACTGACGGCAATGTTTGTCGGCTTTCATTTGGAGCGCGTGCTGAACTAGCGGGCGTCGCGCGTAGGCGACGGTTACACGCTTCGCGGTTGGCTTTGGTGCGTCTTCCGGGTGAGGTTCTGGCCGAATCTGGCGTCGAACCCCACCCTGCCCTCCCCCTCCGGCGCACGAACATCGCCGCAAGGGGAGGCTCCTTGAGGGCTAGTACTTGACCGACTTCAATGCGGCTTGAACGATCTTGTCGGTTGACGGCAAGACGTGCAATTCGAGGGGTTTGACCCAGGGGACGGGGGTGTCTAGGCGGGTGATGCGGACGGGGGGAGCGTCAAGGTACTGGAATGCTTTCTGCGAGACTCGGGCAATGATCTCACCGGCGAAGCCGCAGGTCATGGGGGCTTCGTTGACTACGATGATTCGGTGGGTCTTCGAGATTGAGTGGAAGATTGTGTCCTCGTCGAGCGGCACAAGGGTGCGGATGTCGATGACTTCGGCGCTGACACCGGCTTTCTGGAGTTCATCGGCGGCGGCGAGGCAGTGATAGACGTTCTGTCCATAGCTCACCAGCGTGATGTCGGTCCCTGCTCGGCGGATGGCGGCCTTGCCCAGTTCGACGATGTAGTCCTCTTCGGGGAGGACCTCGGCGATGTGGACGTTTCGGTAGAGCTCTTTGACTTCGTAGAAGATCGTCGGATTGCCGCTGCGGATGGCTGCTTTGAGCAGGCCCTTCGCATCGTAAGGCGTGCTGGGCACGATCACTTGCAGCCCGGGGGAGTTGCAGAACCAGGCTTCGTTCATCTGGCTGTGGTACAGCGCACCACCACCGTAGGCGCCGGCGGGGCCGCGGACCACGATGGGGAGGTTGACTTCGCCGGCGGTCCGGTAGTGATAGGTCGCCATCATGTTGACGATCTGATCGAAGCCGCACGAGATGAAGTCGATGAACTGCATCTCGGCCATGACGGTCTTGCCGGCCAGCGCCAGACCCACGGCGGACCCGATGATGCAGCCCTCCGAGATCGGCATGTCGACGACGCGTTGGTCGCCGTACTTGGCTTGGAGGCCGTCGGTGACCCCGAACGCACCGCCGAGGATGCCAATGTCCTCGCCTTGGCAGATCATGTTCGGGTTGAGACCCATCTCCTCATCCAGCGCCTCTTTGAGGGCGGTGAGGTAATTCTTCTTTACGGCTTCGGTTGCGTTATCCGAAGGGTTTGGCTTTACGGCAGTTGCGCTCACTTGCCCGTCTCCTTGAATACCCACTTCGCGCCCTCTTCAGGGTCGGGGAGGGGGGACTTGACGGCGAACTGGATTCCCTTGGTGAGGTAGTCGATAACCTCGGGCGGAAAGTCTTCGTTCTTGGCGTCGGAGGCGTTCTTGCCTTCGGCCATGTACTCGGCGGCTTGAGCTTCGGTGTAGTAGCCCTTTTCGATGAGCAGTCGTTTACAGACGGCAATCGGGTCGCGGGAGCGGCCTTTGGCCACGTCTTCCTGCGGTCGATACTTGGCGGCTCGATCGTCGTCGTGGTCTCCGTGGCCGTAGGCTCGGAAGGTCTTGCACTCGACGATAGCGGGTCCTTTACCGCTTCGAGCGTATTCGACGGCTTCCATGATCTTGTCATAGACGTCGAACACGTCTTGCCCGTCCGCGATGATGCCGGGGATTCCGTAGCCATCGGCGCGGCGCGCGAAGTCGGGGAGCGAGTACTCCATTTCGGTGGGGGTGCCGTATGCCCACTGGTTGTTCTCGATGATCGTGATCACCGGGAGCTTGTGGACGGCGGCGAAGTTGATGGCCTCGTGGAAGATGCCTTGGGCGGTCGATCCTTCACCGTTGTAGGTGAGGACGACAGCATCTCCGCCATCCAGCCGATCTGCGTAGGCGACTCCGGCGGCGACCGGAATGGTGCCTGCGAGCATGGAGGTCGAGTGAATAATTCGTTTGGCTTTACTGCCAATGTGCGACCAGTTGTCGCGAGCTCGGCCGGGCGAATCTACCTTGCCCCAGACCTGGCAGCAGACCTCTTCGATGCTCATGCCCATGCGGTCAATCTTGTCCCACTGGAACTTTGCATCCTTCAGGAAGAAGGCGGGCATGTCTCGGTGGATGGGTGAGATCCAGTCGGTGGATTTCAATCCAAAGAGCGAACCCACGAGGATGGCCTCTTGGTTGTGGGAGGAGTACAGCGTGCCCTTTAGGTTGCCGCGCTTTTTCTCTTTGATCAATCGCACGTCGAAGTAACGAGCGAGATAGAGCTGCTTGAGCATTTCCAAGCAGTCGGCCTTGCTGAGAGCGTCCTGCGGACGCTTACGCTGGTCAGGTTCGATTGGGTTTTCGGTCATGACGGCGGTAGCCGTGCCAGAGTTGGATCTCACGAGTTCGATTCTCTCCTGGGGTGCACTGATTTCTACGTGGAAGGTTACCCTAAGTAGCCTCAATCAGATTGTCGGCGGAGAATGGTGGATGGGAGAGGGCGGTCGGTGGGCCGGACCCCCTCCCCCACGGTTCCCCCTTCGGAAAGGGGCACCATCTCCGGAGGTCTTTACGCAAAAAAAGCGCCCCTCACCGAAAGTGAGGGGCGCTTTCGGGGCTTTTTTACATACCGCCTTTGGACTTGGCGGTGTTCATTTCGGCGATGAACGCGGCGGTGGGCTTGTAGCCTACCGACTCGTGGACTTCGGTGCCGTCGGGCTTGATGAACTTGCAGATTGGGTAGGCAGAGATCTTGTATCGAGCGGCGAGGTCGATGCCCTCACCCTTCTCGGCGTCGATCTTGCAGAACACAAAGAACTTGCTCTGCTTCTTGAACTCGTCAGTGGTGTAGACCTCTTTCTCCAGGACGCGGCACCAGTGGCACCAGTCGGTCTGGAAGTCGACCATGACGAGTCGCTTGGTCTTCTTGGCGAGGGCGCAAGCTTCCTTGAAATCGGTGTACCACTTCCCTGCGTTCATGTCCTCGAGGGACACTTCTTTCGAGCCGGCGGGCGGCGTGAAGATGAACTTGTCGGGGGAGATCTCTTTTCCGAGGGTGAGGTCCTTGGTGGTGAGAATGCTGGTGGCCTTTCCGGAGGGGTCGTTCATGTCAAGCTGGGCTTGGCGAGCGACGTTGTCCGACGGGTCGAGGAAGTAGGTAACTACTCGTCGACCACCGGTGTCGTAGGTTGCCTCGACCGCGTTGAGGGTCATGCCCTTGCGGTTCTTGGCACCTAGGCTCTTGGTCGAAACTGGCTTGTAGGCAGAAGAGTTGAAGAATCCGGCCCAAACGCTCGTCTCGTCGCTGGTGAAAGCGCCCTGGAGGATGTCGGCCGTCTGCGGCTGCTTGAAGTAGCTGTTCTCTTTCTTATCGAGGGTGTAGACGGTTTTGCCGTCTGCCACGATGAGCTGAGTAGGGGTGTCGATTCGAGCCATGTTCGGCTTCTTGAGGTCGATGCCGTAAGCTTCGGCGCCGCCTTGGCCGATCGCGGTGACGGTGTACGTGGCGCTAAGTGAGCTGGCCGCGTTGATAGATTTTGCGAAGTTGCTGAGCAACCCCGTCCCGCTGACCTGGGCGACCGCAAACGCGACGACCCCGGCAAGCATGCCTAAACCAATAATTCTTCGCATAGTTATCTCCTGCTAAGATTCCAAGATACAGCCTCTATCATATCCGAGAACCGTCGCAATTTTATGAACAGAACGACAACCTTGGCGACTCTATTCGCGCTTATTCTCGCCCACTTGGTTCTTGCAAGCTTTTACGCTTCAGAGACTCCGTATCGGACTCCGGGGGTTATTCTCAGTGCCCCTCGCAATCCGCAGACCGGAATCCGCGATGTTCAACCGGATATCGGGGCTCCCGATGAGCGCCAACACGCTAACTATGTGAGCCATTTGCTGGATGGAAAAGGCTTCCCCGTTTTGGTTTGGGAGGTCCCCGATCCTCAGCATCCTGGTCAGATGATGCGAAGCCCGGATCTCGGGGAGACTTATCAGAGCCACCAACCGCCCGCCTACTATCTGCTTGCGGCAGGCTGGTCGAAAATGATCGGTGTGGATCCGTCGAGTAAGGACGACGGTTTCAAACTTCGCTTTTTGAACGTGATCCTGGGTTGCCTTACAGTTATTGGCGTTTTTCAGCTTGGGCGGACGGTGTTTGCGTCCGACGAGGCGGGATTGCTCGCGGCCGCATTTGCGGCTCTCTTACCGATGAATGCGGCTTTGTCGGGCGCGGCCGGTAACGATCCGCTTTTGATCTTGCTGAGCACCTGGGTTCTGGCGCTGTGCGCTCGGGCGATTACGTCGGGGTGGACTTGGAAGCTCGTTGTCGTTGTGGGCGTCCTGACGGGTATCGCGATGTTGACGAAGACAACGGCGGCGGGACTGTTGCCCATTCTCTTGTTGGCGGTGTTGCTCAAGCAGGTTCAGAAGCCTTCTCTCGCGATGATTGGGGCCTGCGCGGCCCTTGCCCTGGTGATCGTTGCCCCTTGGTGGCTACGGAATCAACACCTTTATGGCGATCCGCTGGCGATCAAGGCGTTCAACGCGGCGTTCGTTGGGTCGCCCCAAGCTTCGCTCTTTATCGATGGGTACGGCGCTCCCGTGTATTGGATTAGTTGGGTTGCCTGGTGGACGGCTCGTTCGTTCTTCGGCGCGTTCGGATACATGGACATTTGGCTGAACGAGACGGGGTTGCCGGCTTCGAGTACGCCGAACACCTTATACCGACTGCTTCTCGCGGGTTCGGCGCTCGTCTTCATGGCGTGGGGCTACAGTCGCTTCTC
Source organism: Fimbriimonadales bacterium (assembly GCA_038321975.1). Classification (GTDB taxonomy): domain Bacteria; phylum Armatimonadota; class Fimbriimonadia; order Fimbriimonadales; family Fimbriimonadaceae; genus Fimbriimonas. Next base: position 91,022 of record JBBQFM010000006.1, on the reverse strand, counting down.
TAAGAAGTGGGCGGATTTGAGCGCACCGCAATTGCTGAACGAGGCCTTCTTTGTGGTTGTACTGTTGCTGTTTCTTAAGTTCAACACCCAGTTTTTCCAGGCCCAGGCCCGGTACATCCTTCCCGCGCTTGGGCCGATCAGCTGCGGGTTTGCGGCGGGGTTGCTGGTGCTGTTCAAGGATCGTTTTCGGTTGGCGCTCGGCGTCTTGGCGGCGGTGCTGCTGCTGGTGAACGGGTACGCGCTACAGCGGCTGCCGGGAGAGTTTGAGAAGCGGGAGAACGTGGCGGTGATGTCGCTGAGGAATCATGGCCGCTTGACGTAATATCGCGTCGCGATGGTCGCCTGTTTTACTGGACGGGCTTCGCCCGCGTCGATTTGATCGCCGATTACACGCTTCGCGTTGGGACGGGCTTTGGCTGCGTCGATGTGATCGCCGATTACACGCTTCGCGTGGATGTTCTTGCTCACTTTGTCGGTGGGAGGCTCGCTACAGTAGGCTATTGGTCGTGCATTACAATCTTGCTGCAGAACGGGCTACGCTTCATGGGCATTTTTCGCGTGAACTAGCGCCGGTTCTCACCATCGATCCAGGGGACTCGGTTAGCTTTTCTTGTATCGAGGCGGGTTGGGATCTTGAGGCCTATTTTGGGATTTGGGAGAAGCGGACGCGAGTTGAGGGTTTGGATCCGGTTCTGGATAGCGGACATGCATTGACAGGTCCGGTATTCGTTCGCGGAGCGATGCCGGGGATGACGCTCGCGGTGACGATCGATGAGTTGGTGCCGGGGTCTTGGGGGCGGTCGGTGGCGGGTGGGTTTCCTTGCGAGTGGAACGACGCTTTGGGGGTTAGTAAAGAGGGCGTGTTTCATGCTTGGGCGCTAGATCGTGAAGCGGGAACGGCGACGAATCAGCACGGGCACACGGTGAAGTTGCGGCCGTTTATGGGAGTGATGGGGATGCCGGCCGATGTGCCGGGGATTCAGTCGACGATCCCTCCGCGGGCTACGGGTGGGAACATGGATTGTAAGGAATTGGTTGCGGGGACGACGCTGTACTTGCCGATCGAGGTTGAGGGCGGGCTCTTTAGCGTTGGCGACGGTCACGGAGTTCAGGGGGACGGCGAGGTTTCGGTGACGGCGATCGAGATGCCGGTGGACCCGGTTCGTCTGACCTTCAATGTTTTCGAGACGAGCATCACAGCTCCGATTGCCGACACTCCGGCGGGTTGGGTGGCGATGGGATTTCATCGGGACCTCAATCAGGCAACGATTCTCGCGTTGGAATCGATGCTTACGCTGATGGGCGGGCTCCACAACTTGTCCCGACTCGACGCCCTCGCGCTGGCAAGTCTGTGTGTGGACATGCGCATCACGCAGGTGGTGAACGAGACACGCGGCGTCCATGCGGTTTTGCCGCATGGGGCGATTTCCGTTTCCAGTTAGCCGTTTCTGTTGGCCGTTTGGCGTAGTAATTGCCAAGCGTTTCTGGTCGCGTGAGGCTCGAAGTGAGAGGCGGTCGATTTGAGTAGGGGTTCTTCGGTCGCTAGGGCTCCGTCAGAATGACATTTCAAAAATTTCGGCGGGGGCGCCGACGTTACAAGTGGGATGCCTCCGGACCGAATTATCTCGAATAATGAGAGGGTCCTCAATTTAGGGGGATTCTTTGCTTGCCAGCATATGTAGAAGGTTGTAACGATGGTTTTGCTTGCCGCACTCGTCCTGGTTCAGACTCCACAGTCGATCTCATTCACTTGTATGGGCTCTCGGGCACCGGTTTTGCTCGCGAAGCTCTCGGTCGCAATGGGGCGGCCGCTAAGCGCTTCGAAGTCGACCGAGAACGAGGTTATGGTTGTTTCGGTGAAGAAAGTCGATCCGGGCGAACTCCTCAATCGCATCGCTCAAGTCGCTCATGCTCAGTGGGAACAGCAGGGTGACGGGTTGGTGCTGACCCGGTCGATGGAGCAGGCGGCGGCCGACCGGTCTGCAGATCGCGACTATCGGACGAAGGAGATTGCGGCTCAGATACTGAAAGTGACGGAGCCGCTGACCAAGCACCCGACCTTCGACGTGAATCAGATCAAGGTGTTGGCTGATGTTTACAAGGCCTACAATAATCCGAATCAGACGCGGAAATACGATGCGAAGACAGCCGAAAAGGCGCGCGAAGCGGAGGCAAACTCTCCCGCAAACCGACTCCTCGCCAAGCTATTGATGACTTTTAACGTGAGGACGCTTTCGGAGATTGAACCGGACTCACGTGCGGTGTACTCCACGAATCCGACGGCCATGCAATTCGGTTTGCATGGAATAGAGGACGCGATGCGAGCGTATGTGTCTGAAAAGCAGATTTGGGACGCCGCGACCACCGAGATGATGGACGCGGTTCAGACCCAGGCGGGGGATGGGGATTATCCATCGTCGCGAAATGCGAACACGGGGCCGCTGTCGCGGATCGAGCTAGTGATATCCCGATCCGGATCAAAACCGACGCTCGCATTTTCGTGCACGATGCTGGACAGGGACGGTCAGCAGATCGACCAGGCGATGGGCGCCGTCAACTCTTTCGACGCTGAGTATTTTAGCGGACGAAAGAGCCCGGCGAAAGCGGGTGACAAGCCGGTGGACTGGTCGGCCGATAGTAAGGCGGTCATGGACAGTCTTAAGTGGGAAGAGGGCTCCGACGATATCTCACTTTCTTCGTCGTTGTCATCTCAGGCTCAGCCTCCCTCTAGTCACACTTCCCCACGGGCGAAGGAGATCATTAGACAGCCTGAGACGATCGATCCTCTTTCCCTGGCTCCGTCCGACCTCCTCGTTTCGTGGAGCAAGGACAAGGACAAGCAGTTGGTCGCACTCTTGCCGGACGACATGATGGCGATGTTGTTTGTGCCCGTCATGGACAACGTGGCGGGAGTAAGGGCGATGATGGACATGACGTCCAAGCTCGACCTCGAGACCAAGATCGATGGCGACTGGGCGCTTGCCTATCCGCCGGACGCGTACCTAACGCGCACTAGCCGCTTCGACCGATTCGCATTTGGCAGGGCGATTCGCCTGATGGGCGAGAAGGGGTCGCTTAGCCTCGACGACCTGGCCCAGTATTCGAGTTCGGCGAAGGGCCTGGACACGGACCCGCTCTTCTTCTTTGCGTTTGCAGTCGAGCGGGATGTTTCTTCGATGGCCAACATTGGACAGTGGGACATGCTCCGGTTCTATGGCACTCTTACGACAACCCAGAGGTCAACTCTCGGGAAGGGTGGGAAGATTGAACTTGGAGTGCTGTCTCCGAACCAGCAGCGGCTCGTGCAGCGCATGGTGTTCACCTCGGCTTCGCCAGTCGGGCTCGAGAGTCCGAACCAGGACACGGGTGATGCCGAGATGGACGCCAAGCAATTGACGGCGATGCAAGCGGAGGCGGTCCTTCTGCGGGAATCCACGAATGCCCTTCCGCGCGGACTCGATAACCGCGGCTACGTGTCGCTCACTCAGAAGACCGAAGAGGTGGCGATTCCGAATTCGATGGTGAACTATGGTTACGGTCGAGGTTTGAGCGCAGACGAGCTTGGCGAAGCGGTCGGCTATCAGGCATATCAGGCAAATCAGGGCATGGATCCAGCGATGAACATTGACCTGAAGAAGCTTTGTGCGGGGCGACGGAACATTTATTCCTTCGTTTTTACGCTAGCACCCAGGATTGTGGTGAACCAGGAGCTTGTCGATATGCGTCTGGATCGAAGCAAGGTGCTTTCGCTCGAGTCGATGTCCAAGGATTTCCAGGCGAAGTTTGCGGCCAAGAAGGCGGAGATCGCGGAGTCGATGAAGGACATGAAGAACGACGTGGGGCAGGATACGGGGACGAGAGGGACGCCGCCTCCTTATTGAACGGGGGAGGGTTGTCGGTGGTTGCAACCCCCTCCCCCACGGTTGCCCCTTGGGAAAGGGGAACCATCTCCGGACCGGATGATTCATCATTCATCGCTTACCTCTCGACCGTCTTCCCTTTGCTGGGTTCGGTAACGGGACTTCGTTCGGGTGCGTCCAAGGTAGTTAGTGGTGTCGGTTTTAGTCGAAAAAGCCAAAGGTTCTTCCTACGATGAGGATTTGATTCTTGTCGAGCGCTTTTTAGTCGGTGACCCTACTGCCTTTGAGTCGATTTACAAGAAGTATTACGAGAAAGTGTATGTCATCGCCCGCGGAATCCTTTTGGATGGGGATGAGGCGGCCGATGCAGTGCAGGAAGTTTTCCGGCTCGTCTACCAACATCTGGGTCGTTTCGATCGCCGATCGAAATTCAGCACTTGGTTGTTTCGGGTGGCGGTCAATCGCAGTATCCAAGAGGCGCGAAAGCACAAGCATCGTCACCGGTTAGTGGACCTTTCCGAGGCGTCCGGTACGGTTGCGCCGATTGAGGCGGACACAAGCGATCCGATGATTCAGGCGGCGATGACCAAGCTGGTGCCTCAGGACCGAGCCCTGCTAGTTTTGTTCTACTGGGAAGAGCTGAGCCTCCAGGAGATTGCGGACAGCGTTGGGTGCAACGTGAACGCGGCCAAGACTCGCCTTTACCGGGCGCGGGAGAGATTTCGACAGATCTATGAAGGGGAGGCGCAATGAAGGGCGTACCTCCCGAACTAGATCGGCTGATGTGGGCGCTGGCCGAAGAGGGCAGTGAGAAGGCATTTCAGGAGTTCGAACAGCGACATCCGGAGCTGCGGGTCGAGCTCGGGCGTCGGGCGATGCTGGTCAAAGGGTTGCGCGGGCAAAAGCATGCCGCTTCCAAGGGGCCGGAGATTCCCGTTTTCCGACCCATGCAGACTTCGGCACCGATGCGCTCGCGCGGACCGATGCTTCTGATCGCGGGATTTGCGCTGGCGGGGTTCGCGGCGGCATCCTATTGGGCGACTACCGCTTTGATGCCCAGTGAGAAGCCCAAGCCGGCCGTCGTGGAAAACCGCCCGCCGCCCGCTGAGATTAATCTCAACCCACCTAAGATCGTGCCGGAGCCGTTGGACAATACGCCCTTGCCGAACCAGCCTCCGGTCATCCAGAATCCGCCCCCCGACGAGACGCCGCCTTATCTGAGGCCGAAGACGGTAAGGATTCGCAGCACTTCCCTTACGAACGCGCTCACGGTCATTTGCGAGAGCGGAGGCCTCAGGCTGGTGACCCCGCCAAACATGCCGAACCCGGATGTTGTCGTCGACTATCAGGACACTACGGTGATCGACATGCTTAAGGATTTGGGCCGGCAATACGCCTTCACGGCCTACGACGAGGGCGATGGGTCGGTACTCATCGTTCCGGCGGTTGACTCGAAGAAGGATCCGGTGGGGACCAAGATGTCACCGGTAAAGAGCGAAAGCGACCGCAAATATGTGGGTCCCCCCTGAATCCTGGCCAATTCTCTGACTCGTTGATATACTGTCTCTATTGTAGAGAGCACGGGAGCTTCAGGAAATGCCACAGGTACAGCGTAGTTCTGACATCGTAGAGATGCACTCGGAGAAGGCGCTCTCCTATGCCTTTGGGGGCGTGGTCGCGCTCGTTATTGCCGGTCTCTTACTTGCCTATCGCGGAAGTGGAATGTACGTTCCGCTGGCGATCATCTTTCTCGCGATGGGGGTTGCGGCGGTTGGCTATGGTGCCTACTGCGCCCTTCAGGTTCGGAAGGTTGCCTCGATAGTCGCCTCCTGTCCCTATTGCCAGGGCACGAACCGCCTCACCGAAACGCCGAGTGCCGACTTCACTTGCTCGGAGTGCCATCGCTTGGTTCCTGTGAAGGACGGCCAGATATTGTCGGTTCAGCAGGTTCGCTGCGGCTACTGCAACGAGCTGAACTACTTCAGCGAGAAAACCGACGTTCTTCTTTGCGAACAGTGCAACCACGAAATTCCGATTGCCCACGACGAAGGACATGTTTCGAAGAAGAGCTTTGCCGCCAACTTCGCGGTGACCACCGACGATAACCTTTACGAGCTAATCTTGATTGCCCACGGTCATAAGACGGAAGACCTGATTAGCTGCCTGCAACACATGTTGGCGCTCAACCGGAATCAGGTGAAACAGCTTCTCAGCGAGCTTCCGGTGACTCTGTTAACGGGCATCCCGCGGAAGAAGGCGGAGCTACTTAAAGCTCAGTTAACGATGCATGAGGCGTTGGCGGACTTTAAGGCGCTGCCTTAGTCAGGGCACAGGGCACCGGGCACCGGGGAGGAGTCGGGAACTGTAGTTTCCGGGTGCTGCTGAATTCAGAATCGTTTCGCTTACCTTCGTCGTCTTCCTTCCCGAAGGCTGGAAAAGGTATAGTCAGCGCGAATCTATAGACTGGCGGCCAAGTGCATTCGAATGCATGGAAGCGCTGAACAAACTTGGGGGCTCCAACTCTATTATGAAGTTACTTCAGCGAGCGGTGCAGCAAGCAAAACAGCTGGCATCGCCCCGTGCACTTGGACTCGCGATGCTCGCGATGATCGGTGCGCTCTTACCAACGACGGCGTTTGCCGAAGGCGAAAACGTCGTCCTTCAATTCAGTAAAAGTCAGCAGGGCTATCTCTGGGCATCGCTCGGGCTTGGCGTCTTGGCGCTCTTTTACGGGCTCTTGTACATCCGCAACTGGGTCATGGCCCAGTCTCCTGGCGATGACAAGATGCAGGAAGTGGGTCTGGCGATCAAGGACGGCGCACTTGCCTATCTGCGGCAGCAGATCAGGACGATGGCGATCTTTATCGCCATTCTTGCGGTCGGCCTGTTCTTGCTTTACAACCACCTAGGTACTCCTACCGCAATCTTGGTTTCCGTCTGCTTCATTGCGGGCGTAGCTGCTTCGTACGTTGCCGGTTATTCGGGAATGTTGATGGCGGTCAATGCCAACATGCGGACTGCTCATGCTGCGTTGAGCAGCTACAAGCTTTCGCTTGAGATCGCTTTCCGAAGCGGTGCAGTTGCGGGAATGGTCACGGTTGGTGTCGGCCTTATTGGCGCGAGCACGATTCTGCTCCTCTTCCCCGATAAAGCCACGACCCTCTTGATCGGCTTTGGCTTTGGTGGTTCGCTTGCCGCGCTCTTTATGCGTGTCGGTGGCGGCATCTTTACGAAGGCGGCCGACGTTGGCGCCGACCTCGTTGGCAAGGTTGAGGCAGGCATTCCGGAGGACGATCCTCGAAACCCGGCGACCATCGCAGACAATGTTGGCGACAACGTGGGCGACTGCGCCGGTATGGCTGCGGACATTTTCGAATCCTACGAAGTTACGCTCGTTGCGGCCATCGTTCTTGGCGCAGCGACGGCGGCGATCTTCGACACCGCGACTTGGACTCGACTCATCATTTTCGCGCTCGTTGCACGAGGCGTTGGCGTCATCGCATCGATCGCTGGCATCCAGATGGTCAAGGGCAGCGACGACATCGATTCCGATCCGCTCGCCGCGATTCGAAAAGGCTTCTACGCTTCGGCGGCGATCGCCGGTGTCTTGACTGCGGTGGTTGCGTTCTTCCTGATGGGCGGAACCAAGGGCACCGAGATTAAGACGACTCAGCTGACATCGCTCGACGCAATGCGTCGCCCGGACTTGGCCAAGGTCTCCAAGGCACTAAAGGATCTCAACAAGCAGATGCAGGCCAATCCGACGGCAACTGCGAATCCGATGGCCGAGTTGGCTAAGAACCCGGATGTGATCGCGGCTGGTTTGTCGGATCCGAAGTTCGGTTCAGTTCTGCAGGGTATGGCTCGGGTTGACGATTCTCGCCTCCCCGCGCTTCTTGACCTGTCGGAGTATCACTCCATCGACTTTGCGGGCAACAGTCCGGTGTTGAATTACTCGACGATCAAGCCGAACGCAACGGCACCTGCGGGAAGTCCGAACTCCTACGGCACGCTTCAAGAGGTGTATGGCACTGGCCAGATGAAGCTGTTCTTGGTGGAGATCAGCGGGGCTGCTCAGCCTGGCGCTCCCGAGACCTCGTCCGACCAATGGGCAGGACCGATAACGCGAGCCGATCTGGACGCGGCGATCGCAAAGGCACCGAGTGGTCGAAAGATTAGCGTTCTTGAGGAGAAGACGGTAACCCTCTTCACCAACGATGCCGCTGATAACATTGTCATCGGCTTGCAAGGTCCGGCTCCTCATCCGCTTCAGCTTCCTTGGGCGGACAACGGCCCGTTCGGCGGCTTCTGGAAGGAGTCTCCTTCGGATGTTAAGGCAGCCGACGATAAGCACGCTCCTCTGGATCCGCTTCGTCAGGTTCAGCCGGCCATCATTCAGTCCAACGTGGTTCCTTGGTGGACGTTCTTCGCCGCGATCGCTTTCGGTCTCGTAATGGCGTTCGCGATCGAGATGTTGACCGACTACTATGTGTCGACTCACAAGAAGCCGACGCAGGAAGTCGCGAACGTCTCGTCGGCCGGTCCGGCGCCGATGATCATCACCGGCTTCGCCTATGCCTCGGAATCCAGTGTGTTCATGGTCTTCGCGATCGTGTTCGCGCTTATGTTCCCGCTGTTCTTGTTCAATCCGGCCATGTACGGCGGATACATCTTGAGCTTCTATGGCATCGCGCTTGTCGGCCTCGGTCTTCTGACCACCACTGGCTACGTGCTTGCGATGGATACCTTTGGCCCGATCTCGGACAACGCCCAAGGCGTGTTTGAGATGAGCGGCGCTGGGCACACTAGCCCGACCGGTTCGAAGGCGGTTCAGCGACTTGACGCAGCTGGCAACACGACCAAGGCTCTAACGAAGGGCTTTGCGATCGCCACTGCGGTTGTCGCGGCGGTTGCCTTGTTCCACAGCTACCTTGCGGATGCGAGACTCGGATCGATTGGTCTGCGCCTCGACATTCCGGAGATCTTCCTTGGTCTCTTGATCGGTAGTGCGGCTCCCTATCTCTTCTCCGCCTTTGCGATCAACGCGGTTGGTCGAGCGGCGTTCGAACTTATCAACGAAGTGCGCAAGCAGTTCCGCGAAGACAAGGGCATCATGGCGGGAACGAGCAAGCCGAACTATGGTCGCTGTGTGGCGATCGTTACGAAGGCGGCTCAGAAGGAACTCCTCGGACCGGGCATCCTCGCGATCGCCCTTCCCGTGGCGGTTGGCTTCGGCTTCTCGATCGGCAAGCCGGCGACGGTGATTGGCGGTCACGCGTACAACCTGACCGGCGCGCAGGCGCTGGGAGGCTTCCTTGCGGGCGCCATCGCCAGCGGTCAGCTCCTCGCCGTCCTACTCGCCAACTCGGGCGGGATGTGGGATAACGCGAAGAAACTCATCGAAGATGGACTCCACGGTGGCAAGGGCAGCGAAGCTCACAAGGCGGGCGTTGTCTGCGACACGGTTGGAGATCCGTTCAAGGATACGGCCGGTCCGGCTCTTAACCCGCTGATCAAGGTTATGAACCTGGTCGCTCTGTTGCTCGCAGGTGTGATCATCATGCCGCTCAGCAACGGGGTTTTGATTCTGATCACGTTGCTCGCAGTCGGCGCTCTGGCGGTTTCGATCTATCTTTCCAAGAAGGGATCGATGTCCAGCGCTCTCGCTGAGGCGGGAACGGCGGAGGAGAACGCAGCTGCCCTCTCCGAGTCAAACGCTCCTTCGGTACCGAAGAAGCGGCTGACGGTTGAGGATCCGGAAGAGACGGAAAACCCTTAGCGGAACCCCTCACCCCAACCCCTCTCCCCCGGAGGGGAGAGGGGCTTTTCTGGAGAATAGGGCTCGAGGCGATGCTTCGAGCCCTATTTGCTTGGGCATTGCACCAATCAGTGTTAGACTCCGGCTAAGCACTATGAAAGATCTAAAAGATGTCGTAGGTTTGAAGGCGGCACGATCGATCTTGAGTCGCCGCGGGATTGACATTTCTAAGGCTGACGTACGGATGATGCATGGGGTTCTTCATATTCGAGGTCAGATCGGAACCGTCCGGGGCGGAAACGCTCCGGCTGGGGACTTGAAGACTGAGATGGAGTTGGTTGCCCGAGTTCTGAAGCAGAAGCCGGACATTCGAGACGTCGTGCTCGAGTGCTCGTATTCGGGCGGCTAGGTCAGCATTCGGAGCATTTCGCCTACGAGGTAAAAGCTTCCGGTCACGAGGACGTGTCCGTGTTCGCCTGCATCCGCTAGAGCCCCGTCTATGCCGGCCATCGGGGTTTCGTGCCCCGTTACGTCGGGAAACATTCCCTTCAGAAGATCTACCGTCTCGTCGACGGTTCTTGCCCGGCGAAACTCGATGGGCACGACGTGGACGGTGTCGACAAGGTCCACAAGCTCGGAGAAGAACGCGTCAGGCTCGTGACCCTGGAGCATGTTTGTCACGAGGACGGGCTTGGCCTTGCCGCTTAGGAAATTGACAAGGCTTGCCCGCAAGGCTTGAGCCGATTCGGGGTTGTGAGCGCCATCTAGGATGATGGTCCTTCCCTGTCTTTCCATTCTTTGAAACCTTCCAGGCAGGCTGATTTCGGCAATGCCTTCCCTTACCTTCTCTTCTGAAACCGTGATACCTGCGGCCTCGATGGCAGCGATCGCCAAGGCCATGTTGTGAGGTTGCTTTGCGCCGTACAGGACGGGGGTGAGTCCGTGATATGTGTTTGCCGGGGTCGTGAGGGTTTGGCCCTCTATCCTGATTTCGCGGCCGAATTTCCAGATGGGGGCTCTGGCGGCTTCTGCTTTCTGCTGGACCACGGCCATCGATTCGCCATCGAGTTCGCCCACGATCACAGGGATTCCTGGCTTAATGATTCCCGCCTTTTCACCGGCAATCTCGGCGAGGGAGTGGCCGAGGATGCTCATGTGGTCGTGTCCGATGCTGACGATGACGGTGGCCTTCGGGGTGACCACATTGGTGGCGTCCAGGCGTCCTCCGAGTCCGACCTCGAGGGCAACCCATTCGGCGGCCTGCTCTTTCCAGTATTTGAACCCAATGGCGGTCTTGAACTCAAATTCGGTGATGCCGCCGAAGTCGGTCTCGACAAACTGCTGCTCGATGGGGATGAGTTCGTCGGTGATCCTTGCCAGGTCTGCTTCGGGGATGAGCTTGCCGTTTAGCTGAACGCGCTCGCGGGGGTCGACCACATAGGGGCTGAAGAATGCGCCGGCGCGGTGCCCGGCGGCGGTGAGGATACTCTGGACGTAAGCGGTGACCGAGCCTTTGCCGTTGGTGCCAGCGACGTGGATAAAGCTGGGGCTTGCGGGGCCGATGGCGTCGTCTAGGCCGGCTCGGCGGACGAACTCTTCCATTCGATCCAGTCCCAACCGCCATCCTCGGGGTTCGAGGGCTGCGATGTAGGCAAGCGCTTCTGGGTAGGTCATTCGGTCCTCACATTATGAGAGGTGTTCGGTGTTGGGTGTTCGGTGTTAGGTCGGAGCGGTCCTCCGGCATTCATCAATCATCGTTCATCACTCCTCGTTTCCCCCTCACTCAGGTACATTCTTAGGGTCGCGGGGCGTGGCTCAGCTTGGTAGAGCGCGTGCTTTGGGAGCATGAGGTCGCAGGTTCGAATCCTGTCGCCCCGACCAAACCAGTTGCAAGATTAGGTGGCCCAACGCAAACTAAGCATTTGCGTTCCGCCGGTGTTGCCCGGAACAGCTGCCCAGCTCGCAGCACGGCCCAGTAGGTGCCTCAGCAGCCAGAACAAGTTACATTGAATCTTTTGGATTTGAATGATACAATTGAGTTGGTATTAGTTCTAGGTAAGGAGGTTTTCCGCACATGTTGCGAACACTTAATATTCGGAATCGACGGACGGCGTTTACGCTCATCGAACTCCTCGTCGTGATTGCCATCATCGCCATCTTGGCGGCTATTCTCTTCCCTGTTTTCGCTCAGGCCAAGGCCGCCGCGAAAGGGACCGCTTCCCTTAGCAACACGAAGCAGCTCACGCTTGGCGAGATCATGTATGCGGGGGATTCGGATGATACGTTTGTGATCGTTGGGTACTTCGACGTCACCGCACCGATTGGCTTCTGCGGTGGTACGGGGACGAGCGGATGTATTCGTAACTGGGGCGAGCTGATCTTGCCTTATATGAAGAGCGGGCAGCTCTTCAACGATCCGCTGGGGCCCTCGAACGCGAACAATGTGTTTCCGGAGGACCCGACGGACTCCTACGCCTACTATCCGCAGTTCGGATATGACTTTGAGGTCCTTTCCCCGGTCACTGGTCTGGGCCAGCCGCAGCCTTTGAGTTCCAGCACCCTCGGGCGACCAGCTTCGGTGCCGATGTTTGCCGCGAAGGGAACGGCCTGGGACGAGGTGCCCGACTACTGGGATGGCGGGTACAGCTTGGATGGCTCGTTCCTCATCGCGGCTCCGTACTGCAACGCGGCGAACGGGTGGGTCGACAACACGGCTCTAAACCTGCCGGTGGCGATTACGCCGAATAGTTGGTGCAACTACGTCACTCCGGGTTGGAGAAACAGCTGGGGTTATCAGTCTCAGCCGGGCGTAACTCCCGCGGCGGGAGGAAACACCGGCTTGGTGGCTCTTCGAAGAAGCAATCAGGCGGTCGTTTCGTTCACGGATGGTCACTCGAAGGCAATGACCGATTCGGCGCTGGCGATCGGGACGAACTATCGGCCTAACGACTCTACATTCACTCCCGACAAGCTCGTCATTCAGGATGCGACCAAGTATCTATGGGACGCAAACTAGCTTCACTCGTCCTCCTGGCGGCCCTTTTGGGCTGCCAGGGTTCCACGCCAGCGGTGGTTCCGGCGGGGCAAGTGAAGGAGATGGAGAATCGAGGAGTTTCGACCCATCCTCGGAAGCCGGTTCCGAACCCGCTGGCGCACCAGACGGCTGTTGGGAGTAAGGGGCAGAATTAGTTTCGGAAAACTGGGCAAACTGGCTGAGTGGAGCCCGCATCACCGGATCTTCGGCCGCTCATGCGTGCGGTCTTTATCGTGGCTCTGCTGAATTTTGGTTACTTCTTCATTGAGTCAGGGGTGGCCGTCTCAACTAAGTCGGTCTCCCTTTTTGCGGACTCGGTGGACTTTCTGGAGGACGCATCCCTCAACCTCTTGATCTTGCTGGGGGCTTCGTGGTCTCTGAGAAAGAGGGCGAATCTGGGGATGGTACTGGCCGGGATTCTGCTTGTGCCATCGGCTTTCACCCTAATCACCGCGTACGGCAAGTTCACGCACACCTCGCCACCGGACGCGGCTAGCCTTGGATTGGTGGGACTTGGAGCCCTGGTGGTGAATCTTGGCTGCGCGGCGACGCTGGTGAGGTTTCGCCATCACAAAGGCAGCCTTACCCAGGCGGCATTCCTGTCGGCTCGGAACGACGTGATGGCGAACATCGCTATTATCCTCACCGGGCTCGTCACTCATTTCTTCGTATCCGGATGGCCAGACTTGATTGTGGGGCTGGCCATCATGGCCATGAATGCGGACGCTGCGGTGAAGGTCTTTAGAGCTGCCCACTCGGAACGGAAGCTCGCATTGGAAGAGGCTTCTAGCTAAAATGCAGAACCCCCGGACCGGTGAAGGTCTGGGGGTTCGGGGTTATCAGTTGAGGCGTTTAGCCGCGGTGCTTCACGAACTGGTAGTAGGTGTGGCCGTTCTTCTTGACCGTCTTTCGATCGTATCGAGTGCCGTTGCGGGTGAAGCTTCGCTTCGAGAAGTATTGCGCCCGGGCTCGATCCGAGTTGCTCTGGCTCTTCCGGTCCTGCTCGTATCGGTTCGCTGAGTAAAGAGCGCCTGCGGCACCGGCGAACATCAGGGTGTTGTCATGCTTGAGGAGACCGAAGAGGCCGAGTGCACCGGAACCGATGGCGAGATTGCGCCACTGATTTTTCTGGCCCTGGCGATGATCTCGCTCTTTCTTTGACTGAGCCATGCTCGTCATCGGCAAGGCGGCCGTCACGGAAACAACAGCGATTGCGATTGCGGATGTAAATTTCATTTCTGGTTCTCCCATTCCCGGGTCAAACCCCAGGCTCTACGCACTTTGACGACACTCATCGGGAAAATGATCAAGTTGCTTGCAGAGCTTGGAGGGAGTTAAGGTTCGGGACGGATGCGAACTCGCTCGCCGAGTTCGCATCGACAGGGCCCGTGACCTACTTCCGCTTGCGCCGAAGCAAAGCGACGAGACCTACTCCAACGACGGCTAGGCTGGAGGGCTCTGGCACGGCGTGATACTCAACCTGCAAGGATTTGCCGCCGGACCCCAAATCGATAGAGAACGTTCCGTTGGTGGCATTCAGGAACCCGCTGGTGTCCAGGGCAAACTCGGCCGGGTCGAATCCGACGACTCCTCCCGTGGTGGTAGCGAACGTCCAAATGTAGGACTGATTTGCGTTGAAGCCACCGAGTGTTCCGGCCCCGTTGGCTGCCGTGAGGGTGTTCAGCGAGATCGTGAATTGGCTTGCGTCGGTTGTGCCGGAGGTCAGGGTCAGGGTGCCAGTGATATCATTCAGGCCCCAGTTCGTTCCAGCGACGCCATTGGCGTCGTTGATCTGGAAGTCAAACGATCCGCCTGATCCCCACGTGGCCGACCCGCTGTGCAAGGTTCCGGGGCTGTTGCCGAAGATGATCTTGCCGCCGTCGTTCACCGAGTATCCACCCGCATAGCTACCAACGCCTTTGGCGAGGCCGCCATAGTTGATGTTTACCAATCCGCCACTGATGGTGCCGTTGTTCACGAGCAGTCCGCCGTTCAACTCGAGGGTGCTGCCACCTAGCGTGATTGTTCCACCGTGGTTCGCGGGAGTGCCGATGTTGGTGCGGCTACCTGCACCAAGAACGAGTGAAGAACCCGAAGAATTCAATGTGCCATTGGTTGCCACGTTGATCAGGCCGTCGCTGGAGAACTCGGTGGCGTTGACCGTGCTGCCCACATTCAAGATGCCGCTGCTTCGGTTGTAAAAGTTGCCCGCAGTCAGGACGGCGCCGTTTTCGATTCGACCGCCATTCGTGAAGTTGTTCATGGTCGCTGCCTGTGGCTGGGCGATCACGGCCGAACTTGAGGACGTCGTTCCGTTAAACGTAGCGGACCCCGAGATGTTGTGTCCGGATCCACGAAGAAACCCGCCGGTGACGGTGACATTGTCGTATGAGACAGCGCCGTTGGCGATGATGTCTCCGAAGCCGAGGTCAACCTGCACCCCGTTTTCCAAGAAGAGATGCGTTCCCGAGTTCACGGTAAAGCTGCTCTTCGAACCACCGCTCAAGCTCAGGATCCCACCGGCAACCGTCGTTCTGCCGGTGTAGGTGTTGAACCCGGTGAGGGTCAGCGTGCCACTGCCGACCTTCTTCAGGCCGCCCGATCCACTTGGACCATCGACGATCACGCTATCGTAATTGGATGTTGTGTCGGCGAGTCCCACCGTCAAGCCAGTGCCACCGACTGGATCGGATACTTGAATGGCGGCATTCCCGGTAACCGAGTGGAGCGAGGCCGTTGAAAGGGAGCCCTTGTCAATCACAAGCGAACTCTTGTCGTTCCAAATTTCGGTCGTGCCGTTGATGGTCACGGCGCCGCCATTTTTGACGAGCATCTTGCCAGTGCCGCCATTCTGTGCAGCACTTAACCCGCCCAAGCCAAGGTACCCAGCTGTCCAGTCAGAGCCGGCGTCGGTAATCGTTGCAGTGCCAGCGGAGCTTGCAATTGCACCCAGAATGCTTGAGCCGGCGTTGACGTGTCCGCCCGAACGCACGGTGATCGAGCCATTGGCGGTGCCTTGGAGCCCAACTACAAAGTTGCTATCGGTTGCGATGCGACCGCCGCTTTCGACGATCGCCGATGCGGTGCCACCAAGTCCGATGGAGAATTGGAAACCACAATGGACTTGCGATCCGGCGCCACTCACCAACAGATTGGAGCTGGTTCCGTCCATGACGATACGGCTGTTGGCTGCCCCGCTTGCAACCGCTCCATTCAAAACGTTAAGGGTGGCGTCTCCGATCGAGAGCGCCTCGTCGCCGCTTCCGGTACTCGACGTGGAAGCGAGGTCGATGTGGGCGCCGTCCAGAACGACGGTGCCACTATTCACGCCTAGCCGGTACAGGCTTGAATGGGTGACGGCGGTGCCACCGGTGAACTTCGCGACACCGGAGCCGTATTTGAGCAATTTGCCCGAGCCCGAGAAAATGCCACCGTAGTCAGAAGCCAGATTCGTGTTTCCCAGTTGAAGGATCGTGGTCCCAACGTTGAAAGCTCCCTTTCCGTTGAGTGCCGCGAGAGAAACGTTAGCGATCGCATTCAGGTTCAAGCCGTTATCGGTGTTGATTGCGGTGACGGCGTCTTGGAGGGCCAGTCCTGAGGCCAACTTGACGGACCCACCGTTGATGTTCAACGTTCCGGTGTATGTGTTTGCGGTGCTGAGGGTGAGGACACCGGCGCCGGACTTCGAGATGTTTCCGTTACCGGAGACGATGGAAGCCAGATTTATGTCGAAGTTCCCGGTCACGCCCAATCCGAATCCGTTCACGTTGAGTAGTCCAGCTAGGCTCAGGATCCCAGAACTCGCCGACCAAGTCTGCGAAGCGCCCAGAGAAATGCTGTTGAGTACCAGCTGCCCGGCCGAACTTCCGTTCGTGAGACCGCCACCTTGCAGGGTCAAAATGCCTCCCTGAATAAAATAGGCAGGGGCGCTGGCAGTAAATGTGATGCCGTGCAAGTTCCAGTTTTGGTCCGCGAACGGACTCGTTCGACCGGTCGCGCCAAACGACAGATCGGCCGTTCCGTTATTCAAAGGGACCAAAAGCCCGGTCCAGTTGAAGACGTCGGTCCAGCTGTTACTAAACGGACTTGCGCCCGTCCACGTGAAGGTGGCGGCCTTGCCCAAGATGGGCAAGGCAGTGCAAAAACAAAGCGCCGCAAAAGACAGCGAAATCCTGCGTCGAACGACTCGATACTGACGGTGTTGCATAGTCCTCTCCCAAAAAGGGCTTCCCCGCCAGGTGGCGTTGGCCCAGTTCAATTCAATTGCATTTTAGCGCCAATACACCGCAATCGTACTGGGAAACAGGGGGATGTCCGGACTTGTATCACGCACTTTGTGGAAGCTTGGTCGTAGCCCACCGTCGGCGCGTATCATGCGATTATGGGATTTGACCAGTATCACGAGCCGCCGGAGGAGTTGTCGGCGGAAGTTCGCACCTTTGCCCGAATGATCACTTCACTCATTGAAGAGGCGGAGGCGATCGGTTGGTATGAGCAGCGAATGTCGGTGGAGAAGGACCCGGAAGCAAAAGCGATCATGGCGAACGCTCAGCATGAGGAGATGAAGCACTTTGGGATGGATCTCGAGTTCCTGCTTCGGAAAAAGCCAAAATGGAAGAAGACTCTCCAGGGGATCCTCTTCAAGCCGGGAGACATCGTCGAGAACGGCGGCAAGGCGGAAGAGGCAAGCGAATAAAAAAATGGGCGGACCGTGCGACCGGTCCGCCCTGCTTAAGGAGGTTCTGCGTTTTCTCAGCTCTCGCTGCTGTCTGACATGTTCAACCTCGTTGTCCCAATTTCAGTTCCCTCATGGAACAGGGATCGCCAAAGGTCCCTCTATTTACCGGAACTCCGGTTCCGCAAGGGAGAGAAACAATGTTAGAAACACTGATCGTGATTTTGGTCGTTCTTTGGGCACTCGGATTCTTTGCCGTCCACATCGGAGGTGCGTTCATACATGTTCTGCTTGTGGTCGCGCTGGTCGTGTTCATTTTCCGAATGATTTCGCCGCGACGAACTGTTCTCTAGGGCAGATTTCCGCCGATCCTGCTGGGTCCGCCGCTGAAGTTGGCGGACCCGGAGCCATGGGCAACGCGCGAACTGCACATGGCCCTGAAATCCTTCTGGAGCAACTCGTACGCCTTGACTTAGTCTTGCCATGCGCGGGCGCTAAGAAGCGACCGCGTCGGTGAAAAGAATCTTCGCCAAGGATCTTTGGCCGCTCACTCTTTAGTCTTTTCCTCCCTGTCGTCCCTGTCGAAGGACTTCCATCGCGTGTGGGGGGTTGTCGGACGTGGGGTCTTGGCTCCCTTGATGGCACCCCAAAGAATATCGTTCAGCTCAATGTCCGGTAGTGATTCCTCAGTGAACCGAGAGATCAGACGGGCACTGTCCGCTGCCCGGTAAGCGGTCGATTCATTGACGTCCCCAATGATTTCCTTCAACGGTAGTATCGAATCGTACGGCTCGGAATTCACTGCATTTTTCGAGAATAGTGCAATTGGCGATGCCACCGCGTCATAGCTGTTCAAGGGTTTCATGCCCAGAAGCAGCTCCATCGTCCTGAGCATGCTGTCCGTGTTGTAGAACCGACTGTCGAGTTTTCCTCTCTCGTTGTAAGCACTGATGATGAGCGCGGGTGCTCGATGGGAGTCGACATGATCGAATCCGGCTTGGGCGTCGTCTTCCACGACGCAGATCACGGTGTTCTTCCAGAACGGGCTGTGGGAGACCGCGTCTACGAGCTGCCCCACCGCGTAGTCGTTATCCGCCACGCAGGCCCTGGGCGAGCCGAGTCCTGGGGTGGTTCCGGTCGTGTGATCCTTGGGGAGGCGGAGCATTTGGAACTTGGGCATCTCGCCCTTTGCAACGAAGCCGTCGAAGTCTTTGCGCCAGGCGCTAAAGCGGCTTGGGAAGCCGTTGAATTCGGCCAATTGCCCCGGCATTGCCTTGAGGCCGTGCTTCAGCCAAGCGTCGCTGTCCGCGTAGGCCATGTCGAAGTGCCGAAAGTCTCCGTTCGTGTGATTCTGCAGAGCCTTCTTGCTTGCTGCTTCTTTCTTGTCACCGTCCTCGAAGGTGACGAACCAACCGTAATTGCGATAGCTGACCTTCTGTCGGGCGCACTGGTCCCAGATGTAGCCGTTGGGTGCGGTGGCGACGTCCTTCATGCCTTTGAGCTCCACCGCGACACCATTGTTGGTGCCCTCGAAGTCGTAAGCGCGTCCTCGTCCGCTGTAGTTGTAGAAGACATTTCGCTCTGTGTAGGCGCTGGCCATTCCCGACGTCGACCAGTTCCAGCCATCTGCGGAGACTTCAGCGCAGACGTAGAAGTTATCCAGGGTGCCGAATCGCTCGGCGAGCGCATGTTGGTTGGGGGTGACTTCGCGTGGGAAGAGGCAAAGGCTTGCATCGCCGTTCGCCTTCGGGAGGTCGCCAAAGAACTGATCGTAGGTCCGATTCTCCTTGATCACGTAGATGACATGCTCGATGGCTGGGTGCACGAAGGCGGCGCGATTGGCCTCTTCGGTATGGTTGGCGGCGAGATTGTTATTGAGGACGACGAGGGTGCTTTGCTTCAAGTCGCGCAGCGCGGTTGGGACATCTAGCCGAGAGACGGTGCCTTCAATGATATTCGGGCCGTACTGGCCGAGGCCGTTCACGTCTTTCCCATTGGGATTGCGCGTTTGTACACCTTTGGCGTTTGCCACAAGCAGGGTGGAGCCATCCTGGCCGACGGCCACCGATGTCGGGTACCAGCCAGCCGGGATGTAGCCTTCGAGGCGATAGCCGTCCAGGTTCACGATGGCGACCGCGTTGAGGTCGCCCATCGCCACGAAGAGGCGCTTTCCGTCTGGGGTGAGAACGAGGCCTTGAGGGGTCGCACCTGCCACTCTCAGTAGGTCGCCTGATCGCAGCAGGATAGAGTGAGTGACCTTATCCGAGTGGGTATCAATCACGCTGATGATGTCGCTACCCGAGTTGCTGACGAAGAGGGTTTCTTTCTTTGAATCGAGGGTCATCGACGTTGGGTTATCGCCGGTGGTGATCGTGGAGAGGACGGTCCCTTTGGCCGGATCTACCACCGAAACGTTGCCGTCTCGCTCGTTTGAAACATAGGCTTTTCCATTGGCTGCGGCAACTGCGAGGGGGAAACCTCCCACCGGAATCGACTTGATTCGCGTGGAGGTTGCGAGGTCGAAGATGTCGAGGGAGCCCTTGAAGTCATTTCCTTGGTGGGTCTGGTTGTTGACCACGTACAGGCTCTTTCCGTCTTCGCTCAGGGCGAGGCCGGCGGGAAAGTTCGGCACCCTTCCGCGGCGGCCCTCGGGGGGCTTGTCGTCGATACTGGCGACGGTGGTGAGGGTTCCGGCATCGCTCAACGAATAGGAATCGACTTTGTCGAGGCTGCCGCGGGAGGCGTAGAGAGTCGACCCGTTAAAGACGAGGCCGTAGTAGAAGCTGTTGTTGCGACTTCCCTGCCCTTTCTCTGGGTACTTCGAAATGAGGGCTCCGGTTTTGGCATCGAGGACGCTGAGCTGCTCACGAAATCCGGTGTTCGTGACCACCACGAAGCGACCGTCGGGGCTGAGCACCATGTTGGCGGGAAAGCTGCCAACGTCCGTTTGGGTACCGGCGGGGCTGATGAATTTCCCCGTAACAAGTTGAGTCGATTGGGCTTGGTACGCCCAAACCGACACCCCGATAGCGGCGAGGGAAAGGAAGGCGAACGAGAGCGCGGAGCGACCGATCCTCATCTCCGGAGGTTACCGTTCCGCCACCCCAAGGTGCCAGTTTTCGCCGTTTCTTAACGAATTTGCCGGAAAGTTGCGGTAGCTCACATGCCGTTCACAGATAGAGTCACAACATCATTTCTGCAAAACAATGAGGATGTATCCGTTTACCTTCCCGAGGTGACGAATCTCGCGTTCTTTGGAGCTCTTGAACCGCTTAAACGATGACTCAAATCGACGAATCTTTCAGCTCTGATTGTTAGGAGATAATGAGGTAGTCCTTGTCATGTTTTTTGCAGAATCTAGAAAACGCTTGGATTTTGTTAAGTCTTAAGCTATCTTGACCTTGTTTACTTAATCCTTTCTCGCATCGACGCGGGAGTATTAGCCGGAGATAAAAATGTCAAAACGTGCTTTCACGCTCATCGAGCTACTTGTAGTCATCGCGATTATCGCCATTCTTGCTGCCATCCTATTCCCCGTCTTCGCCCAGGCCAAAGCCGCGGCTAAGAAGACCAATGCAATCTCGAACACCAAGCAGGTGACGCTTGCCGCAATCATGTACACGAGCGACAACGAGGACGGAATCCTTCCTCGCTACGACGCTTGTGGAGTCGGTGGAGTGCCCAACGCTCCCCAGGCTACGACCAACATTTGGCCGAACATGACGCAGCCCTACTCGAAGAACGAGGGCGTCTACATCGATCCAGGCTCCAAGACGCCGACAAAATTTGGTGGTATTTGGACGGACGACGGGGGTGGTGCTCGACCCGGCAAACCTGGCCGCGGATGGGATTCCATCGGTGCCAACTCCACCATCATGGGTTGGTACTTCTACGATCCGACCAACGCTGACTGCCCGGCGACTTTCCCCCGAAACGGAGAAATCCAATTGGCTTCCCCAGCGAAGACGGTCTACTTCATGAGTTCCAACTCCGGTCCTACCCCGAGTGGATGGCGCGGTTACCTCGCCGACAACGGCGGAGCCAACGCACTTCCCCAGCCGGGACAGATTGGTCTGGCTTCTCGATACACCGACGGAACTGTTCTCGGCTTCTTCGATGGTCACTCGAAGTTCTACAAGACGGTCGCCATTCTGGGTAACCCGGATGCTCCGTACGAGTGCAGCAACGACAGCTTCTTCACCGGTAAGTGGTGGTATGACAAGAACGCTTCTCACCTGAAGTTCAACATTCAGGACCCTTGCATCGGTGACCCATAGTCTCGAAGTATAAAAAATGAAGAGTCTGCTATCAGTATCACTCTTGGTGATCACTCTGTCCCTGGCTGGCTGCGGCGCGTCTGCTGACAAAACCGCAGCCTCCGGATCGGCTTCTACTCCCGGTGCTACAACGGCGCCGGGGCCGACAACTGGAGCAAATCCGCAGGTGGTCCATTCGCCTCCTACTACGATTCCGGAAGGTGGAATCACGCTTCAACCGAAGGATCCTAACGATCCTCACTTCAAACAAGATCCGAAGCTTCACGGCGGCGGATAGAATTAGCTAAGCGATAATTGCGGAAGTGTTTCGTTAACACCTCCGCACTTTTTGCTGTGTGGGTGTATCGAGATAGGCGGTGTCCCTTCGGAAGTTGCCTTCGCTTTCTGGCCAAGGCGAGACGGCGAGGTCACCCGCTGGTCCCGGTAATATCGGCTTCATAATGGACCCCCTCGCCTCTCAGGCCAACCTTGACGACTCCGTTCACCAGGCGAACCGAAGCGCGATGGATGCGGTGATGGAGGACTACCGATCGCGCCTGACGGCGGCGGCGATGGGTGGCGGATCCGAAGCAACCGCCAAGCATCGGGGCCGCGGCAAGCTCCCGGCCCGTGAGCGAATTGACTTATTGCTCGATGAGGGCAGCCCCTTCCTAGAGTTCAGCGCACTGGCGGCGACCGGAATGTATGGAAACGAGGCTCCTTCGGGGGGCATCGTCACCGGCATTGGCCGGATCCATGGTAGAGAGTGTGTGGTGGTCGCCAATGACGCCACGGTGAAAGGCGGCACCTACTTCCCCATCACGGTGAAAAAGCACCTGCGGGCCCAAGAGATTGCGCTCGAAAACCGGCTCCCGGCTATCTATCTAGTGGACTCGGGGGGCGCCTTTCTGCCGCTTCAAAGCGAAGTTTTCCCGGATCGCGAGCACTTCGGGCGGATCTTCTACAACCAGGCTCAGATGTCGAGCAAGGGGATTCCCCAGATTGCCGCCGTGATGGGCTCGTGTACGGCGGGCGGCGCCTATATGCCGGCGATGAGCGACGAGTCGGTGATCGTGAAGAACCAGGGCACGATCTTTCTCGGCGGTCCGCCGCTGGTGAAGGCGGCAACCGGTGAGGAGGTCTCTGCGGAGGACCTTGGCGGCGCGGACGTGCATACGCGGTTGAGCGGGGTGGTGGATCACTTCGCGGAGGACGACCATCATGCCCTGGAGATCGTGCGGAACATCGTGGAGAGTCTCGGGCGACGAAACCGACGGGACGACGACGCTGGAGAGAGCGAGAGCCCTCTCTTCGATCCCTCCGATCTCTATTCTCTCGTTCCCGCGGACACGAAGACGCCCATGGCGATGCGTGAGGTGCTAGCACGAATTGTGGATGGCTCGCGGTTTGAGGAGTTCAAGGCTCGGTACGGAACGACGTTGATCTGCGGGTTTGCCCGATTTCATGGACATCTTGCGGGGGTCTTGGCCAACGATGGGATTCTGTTCAGCGAGTCCGCCCTAAAGGGTGCGCACTTCATCGAGCTGTGTTGCCAGCGCGGAATTCCTCTCGTGTTCGTTCAGAACATCACGGGGTTCATGGTTGGTCGGCGGTACGAGAACGAGGGGATCGCAAAGCACGGGGCGAAGCTGGTCACCGCCGTCTCTACCGCGAATGTGCCCAAGTTCACGGTCGTGGTGGGTGGCAGCTATGGTGCGGGCAACTACGGGATGTGTGGGCGCGCCTATGGCCCTCGGCAGCTTTGGATGTGGCCGAATGCAAAGATTTCGGTGATGGGGGGTGAGCAGGCGGCGAACGTTCTGCTCACCGTGAAGATGGACCAGCTCGCGGCCAAGGGGCAGACGATGTCGGCGGAGGAGCAGGCAGCCTTTCGGGCTCCGACGCTGGCGAAGTATGCGGAGGAGTCGAGTTCGTACTACTCTTCGGCCCGGATTTGGGACGACGGGATCATCGATCCGGTGGATACTCGGCGGGTTTTGGGTATGGGTATCGAGGCTTCACTGAACGCGCCGATCGAAGCGCCTGGGTTTAGTTTGTTCCGGATGTAGGGTCTTCCCCCTTTGGTGACTCCTGATCTCTCGCTTAATTTGGGACCGCGATAGTCTGCCGACCCCCACCCTGCCCTCCCCCTCCCAAGGCACAAGCATCCTCGGCAAGGGGAGGCTCCCGCCTTCCCGGACTACTTCCTTTCTCGTATCCAGGTCAAAACCGCCCTCGCTACTTCGGCTCCTCGGCGCGACATCAGGGTGCCTACGTGGCTCATGCCTTGGAATCGCAGGGTGTCGGCGTGGGCCCAGGTGGCTATGGCTTCTTGGTCGGCGGGGGCGACGGTGTCGTCGGCTTCGGGGATGACACTTAGGGTGGGGCAGACGGGTTTTTTGACTTCGACTCCCTTGGAGAGGGCGTTCAGGACGGAGCCCGACTCGTCACGCCATCGCGGGAAGGCGAATTTGCGTGCGGCCTCGGTGCTATCGGGCATCGCCCCGACGGTGTCTGCGTAAGGGCCATTGGCCCACTTGATGATGAGTGGGTAGGGGTTGGTTGGCTTCTTGCCGACCCCGGCGGGAGTGGCGCTGCAGACGAGCACGAGGACGCCTGGCTTTAGCTTCTCGGCGGCTTTGAGCACGAGCACTCCGCCCATGCTGGCACCAACGAGGACGGCCGGGTGCTTTCCTCCCGCTTTGACAATTTGATCTACGTAGTCTTCAAAGGTGGTTTTTGCAAGTCCGCCTTTTTGCCAGCAGGAGGTCTGGGGCGACAACTCGGTAGCCGGCTTTCTCGAAAACCGGACGCCAGAAACGGTATTCCCAGCCGCCACCTCCGGCACCGTGGATCATGACAGCGACGGGTTTTGGGGGTGGGGGGAGGAACATGGCGTTCTTTTAATGATGAGTGATGAACGAGGAAGGAGAGAGCGATGAGAGATGATCGTTTCGCTCAGATGTGTCAAGCGGGAGCGACGTAGAATCACTTGATGGAATCAAAAGAGATGCCTAAGACAGAAGAAGAATGGAAGGGGCTGTTGAGCCCTGAAGAGTATCGGGTTCTTCGGCAGAAGGGGACGGAGCGGGCGTTTAGCGGCGAATACTACGATCACCACGACAAGGGCGAGTATGTGTGCGCGGGTTGTGGGGCTTCCCTATTCGACTCGGAAGCGAAGTTTGATTCGGGCTGCGGATGGCCAAGCTTCTACGAGTCTCTCGACAAAGACAAGGTCGAGGAGCATACCGACGTGACCCACGGAATGCGGCGGGTCGAAGTGACCTGCAAAGCGTGTGGCGGACACCTCGGCCACGTGTTTCCGGATGCACCTCAAACCCCGACTGGCCTTCGCTACTGCATCAATTCAGTTAGCATCAAATTCAAGAAGTAGGCCGCTTGACCAGACCGGTGCCACCAATGCCCCATAATCGGTGGCACATGGTTCGGACATTCGGGCTGAAAAAACATTTCATTGAGGCGAAGACGAAGAAAGTCGTCAAAGCCGTTGACGGGGTCTCGTTTACTGCGGTCCCCGGCAAAATATTCGGTTTGCTTGGAGTTAATGGCGCGGGTAAGACGACCGTCCTGCGCATGCTTTCCACGGTGATCAAGCCGACGGAGGGCGGGGCGGAAGTTAACGGCTTCGATGTCCTCAAAGACCCTCAGAAGGTTCGCGCGAGCATCGGCTTCATGTCGACCTCGACCGCTCTCTATGGACGCTTGACGGCACGCGAGGTCATCGAATACTTTGGTGGTTTGTATGGGCTGGAGGGGCAGAGGCTCAAGGAGCGGGTCGCTTACGTCACCGAGAAGCTGCAGCTACAGGAGTTCTCGGATCGGCTGTGCGACAAGCTCTCTACAGGTCAAAAGCAGCGAGTGAGCATTGCCCGAACCATCCTTTACGATCCACCCGTTCTCTTCTTTGACGAACCCACGGCGGGCCTGGATGTCGTGAGTAGCCAGACGGTGATGGAGTTTATCGAGGAGTGCCGAGTGAACGGGAAGACGGTCATCTTTAGCACTCATATCATGAGTGAAGTCGAGCGCCTTTGCGATCATGTCGCGGTGATTCACGACGGCATCATTCGTGCCGAGGGCTCGGTTGCCGACCTGAAGGCTCAAGCGGGCGAAGCATCATTGGAGAAATCGTTTCTCAAACTCGTCGAATTCAAGTCCGAGTACGCGGTGGCTAAATGAACCCCGCCTTTCAGGTCTATCGGAAAGAGCTTCGCGAG
Source organism: Fimbriimonadales bacterium (assembly GCA_038321975.1). Classification (GTDB taxonomy): domain Bacteria; phylum Armatimonadota; class Fimbriimonadia; order Fimbriimonadales; family Fimbriimonadaceae; genus Fimbriimonas. Next base: position 65,201 of record JBBQFM010000006.1, on the reverse strand, counting down.
ATGTTTCGCGACAAGCGGGTCCGCACCTCGGCGTTCGTGGTGCCTATCCTTCTGATCTTCGGAATGCTCTACCTGTTCGGCGGCATGATGGAGAAAATCGGCAAGCCTGAGAATCAGAAGGTGACGGTCGTGAAATCGGGGAGCCCGTTGGTGGACCTCCTGAAGAAGTCAAGGTTTGACGTTCGCAACATCGATTCGGTGGCAAGGGGCCAACAGCTTATCCGCGATGGAAAGGCCGGTTTGGTCCTTGACATGTTGCCTCCGGATTCCACAGGACAGTCCATTGTCAACGCCTACTTTGATCCTAAGCAACAAAGCAGTGGGATCACCAAGAGCATCGTCCAAGGACTATTCGGCAAGCTGAACCAAGGCACCCTCGACGCCGTTCTAAAGGCCAAGGGCATACCCGAAAGCGCGGCACAAGCGATCAAGCTAGTCGATAAACCGGTTGAGGTCGGCGAGGGCGGAGGAGCGGCAGAGCTCATCGTCTCGCTACTTCCCTATCTCATCGTCATCTGGGCCTTCTATGGCGGCCTCAGCAACGCTAGCGACATCGTGGCGGGCGAGAAAGAGAAGATGACGCTCGAGACGCTGCTGATCACGCCGGTGCGGCGCACCGAGATCGTACTTGGCAAGTTTCTCGCCCTTGCGACCATCTGCCTAACGTCGAGCCTTTCATCTTTGATTGGCCTCTCGCTATATGCGGCGATAAAGCCTCCTGGCTCGGCGGAGATGCTGAAGAACGGGTTGGGCGTGACTCCTCAAGCGGCGGCAACGATTCTCGTGGTTCTCGTTCCGACGGTGGCTTTCTTTGCGAGCCTGTTGATTGCAGTGAGCAGCTACGCTAAGAACTCGCGAGAGGCGCAGACTCACCTGAGCCTCATCGGCTTCCTGGTTACGATGCCCGCGATCATGAGCCAATTCCTGGGACTCACCGACATGGGATCTCAGGCATGGGTGAACTTCGTGCCCGTGTTGAACACGGCGAACTCCATTCGCAACGCGCTGCTCGGTAAAACGACGCTGATGCCGATCGTGGAGACGGTTTGTGTAAGCCTCGTTTTGGCAGCAGTCGCTCTCACGATCGCAGTCAAACTCTTCAACCGAGAAGAAGTCCTGAGCCGGATTTAGCCGAACATCCTGCTGAGCTGAGTGGATTGGGTGTGCGCATTGGCGATCGCGGTTTCCATGGCGGCAAACTTGGTGCGCAGGTCGTTCTGATAGTCGGTCAATCGGATGTTCAAGTTGTCGATATTGGCTTGCAGCGAATCGGATTGGGCCTGCAAGGCATTCTGCGAAGTTGTAAGAAGGCCGCTGGTGGCGTCGGTAAAGGTGCCCGAGAGGTCGTTGATCTGGGCGCCCATGCCCTTGCTATACCGCAAGTTGCCGATGGCTCCAGTGGTCGTGCCTGCGTACTGAATCTGCAGCCCTTCGGTTAAGGCGTTGCCCACGTTTCCGGTCAAGAACTGGCCTGAACCGGTGGCAGCCTCGCCATTGATAGTGCCCGAGACGTCCAATCCCGAGACCGTGTTGCCCACCCCACCGACTCCGATTCCTGAGTTGTCGATCGCGGTGCTCTTGTTGCTCACGATCGAGAAACCGCCGGAGGTTCCGTATCGCTTGCTGTCGATCTTCAGGGCGCCGGAGCCATCGATGCTTGCGACAATAAGGTCTTTCAGCTTCGAATCCGAGTTGATCTTGGAGACTGCGTCTGCGGCGGTACTTCCCACGTCCAGCGTGAGCTGGTAGGGCGTGTTGGCGAGCAACGAGCCACCGAATGTCAGTGTCTCGGCGGCAGTGCTTGGCGCGGTCTGAACGCTACCCGCGAGGAACGAAGCCTTGGTTGCAAGTTGGGTTATATTGACGTTGTAGGCCGACCCATTTGCCTTCGTCTTGCTTGTGCTCGAGACGTAGGAGATATCGTTTGTCGACCCCTGTCCGGTCGCTTTGAACAGGTTTGCGACGTCGTTCGGTGCGGTGTTGATCGCGGTGTTTAATTTGGTGCTGTCGACCTGAAGCTTCCCATCCGTATCGAAGGAGAAGCCTATGCTAGCCAGGTTTGTGTAGTTCCCGGTGAGTCCGGGGACGTTCGTGAAAAGCATATTGGTCATCGTCGACTGAACCTGAACGGTACTCGAGTCTCCGAAGAGCGCGGCGGTATTGAAAGTGCTCTTGTCGAACGCGGTCGCGGACGTGATGTATCCCTGCAGACCGTTGTAGCTATCCGCTAGAGACTGCACCTTCGCGGCGATTCCGTTGGTGTCTCGACTTAGGGAAAGCACCGAGGTCGTTGGCGTTGTCGCATTGGCAGTCAGCAGCGTGAGAGTTGCACCAGGAATGGCGCTTGAAACCGTGTTCGTACTGCTCTTGAGGGCGACGCCATCGAGGGTGTACTGGGCGTCCTGGGCAACGACCAGCTCGCTTCCGGTGGCCTTCTGAAGGATGCCAAGGCTCTGAAGAACGTTTCCACCATCGGTGAACGTAGGCGTCGATGCGCCCGAGATGTCCAACTTGTAGCTGGTCGTTCCGTTGGTGGTTACCGAGCGGACAGTGGCAGTCGCTCCGGTGGCGGCGGCGTTGATCTTATCGGCCACTCCCTGGAGACTGTCGGTTGCAAGGTCGATAGACACGGTCGTGCCGTTGATCTGGATATCGGAAGGGCCGTTACCGCTCGCACCGAAGAGGGTGCCCATTGCAGTTGACGACGCGCTGAAACCAAAGCTGGTGGCTCCGTTGGTGATCGCCTCTCGTGCGCTGGTCGCACCGGTGAGGACGCCTAGGCTGGAAAGGGTGGTGCCGGTGAGGTCGGCCAACTGGATCTTGTTGGCGGTACCGGTCGAGTTGGCGGCGAAGGTTAGGTACGCGCTGCCGCTGCCGCCATCGATAAGACTAGCGGTGACTCCCGCTCCGAGGGCATTGACCTTTTGAGCCAACGACGAGAGCGAATCGGTGGCGGTGACGGCAACCGACTTACCGTTCACGACAAAGGTGCCGGCGCTCAAGCCGAGAGCTGACGTCGTATCGGTCTTTGGGGCGCTCGAAACCTTTTGGGCCTGGGCCAAATATGAGACGGTGAGGTTGTAGACACCCGCAGTTGCCGCCGAAGACCCGGTGAGGGTTGCGGTTGCCGGAGTCGATGAATTCGCAGATACAAGATTGAAAGCGGTTGGCGTGTTGAGCGCACCGGCGGCCTGGGCGAAGTTCGAAAGGTATTGAGAAAGCTGGGTGAGTGCCTGCTTCTTCACCTGAAGTTGCGCTTGCTGGGTCTGCATGCGCTGCACGGGTTGGGCTTCAACCTGCGCGAGCTTGGCGATAATGCCTTCGGTATCGATACCGCTGCTAAGACCGCCGAACGTAATTCCTGTCGAGTTGCCAACCGTGCTCATGATGTTTTACGCGGCCAATAGTCCGTAGAGGGCAGAAGCTTCTTCAATCTTCTTTTCGGTGCTGCTCACGAGAAGGTCGAAGCTCTCGCCAGTGGAATCGAGCCACTCGATGGCCTCGGGAACCGCGAGGTCCTTGAAATCGACGGGAGGAGCGTAGTAGAGGTGTTTGGTGAGCGCGTCGGCAACGTGAACGCAGATCAGCACTTCGTCGGTAGCGCTGTCAAACGGACCCTCGTGCTTGCCGATCAGGTCCTGAAGAACGACGGGGAGCTTCCAATGCTTGGCAACTTCGTAGCCAACCTGGGCGTGAGTCATGCCAAGGATTTCGAGTTCGACGTCTTCGACTCTCACCTTTCGCTCCATTGCGGTCTGCAAGACCTCATCGTATTCGTCAGGGAAATTGCAGAAGAGGAACAGTCGGCCGATATCGTGCAGCAAGCCACCGACAAACATGATCTGGGAGGATCGTGGGTCGATCGATTTCTGTTGAGCCAGGATTTGAGTTGCCGCGGCGGTGCCGAAGGCAGCGAGCCAGAAGATTCGCAAGGTTTCCTTCTGACGAACCGTTCTGGGTTCAAAATTAGAAAGACATCCTACGCTGAGGGCAAGGTTTCTCACCTGCTGAAGTCCGAGGATCACGATCGCCTGCTGAACGCTGGTGACCTGACCGGACAGGCCGTAATAAGCCGAGTTGACCACTCGAAGGATTTTGCTGGTGAGCGCTTGATCGGCAGAGATGTGCTCTTCGACAATGTTTGCGTTCGGATCGGGTTTCTCGGTTTCTTGGACGACCTTAAGCACTGCGGACGGCAATGCCGGCAGTTCTTGTATCGAATCCTCGATTCCAGCCCTCAAAAAGTTAAACTCGTTCAATCGTTTCTCCCACGCAAATCAAGCCCGTTGATCGCCTTATCGGCAACCATATCAATTGTCGTCACGGAGCGGTCTCAGCAAGAGACTAAACGAACGGCGGATTCCACACATTTATGAGAACCCGCAATTTGTCTTCAGCCCGATGACGTCTTTTTGCTTCTGCACTGCTCCCCTCGGGAGGCAGTCTCGGTTGATATTCTCGGTATATCGGACGGGTTCTGCAGGTCTTATCGAAGCAAAACTGCTTCTTCGTACGCTGCGAAAAGAACACAATTGAGGGGATGCCGATTCGCTTGGTGGCCATTGATCTCGACCACACCCTCTTGACCTCGGAACGAGTCCCCCACCCGGCAAGTGCAGCCGCCATTCGACGTGCACGCGAAGCGGGGGTTATTGTCGTTCTGGCCTCGGGAAGGATTCTTCCGGGAATTCGCCCCTTTGCGAAGATGCTCGGCATTGAAGATGCTCCGTTTATCTGCGGCAACGGATCACTGGTGCTTGGGCCGAACGAGACAGAGATCGCACATTGGGGCGTCTCCAACGAAGTCTTCGACATTGTTTACGAGTATTCGAACATTCACCGTGTGCACATGAACGTGTACACGCGCGAGGATTTGTTCTTTTTGAGCGATTCACGGTGGGGGGAGGAGTATGTCGGCCGAGTCCGAAACATCTCGCCTCGCCTGGCAACTCCCGAAGAGTTGCGAAAAATGCAACTTTCAAAGGTGATGCTTGTAGACGAACCCTCTCAAATTCCCGTTCATCAGGCTGCGGTAGGGGCGCAAATTCGGGACATAGATGTGCGGATGACCCTCTCTGAACCTGAGTATCTGGAATTTCTTTCACCAAAAGCCACAAAAGGAGCGGCTTTAAGCACTATTGCCAGCGTCTTGAACATCCGACAGGAAGAAACAGCAGCAATTGGCGACTACTTAAACGACCTGGAAATGCTTCGATGGGTGGCGGTAGGTGGCGCGGTGGCTAACGCTCTGGAGGAGGTCAAGCGCGAAGCGGACGTGGTCGTAGCTTCGAATGAAGACGGTGGCGTCGGTGAGTTCATTGACTCAGTGGTGCTAAATAGGCGAGAATAGCTCGTTCGTCGGCTTGATGTTTGTTAGGAGAAAGATAGTGATGAAGGTTTTGGCTAGGCTGTTTATCGGTTTACTGGCGGCATTCTGCGCGGCCGTTTCGTTTGCGGGCACGCTTACGGTTACGTCGCCAACGGAAGGCGCATTCCTGGGTACGACGAATACCCTGCACTTTTTGATTAGTGGCGCCACGCTGGAAGTCACCGTCAAGGCAGTGATCACGGGCCCTGCAGGCAGCACCACGATCTCGAACAAGTTCACGCCAAACTCGCAAGGGCAGATCGATAACAACCTCACCCTGAACTTCAGCAGTTCTTCCCCGGAAGGCGACTACACGATCGTAGTGAGCGCGACGGAGCTGAACAACACGTATACGAACAAGACGATCCACGTAAAAGTGGACACGGTGGCGCCGAAGATTCAGGAGTTCAATCCGCTAAACGGTGGATTTGTAAAGGGCATCGTCAAGATTCGCGCCACGATCAAAGAAACAAATATTCAGGACTGGACGGTCAAGGTCAATGGTCAGGACATCCCGAACAACACGGGTTCGACCAATGCGGTGGCGGTCGACTGGGATACGAGCGGTATCGTTTCAGACGGCTCACAGTCGGTAACGATCACGGTTCGAGACCTTGCCGGCAACTCAACTTCGCAGTCGATCAATTTGACGGTCGATCGAGTGAAGCCGGTTGTCACGATTTCGTTCCCCACGGCAAGCACGAAGATTCCGAAGAACACCGAGATTTCGGTGATCGTGGACGTGAGCGACGCTAGCAACACTTCGGTAGACGTAACCGGAATCGACGTGGTTGTGCAGCGGACGGACGGCACGTTCGTAACTCGCGTGGCTCGCATTTCATTGAAAGCAGTCGGGGGAACGACGGTGCGCTGGACGGGCCGAATTCGAAAGGGCCTGTTGCCAGGCGGTAAGTTTAAGCTTGTTGCAACTGCGGTAGACCGAGCTGGGAACGTTGGGAACCCTCAGACGGTTACCATCACGGTTGGATAGTTGTAACGTTATAGAGAGAGGGCACTTGGAGATATATGGTAAACGCACGTAGGCTCGCCTTCGTCGCCGTCGGCAGTTCGATGTTGACGGCAATTTCGTCGGCCCAGGTCCCAGACCTGTTGACCGCCTTCGACGCCGGTGGGCGCTCGATGGGCGCAGGCGGCGCATTGAACGTCGTTGAGGCAGATACCCTGTCCTCTTACTACAACCCAGCGGGTCTGGGTTACATCGGCCAGAAGCAGATCGGTATCTCGTACCGAAACCTTCCGAGCTCGATCACGTCGATTACGGGAACGTTGGCGAATCCTATTCGCACTTCGGCTGGGCAGAGAGGTACGAACGCGATCTCTCACATTGGCTTTGCCTTCCCGTTGAACAACAACAAGGGAACCATCGGTTTTGCTTACACGATCGGTGGATTCGTTAGCGACTTGGGGTTTGGCCCTCAGTCGGGACTGCCGAGCGACAGCAACAACACGTTCAACGTGACGAACCTGGTTGAGGTGCGCAAGGCCCGAGCCGACTACTACACGATTGGTTACGGCAAGACCAACCAGGCTCAAAACTTGGCTTGGGGGGCGGGCCTTGCGATCGTGCATCAGACCGTACAATTCACCCAGACCGGAACGGCTCCGATTGCTTTGCCGGATGCCAGTGGAAGCGAGACCGGAGTAGGCGCCCTGATTGGCGTTCAATATACTCCGACTTCTACGCCAAATGAAAGTTGGGGTCTGAGCTATCGAACCCCGATCAACATGAAGGACAGCTCTGGCCTATTCGGCCAGATTCCCGGAAGGCTGATGCTGGGTACCAGCTATCGGCAGGACGGGCTTCGCGGCGGGAAAGATTTCCTCGTGTTGGGCGCGGAAGTCCAGCACTTCTTTGATGGCCACTCCAGCATCTATTTCGACCGAAAAAACCAAACGGTTCTCGGTCTCGGAGCTGAGTACGACTATTCGTTCGAAGAGTTTCGGCTTCCGCTGAAGATCGGCTACGTGTCCCTTCCCGCTGGTGGAAGCGGATTCGCCAGCCGCAATAGCTTCACTTTTGGCCTTGGATACCGGCCAAAGGGCGGAGATTATGGAATTGATCTAAACTGGGGATCACCCGAAGGAAGCGGCTACGATTTTGGAATCACCGCTAGCTACAGGTTCAAGTAAATGAGGATGCTCCGACCATGGATGATTTGTCTGCTCGTTGCGGGTTCCGCAGCGAGCGCGCTTGCGCAAAGCTGGAGTTCGGCCTATGAGTCCGGATTGAAGGCAGCACGAGCGAACGACTGGGCGGGCGCCCGCAAGGCCTTTCAGCAGGCGGCGGCGTATCGGCCCGAGGACGTTTCGGCGGCTACAGTTCTGCCTGGACCTCCCACCGAGCAGCGTCGCTGGAGGAACGGAGCGTCCTACTCGCCCAATTTCTTGGCTGCCTATGCGCAAATACGCATTGCCGCCACGACTACGGATGCGACCGAGCAGACCAAGGGCTACAACACGGCTGCTGGTGAACTCGAGACGCTTTTGGCGAAGAGCCAGTACAGCAAAGAGACGTTTTATTACCTGCACGACATCTACGTCAAAACAGGAAACACCGAGAAGCGCATCGCCCTCGAGACGAAGCAGGCGCAGATCGGCGACAAGGCTAACTGGAAGGTCGACACCGAGACCGTCGATCCTGAAGATGTTGCCAAGATTACGGGCACTCCCACGAAGGGAACTCCCGCAGTTTCCCCTGGCCTCAAAAACGGTGAAATTCCGGCAGGCGACCCGAAGATCAGCAACCCGGCGGGCACGAACGGCGTGTCTCTCTCCAATGGCGCTACCGGTGCGGTGGCTACGATTGCCAACAAGTACGCATTGATCATAGGCAACTCGGAAAGCCGATTGGCGGGTGGCGCGGTTCCGTTTGCCGCTGACGATTCGCAGAAGCTGCGCGAGAGTTTGATGACCAATGCGGGTTATCTAGAAGCGAATGTGGACCTGGTGGCGAACGCTACTGCGGCGCAGATCATGATGAGCGCGAAGGCTTTGGCCGACCGCGTTCCGGAAGGCGGAACCGTGTTCCTTTACTTCACTGGCGCGGGAGTCAATGTTGCGGGCAAGGATTACCTCGCCGGTGTGGACACCGAGATTGGCACAGACACGTCGTCGATGGTGCCGAAAGCCGAAATGTACAAGCTGTTCATGTCTCGGGGCGCACGACTCTTTGCCTTCTTCCAGGTGAACCGACCGATCGTCGATGGCAACTTCTTCGGTAAGGAAGTTCCGCTCGTCGGTGCGATCTCGCAGATGCAGTCAACCTCCCCGGGAGCTAGCATCTACTCGTACACTCGCAATGGCAAGGAAATCGGAATTTTCACGGATTCAGTGGTGAGCGTGCTTGCCGATCTGCGTTCTAACAAGGTTCCGATCATGGAATTCGGTTGGCAGGTCTTCAACAAGATCAAGCGTGGTGGTACTGGTTCTGAGCCGGGTGGTTCACGTCAGGTTCCGACACTTCCTTTCTTGACCAATATTGCTGGCAACGCAAGATTCTAGAAAAAATACCTGCATGCGCCGACGCATGGGTGTAACCTAGAACCATGACGCCATGGGAGATCCGTCAAGAGGCTCTGTTGCTAATCAGAGCCATGGCGGGAGATCGCGCCGACAGGTATGTCGGCGAGATCTTGCTCCCAGCGCTTTGCCGAGCAGTACGACTGAGTTCTCATTCGTTACCGTCCCTAAGGGAGTGCCTGAACGACCCCTTTTCGTCCCTGGAAGTACTGTTTGGGCATTACGCGTTTTCTAGGCGGGGCAAAGACCGGTATGAGCTCTCTTCCCTAGCCGTCGAGGCTCTCCACCGCACTGCCCGGAACCTCCCCTTTGACGACTTCTTGCGCGAGCCCGATGCCTCGATCCTGTGGGAGAACTTCGTGGCGGTGTGCCAGGAAAAGAACAAGAAGCCGCTTGAGCAGCTGAACCGAGGGGTCATCGCGGGGCTGGCTGAGCTGGCCCAAGAGATTCGTCGCGTCGGTGGCAATGGGAGCGTGGCTCACTGGGTCTATACCACCACGATCCGAACCGACCGTATCGAGCCTCAGTTCATGCGGATGGTCGACATCCGAGGCGTCGGGCCGAAGCTCTGTTCCCTCTTCATCCGGGACATGGTGTATCTGTACAACCTCGAGGATCAGATCGATCACGTGGATCGGCTCTACGTTCAGCCGGTTGACAAGCACATCCGATCGATTGCGCACTACATCATCGACGAACTTGGCGACGAGGACGCGGCCGATTGGGTTCTTGCCGGCAAGATCGCGAAGTACACGCGGCGGGCGGGGGTAAGCGGGATTCGGTTTAACATGGGAACCACCTATTTTGGGATGCGGGAAGCACCGAGTCCGGCGATCTTCCAGTCCGCGATCGATCGGATCATTCACGGAGACCGTCGCGCCGGCGTCGAGGCGTGAGGCTTCCGTTGGCTGTTTTTTTTCGGTCTGTTTGGTCGGCGCGCCCCTCACCTCTGCCCCTCTCCCCCGGAGAGGAGAGGGGTTCTGAGGCCTAAACTAGATCTCTCCCCCAGAGAGGCGAGGGGTTCAGATGTGCATCCGATCCAGCGCGATTCTTAGGCCGTCCAGAGTGAGTTCGGGCTCGTAGCTCTGCAGCGTCTCGCATACGCCTAGAAACATGCCTCCGAGACCTCCGGTGGCGATGATATTGGCGGGAGCGCCGAGCTCGGCGACGATGCGGCGGGAAAGAGCGTCAATGGCGCCGGAGTAGCCTAGGACGATGCCGGATTGGAGAGCGTGGACGGTGTTCTTTCCAATTGCGGTCTCCGGCGGGGTGAGACGCATCTGGTCGACGTAGGGGAGGCGGGCGGCTCTGGAGAAGAGGGCTTCGCTGGAGACGATGACCCCGGGCAGGATGGCACCGCCCATGTATTCGCCTTTGGCGTTGATGACGTCGAAAGTGGTGGCGGTGCCGAAGTCGACCACCACGATAGGCGCCTCAAATTTGGCGAGGGCGCCGAGGGCATTGGCGATTCGGTCGGCTCCGACGGCAGTCGCGGGTTCATACAGGACGGGGATGCCTACGTCTGCGCCCGTGCGCAGGAAGCGGAGCTTGGTGTTCAGCCACTTCCGGCCCAGGCGCTCAAGAACATCGTTAGCAGCGGGGACGACGGAGGCGCAGATTGCGGCCTCGATCTGCCAGGGAAACCCGGACAGGTCGAACAGGCCCCGCAACCAGGTCGCCAGCTCGTCTTCGGTGTCGGCGGGATCGGTGCGACGACGCCAGGTGGCGGCCCATTTGCTGCCGTCCCAGACGCCATAGACGGTGTGGGTATTGCCTACATCAATCGCCAAGAGCATGGGTGAGATCCACTCGGCCATGGACTTCCCCGCCCAGGTCCGTTTCCATCGCCTTCACGATACGCTCTGCCACGCGATCGCGCAAGGGGTACTCGTCGGCCTCTACCATCACTCGAATCACCGGCTGGGTGCCGCTGGGGCGCACCACGAGTCGACCGTGACCGGCCAGCTCGGCTTCGCCTTCAGCGAGGGATGAGGCGACGTTGGGCTTTTCCTTCCAGCCCTCGGTGGAGCGCACACCCACATTGATCATCAGCTGGGGCCAAGGTTCGTAGTCGTTGCTGAATGAGGAGGTAGGGCGGCCTTCGAGCTTGATCACTCGCAGCAACTCTAGCATCGTGACCAAGCCGTCTCCGGTGGGTCCGCGGCGGGGAAAGATGATGTGGCCGCTCTGCTCTCCGCCGACTAGCGCGCCGGTCTCGTCGATCTTCTGCGCAACGTACTTGTCGCCGACGGGGGTGCGCTCGAGCTTGATGCCTCGGGACGCCACGTACTGGTCGAAGCCTCCGTTACTCATTACGGTCCCAACGACGACGGGCGGATAAAGCTCGCCGGACGCCTGGTAGTGAGCGGCCCAAATGCCGATTGTTCGATCACCGTTGATGAGGACGCCCTTCTCGTCGCTGAAGACGGCACGGTCGGCGTCGCCGTCGAAGGCAACTCCGATGTCGGATCCGGACTGCTGGGTGAAAGACTGAATGGTCTCGGGCTTGGTCGCACCGCCCTCGGCGTTGATGTTCATGCCGTCGGGGCTGACGCCGACCAGAGAGACGGTCGCGCCTAGTCGCTCGAGAATCTCAGGGCCAAGCTCGAATGCGGCACCGTGCGCGGCGTCTAGGGCCACGCGCATGCCATCTAGGCGCTCAGGGACGATGCCCGCGAGCATTTGGAGGTATTCCTCGATTCCGTCGCGGCTAGCGTGCATGGTGCCGACGCCTGCACCGGTTGGTGGCTCGGCGAGGGGCTCCATGAGCGACTCGATGAGGAGTTCGATCTCGTCGGCGAGCTTGCGGCCGTCGTGGCCCACGAACTTGATGCCGTTATCCGGTGCGGGATTGTGGCTGGCGGAGATGATGCCGCCCATTCCAAAGTCTCCCGTCCTCGCGATGAAGGCGATGGTGGGGGTGGGAGCGACGCCCAGAGTTACGACATCGACGCCCACGGAACAGAAACCGCTAGCGAGCGCTGCGCCGAGCATGGGTCCGCTGCGGCGGGTGTCTCTGCCGATGACGACTCGCCGGACCTGACCGGAATCGATCAGATACCGGCCGGCGGCTTGGCCAAGCGAGAACGCAAGCCAGGGATCGAGGCGTGCGTTGGCAACGCCGCGCACGCCGTCGGTGCCGAAATACTTGCGACTCACGCCTTTTTGGCTACCTTGACTTGGGCGGGTCGGATCACTCGGTCCGACATTTTGTAGCCCGGCGCGATTTCGGTGGTAATCGTGTCGTCGGGCTGGTCGCTGTCTTCGGTGCCTAGTGCTTCATGCAGTTCGGGGTCGAAGGGCTGGCCTATGGAGGTGATGCGATAGACATTCTGTGATTCGAGAACGGAGCGCAACTGGCGCTCAACCGCCCTTATTCCGGTTTGGAGGGACTCAACGGTTGCACCCGCCTCAATGTGGGCGATGGTTCGGTCGAAGTTGTCCAAGACGGGCAGGAGGGCGGAGACCATGCTCTCGGTGGCGAACTGCTTCAGGAGGATGGCCTCGGCTTGGTTTCGCTTGCGGAAATTCTGGAAGTCAGCCATCGTTCGGAGGGCCTGATCGCGCATCTGGTCGCGCTCGTCGGAGAGTTCTTGAAGCTTGTCGTACAGGGCTTGAATATCGTCGACGACGGCCTGCTCTTCCACGGAAGTACTGGCGGTTTCAGGCTCTTGCGGCTCAATCGTTTCTTGGTCGTTCATGGGCGGTCTTGTTGGCGACAGTTTACCTTTTGAGGGTTTGAGGGCCCGGTCTGTTCGATGTTGGCTGCTTTGCAGGATTTCGATTCTAGCGCCGTATCCGGGGCGCGAAGTTAGCCGGCTGCCCTGGGGCTATGCACTTTGTCCTTGCCCACACGCCTTTCAGGATGGTGAGTCGAACTACCAACCATAAGGGGGTTGGTAGACCGAGAGCCCGAGATGGCTTCACGTGAGCGAGTCGAAAGATGTAGGTATGGATAAGGTTTGCGCCCCAGAGAGACCATGAATTTTGCGCCGCTCGGGGGGGGGGTGCGCACAAAACATTCTTCCCTTTACTTGGCCTTGCCAATCGGTGACTAGGTCTCGGGGCTCGTTGCGGGAATGTCGAGGACGGCGGGATCTCGCATTCGCGCCATTGAGGCGATGGCGACGCCCGCGATCACTACACCCACTCCCACTGCCTGAATCGGCTTGAGGGTTGTGCCGAGGATCCACCAACTGAACAGAGCGGCCATTGGCGGAACGAAGAACTGATAGAGAGTCGCTACGCTCGCCCCGACTTGGCGAATCCCTTCATTAAAGCAAGAGAACGCGATCACCCCGGAAAGGACGGCGACCTGGGCGAACATCAGCCAACCGAAGGGCGAGATATGAACGAAGTCGGTATGGATTACTGCCCTTGCGCCGTATGGGATCAGGACGATGAGGGCGCCGGGCATCGACATTGTAACCGTCTGGGTGGGCGAGTATTTCGCGAGAAAAGGGCGGGTCATCACCACCGCGATTGCCCAGAGGAGGGCGGAGAACAGCATCAACAAATTCCCCGCTAGTGAGCCGTGGGCACCGGAAGCCGCCCCAGCTCCAATGACGATGGATACGCCCATGAATGCAACGAAAGCGCCAAGCAAGGCTTGAAGCGTGAATTTCTCCTGCTTTAGCATTACGGCCAGAAGGTACGTGAACACCGGGGCGGTTGCCAAAATGATCGCACCTTCCGCTGGAGAGGTCAGGTTCAATCCTTCGTAGAATACGACCATGTAGACACCCATCCACATGAATCCTGTGCCGAGGATGGGAAGCAAATCGCCCTGCTTGGGTCGAAGACTCTCGCCCCGGAACTTACACAGCAGGACCATGAGCAGATACATGGCCGCAAAACGAACCAACGACACCGCTGGTGGCGTCATGTCGCGGTAGAGCACCTTCAACGAGACGAAATTGAGACCCCAACTAACCACCATTACAGAGAGGGGAAGGTTTGGGATCAAACGTCGCACGGGAGACACTTCCCTAAGTATGCCTAGTGGTGTATCGTTGAAATGCGCGCGTACTCACGCGAGTTCGCAAACCTAGCCTCGTTTCACCCGCCATGTCAATTGTCGATCACTCTCAAACCAACTGGGGCGCGGCTAAGAAGTTCCGCCTCATCCTTCGCGAATCCGGTACCGCTAAAGAGATGGGCGGCGACGACATGTCGATAGCGGTCGGCATTGTCGACAGCATCTTCATGAATGCACTCGAAACCGGCACGTCGGACATTCACCTCCAGCCGGAGCGCGACCAGCTCCGCATTCGGTATCGGCAGGACGGCCAACTTCACGATACGGGCCAACTTCCGCCGGACCAGGCGATGAACGTGCTTGCCCGATTGAAGCTTGCGGCGGGAATGAGAATCGACGAGAACCGCGAGCCGCAGGATGGACGTATAGACATGGAGTTCCTGGGCCGACGCCTCAGCGCTCGTGCCTCTTGTATTCCCTGTTTGAATGGCGAGAAGATCGTTATGCGACTTCTCGACCCTCAGGCGATGAAGGTCGACCTTCAGCGTCTGGGAATGCCGGAGGACGTGCTCAAGAAATGGAACAAGGCCATTCAGGTTCCCTACGGCCTTATCCTTGTCACCGGCCCGACGGGTTCTGGAAAGACCTCCACCCTTTACGCTTCCCTTCACCAGCTTGATTCGAAGACGCGAAACATCGTGACCGTCGAAGACCCGGTTGAGTATGAGTACGACAAGAACATCGCTCAGGTGCAGGTCACCGAGAAGATGGGCTTCCCCAAGGTCATGCGCACCTTCCTCCGCCAAGACCCGGACGTGATGATGGTCGGCGAAATGCGCGACCCCGAGTCGCTCGCGATCGGTATTCAAGCGGGCCTTACCGGTCACCTTGTGCTCAGCACGATCCACACCAACAACTCGATCGAGACGATCGGTCGAATGGTGGACATGAACGCGGAGCCGTACTTGATCTCCGGCGTTATCGTCGCGATTCTCGCCCAGCGGCTAGTGCGTTTGAACTGCGGCAAGTGCCGGGCTCCTTACAAGCCCTCGCAGGACGAGTTAGACACTCTGAAGTTCACGCCGGAGGAACTCGAGGGATCGAAGATTACGAAGAGCACGGGCTGCGCCGAGTGCCGCGGTAGCGGCTATAAGGGCCGAATCGGCGTCTTCGAGCTGATTCTCGGCACGCCGGAGATGCGAGCCGCGATTGCGAAGAACGTCGACTTCAACACGATGCTGGAGGTCTCTCGAAAGCAGGGCTACCGCACGATGATGGAGGATGGCAAGGCGAAGATCCTCGCCGGCTGGACCACTCCGGAAGAGGTTATCAAGGCCGTGTATACGCAGGCGATGGACTAAGCTCGTCCAGGCCTAGGCCTTATCCGAAGGTCCCATGTCTCATCTTGTGGCGTGTCCAACAAAGACTCATTGACCATTTCCACGTGGCAAGCGGGGTGGTCAGCCTTAAAGGTGTTAATTTGGACTTCGGAAAACTGACCGGAGGAAATCCATATTTTGGATAGTTCCTCGTTCTGCCGAAGCGGGCTAAGGTCAGAGACGGGGGTGCCAAACATGGAAAGAGTCTTCAGCTTCTTTAGTTTCCTCAAAGGCTCAAGGCTAGTTGCGCGGGTCCTTGCGACGTAAAGAGCTGTCAGATTATTCAAGGCCGAAGCAAACTGCAGACTTTCCAACAACGTTCCATCAAGAAATAGGAACTCTAGATTTTCGAGCGATTGCAAGACTTTAAAGTCTTTGATATAGGAGTATCCGAGGTTGAGGCTTTGAATACCTGCTCGATCTGTAAGAGGCGTTAGATCGTGAATAAAAGCCCCCCATTCTGACCTTTCGATAGCTACCGGCCTGGTCATTTCTGCATATACTGTCGGCACCGTCAGGAGGTTTACGTGCTTCGAGAGTTCTTCATATCCCACAGATTGTGCAAGTGTGTCTAGAACGTGCGGCCTATGATCCGCACCAAGCCAAACAGCGAGAGCTTCATCCGCAGAAGGTGCCTCGATTCGACCCAAGGCTTCAACCATTGCAGCGGCTGTTTCTTCCTCAATGCCGGGTCGCCAACGGAGATGCTCGACCGCAGCCTCGCCAGCGGCAGCTAGGTTCCTTGCCCGCGAGGGGGAATTGACCGGCAGAAATCGAGACTCTATTTCGGTGAGCTTGATTTTCATCTCCTGCGGGACGAAGCCAACAATGTGACCTGAAAGCTTCAAAGCGAACACTTCCTGGCGCGGGGGGAGAGGGCGATCAACTTTAGAGGGCTTTAGAAGGGCGCCCAACAGATCAATGCCAAAAGTTGGGTTCGTTTCGGACGCCGCGCTAAAACATGCGACTGGTTCCCAACGTGCGAATTCCGCTCCCCGTAGCCCCCTTGGGAGAACCGATCTTTCACGTCTGCGAACAAATGGCGTGGATGCAAGATAGTCGCGGAGAGTATTGTGTGCAAATTCGTACTCTTCTTCGCCGGCATCACGAAGCAGATTGCTCCTCTCCACTAAGCCCTTGAGCACCTCTTCGGCCACCTCCCGCATGCCTTCACCTTGAAGGTGCATCTCTGAAAGGATGATCTCTAAGGCTGCGTCGCGCGAAATGGTATCTGCCTGTGCCTTTACAATGTCGTAAGCCAGACTCTGTGTCAGGTGCAAGCGTTGAGAATATGTCAATTCGGTGTAGCGTGCAAGGAATTCCTTCGACTTGACTTCCGCCAATAGGTCGCGGTCCCACAGCAACATCTTGCATGCACTTGCGCACAAATCGGGCAAGTTCTTGGGAAGGTCTGTCCGATAGACTCGATTTAGGGCACAGATTAGGGCGCAGAGTAGTGGGTTTCGTGCAAGAACGGAAATCGCCCTCTCCGAGTCGAGGGTCGCAATCAACTTTTCCCTCTTCTCTTCAAGTTTCTCCAACTTTTCAGATTGGCCCGTAAAAGAAAGGGCGACCGCTGCATGCCACTGATCCACGAACGTTTTCTGTGCGCTCGGGGATAGATCGCGGACGGCAAATTCCTTAAAGCCGACGGATTCAAGAACTCCAGGTTCAAGGGCCTGTGGTCTACTCGTAACCGCCAAGACGGTTTGACTCGGTAGATTGTCAATTAGCTCCTTGATCCATGTGATGGCGGACCTGCGCCTCTCAGGGCGCAACTCATCAAGGCCATCAATTAGGAGCATGCCACGTCCCTCCATTAAGATTCGTTCTGCCCAACCAGATGGTGGTGTCCTCAGGTCAATACCTTGGTCATGGAATTCAGACGTAGTGGGCCACGGACCGTCCTTGAATTGTCGCAATCGAATGAGAAAAGGAACTCGGTCCCGCCAATCTTCGCCCTGGGGTCGGTTAATCTGCATGGCAGGCGCAATCCTCGAACGGGCGGCTTCAATACCCATCCACCTCATAAGGGTCGTTTTTCCGCTACCAGCAGGGCCAAGGCAGAGGACTCTCTTTGGTCCATCTGGAAGACCATCCAACAAGGAGCTGGCTGGGATCGTGCGGGATACTGATGAGCCAGACTCACGGGAGGTCAAATCTAACGTGACATAAGCCACAGACAGCTTCTGTCTCTCCGATTCTTGCGCTAAATCGGGTCGTTCAACAAATAGCTCGACAACATCAAATTTTTTCTGAACAGATTCAAGATATATCCCTTCGAATTCGACATCCGCGCGGACATCATTGCTCAGAAGCCGCATAACCGCAGCCTTGAGAGCGCGAGTGTCCCGAACTTCCTGACGAACCCTGCGAACGAACCACGCTTGGAAATCAGGAAGCTCATCGAAATGACGAGCGAGTGACGAAACCGTGCTTCGGAGTATCAAGTCATGAAGAGATCGAACGCCCTCGTCGATCGAATCGGGCATCAGTATCTTGCTATCTTTCGATGACACCGTTGATCTATCGGATGCGATTTCCCACGCACGTGGAAGACTGGAAGGCCCTCCAAGACACTCAAAGAGCGCATCAAAGCTAAATGCCCTTTCAAGCGTATCCGCGGCTAAGGCGAGCGCTGCCGGCAACTGATCTTCGTGCTGAACCAGCTCCGGCATCTGTGCCAGCTCAGTCAAGACTTGGTTTCGAAGCCTCTCAACCTTATTCTGCTTTTCGCGGTCTTTCGCCCAATCGTCGAGTCTTTTTTCAGCCCATTTCAAGCCGAATTCGGTGACGGCTTTCGGTTCGCCACTGGCGAGCCCGTAGAGAGCTTTAAGTAAACTAATGCCATACTTGGCGCCTAGAATTGCTACAATTGACATGGTCTTCGGCCTTTCGTTCGAGTCATTCCGGACTTTGCTCGCCGGTCAGCGAATGCATTCTAGCAAAGTAACGATAAATGCGCAACATTTATCAATCACCAAAGCGTTCAACGCATAAAAGCGATGTCGCGTCGGGGTCAGGAAGCGAGAATTTAACCATTTCCCGTAACACAATTTCCCGGACGGGTAGAGCCGTGGCGACGCTCTTATTCAAAATAAACCCAAACGGATGAGGCTGCGAAGATTAAGCCTTCTCGGTTTCATACTGGCAAAAGCATGGCAGCATTGGATCTCAAGTGGATGGGCAAGGCCTGCGGGTTATTCGGTAAACGTGGGTGGGCAGACCATCCATTTCGGTCTCGAAGTCTAGGGTGAGGCCGGCGCTTTGGGCGGTTCTCTTAGAGGCTTCGTGGGCGGGATCGATGAGGGCGATTAGGGTTTCTAAATGCAGGGTTTCAAAGCCGTATTGGACCAGGGCCTTTGCTACCTCGGAGCCCAGGCCCTGCCTCCAATAGGGTTTGGCGATCATGTAGGCGATCTCTACTTCTTCCGTGCCTTCGATGGTCCAGGGGAGGAGGCCGCAGCGGCCTATGAACTGGCCGGTTTCTTTGTGGATGGTTGCCCAGAGACCCAGTTCGGGATGCTGAGGGTGTCCGTGTTCGAACCAGGCGAGTTCTTCCGCGGTTTCTTCGTAGGTTCGGGTGCCGTCGGGAAAGTATTGGCGGATCTCGGGGTCTCGGTAGAGTTCGTAGAGGTTGTCGAGGTCGGCGGGTACGAGTTGGCGCAGGGTGAGGCGTTCGGTTTCAAGGATTTGGTGCGGCATCCTTTTTCAGGATGCACGGTTGTGGGGGTTGGGGGCAAGGCTCGGTGGAGCCCAAACGGTATTGGCTGTCGACGCCTCACCCCTGCCCCTCTGTCCCGGAGGGACAGGGGTTCTGAGGCGTGGTTGGAACATTTGCTCCGCGACATCTCCCTGTACATGTAAAGGTGCGGCGATTCGCACTGTTTCAAGGAGAGTAACAAATGAACACCAAATTAATGGGCCTTGCGATGGCTACGGTCATCGGAATTGGTTTTGTCCAGGCACAGCAGCAGTCAATCTCTCAGGATGGGCGCGCCGAACGAATAGCTAAGATCACGTTCAACAAGGGATTGAGCAACCAGGATCGTGGGTTCATAAAGGACGTGGCGGTTGGCAATAACTTCGAAATCCTCATCAGCAAGCTCGCCGACACGCACGCTTCGTCTCAATGGACGAAAGACTATGCGAAGGAGATGATCCAGGAGCATACGGGCGTGCAGAACGAGTTGGTCGATGTGATTCAGCAGAAGGGCATCGACGTCAAAGGCGATTTGCCCAAGGATCTTCAATCGAAGTACGATTGGCTAGCCAAGAAGAACGGAGCGGACTTCGACTCGGCGTTTCGAACCGTTCAGATCAAGGCACACGAGATGACGTCCAGCAAGTTCAAGGCGCAGATCAAGAACGGTCACGATGAGGACGTTCGCGAGTTCGCGGTCAAGACGCTGCCTGGCGTCATCATGCACTGGAAGATGGCCAAGACTCAGACAACGATGACCGGAGAAAACAAAATGACCGGCGGCGGCTAGCCCCTTTGGGAGTGCGCGAGCTTGCTCGTCGCTTTTCTGCTCGTCGCTTGCGACGAATCGGAGGGCCGCAAGCGGCCCGATTCAAAGCGACTCGCAAGCGAGCGCACTCCCAAACTTACTGCAGCTTGCGAACGGCGGCCACGACGTCGTTCTCATCAGGAATACACTCAAGTTCGAGAACTCGGGCATAGGGCATGGGGACGTTTAAGCCTGCACAACGAGAAACGGGCGCGTCGAGATAATCGAAGCAATCCTCACCGATACGAGCCGCGATCTCCGCGCCGAATCCGCCGCTTCGCCAGTCTTCGTAAACCACCACCGCTCGGCTCGTCTTCTTGACCGAGTTGTAGATTGTCTCGGTGTCGAGCGGGAGCAGCGATCGCACATCGACGACTTCGGCGCTGACGCCTTCCTTCTCCAACAGCTCGGCGGCGGCGAGACAGACGTGAGTCATTCGCGAGTAGCCGATGAGGGAGATGTCTTTGCCTTCTCGGAGGACCTGGGCCTTACCGAACGGCACCGTGTATTCGGGATCGTCAGGCACTTCGCCTTTCATGGCGTAGAGGCCCGGGTTCTCGGTGAAGATGACGGGATTATCGTCTCGGACGGCGGTCTTGAGCATTCCGTAGACGTCGGCGGCGGTTGCCGGGACGACGACCTTGAGGCCGGGAACGTGGGCGAACCAGCCTTCCATCGAGTGGGAGTGCTGGGCGGAAAGCTGCTTGGCCGCGCCACCCGGGCCGCGGAGGACCATGGGGCACTTCACTTCGCCGTTCGTCATGTAGTGAACCTTGGCGGCGTGGTTGATGATCTGGTCGAGCGCGAGGATCGAGAAGCTCATGGTCATGAACTCGACAATCGGTCGAAGACCTGCCATCGCCGCGCCGGTGGCGATGCCCGTGAAGCCGGCTTCGGTGATCGGGGTATCGAGAACTCGACGGTGGCCGTACTTGGGGAAGAGACCGCGGGTGACCTTGAAAGTTCCCTCGTATCGACCGATGTCCTCGCCCATGAGGAAGACGTCGGCATCGCGATCCATCTCCTCCATCATGCTCTTGTGAAGAGCCTCACGATAGGTCATGATGGTGGCCATTAGTGTCCCTTCTCCGGCGACATGTCGCTATAAATGTTGTCGTAGACCTCGGTCACGTCGGGGAATGGGCTCGCATCGGCAGCTGCGTAGATCTCTTCGACCTGCTGCTGGATCTCGGCGTCAATCGCCTCGAGCTTCTCCATGTTGGCAACGTTGCGCTCAATCATTATTTTCTCGAGTCGCTTGACCGGGTCACGTTTAAAGTTGGCCTCTTCCTCTTCCTTGGTTCGGTAGAGCTGGCGGTCGTTGTCGGCGGCGCCGTGACCGGAGAATCGATAGCTCATGACCTCGACCCAGAAAGGCTTGCCCTCTTTTCGGACGTAGTCGACGATCTGCTGAGCCGTCTTCTTCATCTCGAGGACGTCCATGCCGTCCACTCGTTCGGACTTGATGCCGAACGGGAGACCGCGCTTCCAGAGCTCGGAGTCGGCCGCGTGATACTCCAAGCGCGTGCCCATAGCGAACTCGTTGTTCTCGATGATGTAAATGCAGGGCAGGTCGTAGAGACCGGACATGTTGAGGGTCTCGAAAACGACGCCCTGGTTGGCAGCGCCATCACCCATGAAGTTAAGCGTGACCTTATCATCGCCGCGATACTTGGAGGCGAAGGCGAGACCAGCACCAAGGGGGATGTGTCCGCCCACGATTCCCCAGCCACCGTAAAACGCGTTCTTGGGGTCGTAAATATGCATCGAGCCGCCCTTTCCGCCTGCGGTGCCATCTCGTCGGCCCATGATCTCGGCCATAACCTTTACGGGATCGGTGCCCAAGAGGAGCGCGTGCGCGTGGTCTCGATACGCCGTGATCACGTAGTCTTCGCCCTTGCGGATGGAGTTCAGCCAGCCGACGGCCAGCGCTTCCATTCCGATGTAGACGTGCATATATCCGCCAGCTTTGCCTTGGCGGTATGCGATATTGCACTTCTCTTCAAAGTGGCGGATAAAGAGCATCTCGCGGTAGTACTGCTCAAGCTCGGCCGGGGTCTCGGTTGTAGATTTTTTTACGGCTTGTTTTGCCACGCTTTTCCTCGGTATTGGTTCGGAAGGTTGGGGTGCGGGTCGCGTGCGCTTCGTCTTCGGAGCAATGGGAAACCCGTCTTTTGGTTATACCCCTCCGCCCTTCTACTCCGAAACGGAGCGCTAGGATATGCGCAATAAGGCCGAGAACCCCATACGAGGAGTTAAGGCCGGGGAGGGTTCGTCGGTGGGCGCAACCCTCCCCCACGGTTCCCCCTTGGGAAAGGGGGAACCATCTCCGGAGCCGGCTCTATACGGCGGCGGGCCTTTCCTTTGCCTTATCCGACTCTTTGGCTCGTTCCCGATTCTCTGCCGCCTTCTGCTCCATCTCTTCCACCGTCTTCACGTGGAGCCTCGCGGCGCCTTCGTATTCCTTGGTGGCGATCTTTCGCTCGGCTGATTTGGCCCGGGCGATGGCGGCGCTGTATTGGGGGAGCCACTCTTCGCCGGCAACGAGCATGTCGTCGGCCATTTGCCAGATTTCGGGTGGGTTGCAGACGGCGCCGGTGAGGGGGTCCATCATCATTGCTTGCTTGAGGAGGGTGTCGTCGCCGTGGACGGCTGCTTCGACTCCGAGGCGTTGGACGGAGACGGATACATTACATACGGCGGCGCAGCCGAGAGGAAGGTCTCCCACGATGGGCATCGAGATGCCGTTGGCGTCTACGTAGCCGGGGGCTTCGATGATGCAGTCGTCGGGGAGGTTCTTGATGATGCCGTTGTTCACCACGTTGAAGTGGCCTCGGTAGGGGCGGCCGGTTTCGAGGGACTCGATGATGTAGCTACCGTGCTCCTCACCGCGATCTTCGGGTCGGAAGGTTTGGGGTGGGCCGGACATCCAATTCGGGAAGTCGTGCTCGAACCACTGGCGGCCCTCGGTGCAGACGCGCAGGTAGCCACCGGTTTCGCCGTTGATCCAGGTGCCGAGGTCGATCCAGTCCAGGATCTCGCTCGGGCGCTTGCGGTACCAGGGGACGTATTCGCTGAGGTGGCCGTTGCTCTCCGTGCTGTAATAGCCGAACCGCTTGAGCATGTCGATGCGGACCTTCTCAGTCTTGGAATATTCGGGATGCTCTTCGAAGCCTTCGAGGAGCATGGGCAGCATGTCCATTCCCCGCCACTTGATCTGGATGTACCAAGTCTGGTGGTTGATGCCGGCGCAGATGATGTCGACATCCTTCTTGGAGACGGTTTCATCCGGGCCAATAAGGCCGCGCTTCTTTGCCCACAGCTCGATGACCCACTTGATCTGGCCGTGGCCGCCCATCACGCCGTGGCATAAGCCCACCGTGTTGACCCCGCCGTACTTGTTGCACGCCCAGGTGAGCATAGCCATCGGATTCGAGTAGTTGAGGAAAACGGCGTCCTTGGCGGCGACCTCCTTTATGTCCTTGCAGAAATCGAGGAGGACGGGGATCCCGCGCTGGGCGTACATGAGGCCGCCCGGGCCGAGGGTGTCTCCTACGCACTGATCGACTCCGTACTTGAGAGGTATGTCGACGTCGGTCGCGAACGCTTCGAGGCCACCTACGCGGACGAAGCTGAGAATGTAGTCGGCGCCGTCGATGGCCCTTCTTCTATCAGTCGTCGCGTCGATAGTCGCGGGGAGGCCGCCAGATTCGATGTCCCTTTTCAAGAGCTGGGAGGTCATCGAGAGGTTGTGCTCGTTGATATCGGTGAACGCGAAGCGGGTGTCTTGAAGTTCGGGGACGGTGAGAATGTCTCGGCAGATTCCCCGGGTGAAACCCACGCTTCCGGCTCCGATGACAGCGACCTTTATGCACATGCGTACATTGTATCCACGCCCACTGTTGTCCCGCCGAAAGCGTGTAGCCGACGCGCGACCAGGGTTCGCAGATGCCCTATGTAAGTCAATAGAAAGCGTCGTTGAGATCCCTCAACAAACGTTGTCGCGCCGATGCAATCGTCGGCCACACGCCTTCGGAGGGCCAGCAAATCACGTCGTGCGAATCGATAAAAAAAGTTCGCACCTGCTGAGATTTTCAGCACTTTTACTGGCTTAAAAGACACTAAGTAAAGCCGCCGACTCCAAAAAGCCAGCAAAGCCGCCAAAGTTAAGAAAAAGTCTTGTATTTAACCGACGCCCAACTGAACAAGTGCGATCCTGAGAGCGTTCTAAGCAGGCATGATTAGCCATTTCCTCCTTCTGGACTCCTCGATGAACCACTTTTTGGCGTACATCGATGGTGGTACAGGAAGTATGGTTCTGCAGGCTGCGATCGCTGGCGTCTTGAGTGCCGCCTATGTCGCTAAGACGCGATGGGCACAGTTGAAAGCCTTCGTTTCTGCACGAACCAACAAGCCTTCGACCGTCGACGGGGCATGACCGGGGCGGATCGCCTTCGCTCGTCGTTTCGCGATCCAAGTGGTTTCGTCTTCACACGGGACGGTGTTCTGCTTCGCCAGGTGGACCCGCCCTACCAGGCAACGTGGGAGCTTCTAAAGGCATCAGGGCTCCTCACGTTCCTGGTCAACAAAGGGATCCTCATCGCGTTCGAAGAGACCAGTCTCGACGCCGGACATTCTGCCTCGGCGGTTGCCGTCATTCGCCCTGAGCGCGTAACAACGGTTTCGTACCCTTATGAGTGGAGCTTTAGCCAGTTCAAAGACGCGGCGCTGCTTACCCTCGATGTTCAGAAGCACGCTATTGAACACGGCCTCAGCCTCAAGGATGCGAGCGCCTATAACGTTCAGTTTCACCGCGGAGCGCCCGTCTTCATCGACACTCTGTCCTTCGATCCGTACATCGAAGGGAAACCGTGGATCGCTTACAAACAATTTTGTAGCCACTTTTTGGCGCCCTTAACCCTCATCTCCCTGGTTGACAGCCGCTTCGGCGGGATGATGCGGCGATACATCGATGGGATTCCCTTGGACCTCGCCTCGAACCTCCTGCCGGGATCGACCAAATTCAAGCCAGGGATCTTGACCCACATTCACCTGCATGCCAAGGCGCAGTCGAACGCGGGCGACGCAAAGCCGAAGGTCGAGCCGAAGATTAGCAAGACGGCGATGCTTGCGCTGATCGACAGTCTGCGCTCGACGGTCAGTGGTTTGAACTGGACGCCCCAGGGAACGGTTTGGGGCGATTATTACGACAACACGAATTACAGCGACTCCTCGATGGTCGCGAAGCACGACCTCGTGAAGCGGATGCTCGCGAAAATCGAGCCGAAACCGGAAACCTGCTGGGATTTGGGTGCGAACACTGGCGAATTTAGTCGGTTGGCGGCTGGCATGGGAATCGAGACGGTCGCTTGGGACATCGATCAGGCGGCGGTCGAGAAAGCTTACTTGTGGGTTAAGGAGAGCAAGGCGACCCACCTGCTTCCCCTTATTCAGGATTTTTCAAACCCTAGTCCCAGCATCGGTTGGGGGCAAAGCGAGCGCGATGGACTGATGGAACGTGGACCAGCGGACGTTCTGCTTGTGTTGGCGCTTGTCCATCACCTGGCGATTGCCAACAACGTGCCACTGTCTTGGATCGCTGACTTTCTCTCTTCTTTGGGGCGATGGGTGATCGTGGAGTTTGTCCCGAAAGAAGACTCTCAGGTTCAACGTATGCTGTCTTCTCGGGAAGACGTGTTCCCGAACTACACCCAAAAGGGTTTTGAGGATGCGATTTCTGGATTCTTCGAGCAAGTCGCGAAGGAAGGAATCCCGGGGACGTCCAGGACGCTTTATCTGCTGAGAAGGCTTCCCCAATGAAGAAGGGGTTTCCGATCCACCCTCCGCTTATCGCCGCATTCCCTATCCTTTCCCTGTATGCGGCGAACTATTCGCGAGTCCCCACCACCGATCTTTGGAGACCGCTGTTGCTGTCAATCCTCGGCGGCGTATTGCTGTGGGGGCTTCTTACCGCGGTTCTCCGAGACGTGAGGAAGGGGGCGATCGCCGCTTCTACGCTCATCACGATGTTCTTCTTCTTCGGGGACTTCAATCGGACCTTCTTTGACGCTACCTACATGGGCAACCGGCTGCAGATGGAGATCGTCTGGGGCCTCCTCTCGGTTGCCATCGTGCTGGGGTTACTGAGGGTTCAAAGGAAGAACCCGGGATTCTCGGGGTTGCTAAACATCGCGGGGGTTTTTCTCGTGCTCACGACGGCCGGGACTACGCTGATGCGAGCCCTCCAAACACGCGGTGGACCGGATCGTCCAAGAGAGGCGATTGCGGCAAAGGCGCCACCGAACTCACCGGACATTTTCTACATCATCCTGGACGGATACGGTCGTCAGGATGCCCTGAAGAAGATCATGAACTTCGACAACTCGGAGTTTATCGAGGCATTGCGCAAGCGTGGATTCTTCGTTGCCGAGCATAGCCATTCGAACTATTGTCAGACCGAGATATCTCTGTCTTCTTCGTTAAACCTAGACTTTGCCCAGAATCTGCTACCCAAGCTAGCCGGGCAAGCGACCGACGATCGTAGCCCGCTCGACAAACTGATCGACGCCAACAAAGTTGCGGATTTTCTTCGATCGAAAGGCTATGAGTACTGGGCAATTTCGACTGGTTTCCCGACTTTCGAATTCCGCACCGCAGATCACCTGATGCACAAGCGGGAGCCTGTCAGTCTTCTGGAGTCGACGCTGCTCGATAAGACGCCAATCAGCATCGAATCGAACGCACCTGCTTTGTCGCTGTTCATTGAGAAGCGAAAAACGGTTCTCAGTGCGATCGACAACATTCACCAGCTAGCCGAGCAAAAGGCGGCTCGACCGAGGTTTGTTTTCGCCCACATCCTCGCTCCCCACCCTCCCTTTGTTTTCGGCTCCAATGGAGAATTCACGAAGTCGAAGACTGGATACGGCCTTTGGGACGGAAGCCACTATATGGCCCAAGGGGGAAGCCCAGCTAGCTACCGGAACGGCTATGTTGGGCAGCTGCAGTATCTCAACACGCTGGTGCTCAGCGCGATCGACGCTCTCCAGAAGCAGCCGGGAGTGCCTCCGATCATCTTCATCCAAGGCGATCACGGTTCCAAGCTCGAGCTGAATCAGGACAGCTTGGAGAAAACCAATATTCACGAATGCTTCTGCAATTTGGCTGCGTTTTACGCGCCGGCGAGGATCCAAAGTCAGTTCTATGACACGATCACTCCCGCGAACACATTCCGCATCCTATTCAATGGCATGTTCGATGCCAAATTGAATCTAAATCCGGACGCGAGCTACTTCAGCACTTGGGGACATCCCTACGAATTCACTGATGTGACCAAGAAGCTAGCCGAATCCTTACCCTAGCCAGACTTGCTAAGGTGAACGCAGTATTCGGCTAGAGACCTGTCTCTTAACCGTGACGCACCGTATATTTGCATCGTCAGACAACGGATTGACGCGATGCAAAAACTACCACTCACGCGACGCGACGTCTTAGTGGGCGCCATTGCGGCCGGGCTTGGTACGGTGGCCGCGAAGGCCTTTCCTGCGAAGCTGTCCCTCACTAAACCGAAGTCTTTTCGAGTTGCGCATTTTTGCGATATGCACATCAAATGTAGGGGTAGTGCTCGCTTAACGAAGTCTGCCCTAAAGCAGGCAATGGCCCTCGAGGAGAAGCCGGATATTCTCATTACCGGCGGCGATCTCATCTTTGACGCGATGATCGAAGAAGAGCGATCGGTGCGTCACCAGTGGCGATTGGTCAAATCTGTTTTCAGCAAGAAGAATGTCGACATCCCGATGGAGCATTGCATCGGGAACCACGATATTTGGGGCGTCGATCGCGATCGAAGCAAAACCACGGGCAACGAAGAGAAGTATGGGAAGAAGTGGGCGATGGCCGAACTCGGAATGGAGTCCCCCTATCGCAGCTTCGACCAGGGTGGCTGGCACTTCATCATCTTGGATGGAACGATGCCTTTGCCGGACGAGAAGCGCTACATTGCGGAACTGGACGACGTGCAGTTCGATTGGCTAAGAGCCGATTTGCAGAAGACCCCGGACTCAACGCCAGTCATGATCGTTTCCCATGAGCCCATTTTAGGGGTCAGTGTTTTCTTCCCTGAGAAGACGGCGGATGACAGGACTTGGTCGCTGCCCAAGTCACTTATGCACAGTGACGCTAAGAAGATAGTCTCGCTCTTTGAGCAGCACACTAACGTGAAGCTATGCGTGAGTGGTCATACCCACCTTGTGGACAGGGTCGATTTTCGAGGCGTGTCGTATATCTGTAATGGTGCCGTCTCGGGTGCTTGGTGGAACGGACCTTACAAGGGCGTTCAGCCCGGATACGGAATCGTCGATCTCCATCCGGACGGCACGTTCGATCACCAGTACCTCACGTATTAGGGCGTCTCAGTTTCTCCAAATGTCATTCTGACGGAGCCCTGGCGACCGAAGATTCCTGTGCAGTGGACATCGGTCATCGATTCGTGCTGACAATCAGCCTCAATGAGCCCGCGAAGAATGGCGCCTCGCGCCATTGTCCGTACTTCTCATCCCACTTCCCTGACTCCAGTTCCTTCTGCAGCCGTGTAACACTGGCGCTCTGAGAGTTTTCGGAAACAAACGTCCATGCGGACTGGGAACGGCGGACGGAATCTTCGAGGAACTTCTCGGGGCGGGCGTAGAAGGCTTCGGTGAAACCGTCGACGCAGTCGATGGAGATTTGGACGGCGTCGACCGACGTTTCGCCGCCCAACTTGGCGCAGAGGTCTGAAATATCGGGATATCGACGCCCCTCGGCGGCGATCACTTCCGGGGCGTAGTCGGCGAGCCAAAAGTTGCCAAGGGCATCGCCATCGAAGGTGAGGATGATGATCGGTCCTCGGGTGACTCGGCGCAGCTCGCTGATGCCACGTTCCGTGTCAGACCATTGGTGAATCGTGATGCTCGCCAAGGATGCATCGACCGATTGATCGTCCAGCGGAATGTCTTCTGCGAAGGCTCGGATGGCGGGCACAAGATGGGGAAGCCGCTGCGCCCTCATCGTTTCGGATGGCTCAATGGCGATGACATGGCGATCGGTTGGCTCATAGGAGCCGGCTCCGGCGCCGACGTTCAAAACGGACTTCGCATCGCCGAAGGCACGGTGGACGAGGGCGGCGATTCGAGGGTCGGTGCGGCGCTGGCTGGCATAGGAAACGCCGTGAACCGAGTAGTCAACGTCGCCACCGAACTGTTTCATCCCACCAAACGCTACCGCGTTTGGTGGGGTGTCTGCCCGGCTTAGGCTACGTAGCCGCTTGGCCGAGTTACGTACGCGCTCGTGTTTACGGCACCGTACTTTGAGAGGATTTCTTTTGCCGCGATTTCGTCGACGTTTCCAGAGGGCAGCGTGACCGCGAGAATCGCTCCGCCGCCGGTGACCGTGCTTTCGTAAGCGGTGGCCACGGCTTGGTCCATTCCTTGGTCTTTTAGATAGCCGGTGACCGCACCAGCAATCGCACCCGCTCCCGCAGTTGCAACGACGCTACCGATGGCGGCGGCGAGGGTGCCGGCCCCAAGGACGATGCCGAATCCAGGAACGATGAGGGCGGCCATCGTGGCTACGATGCCCAAGCCTGCTCCCCACTCGGCACCCTTGACGGCTGCGACGCCCGCGTCGGCCGAGGTGGTGGTGGAGAGGCCATGCTTGGCAGCCGATTCAGTGCTTGCGGAGCTGTCGTAAGTGCTCGCATGGAAAACGGTATCGTCTTTGATCGAGTCGCGGTCGGCAATTTCGGTTCGGCGCTCATCGGCTGCCCGGTAGTTCTCAGCGGCGGTTTCGGCGCCGAGGTTGGGGTTGATGCCCATTGGGTTGACGTCGCTGACCGGCGCGGTGAGAGGGACGTAGGTATTGACCTGGGCCGATCCTTCGTGGCTTCGGATCACGCTGATGTCCTCGGCTCGCACGCTGTGGTCCAGCAGTGCACCCGCTGCCTTTTCGGCCAGGGCAGGATCGTTAAACGAGGCGTAAATTGTGTTTCCCATCTGTTTGCTCTCCTTTTTCGGCACCGATTCAGTTGCCTATTTTGTAGGCTCAGTCGAGGGCCGGGTGGTTCCAACGCTCTGGAGGATTGGAAGTCGCTTTGCAACCGCGAGCATGAGACATCGCGCCTACAGATCGCCGGAGCGATCTCGCGACCATGGAGGCCGCGACTACAGCGTGCCGCTGGCCCGTTCGAGATTGGCTCTCATTGAGGGGCCTTTGCCCCGATTTGAGATAAATCTTCTCGATGGTATTGACATTAGGGTGTCCAACCACGCATCATCCCTCTCCACGCCCGTCTCTACCGACGGCAAAGGAATCTATGAGTATGAGGAGGCACGTTTGAACAATCGAATAAGCGGCGCACTCTGTACTCAACCAGAGATTCGCGCGGGCCGTTAAGGCTGGGTTATCTCACCCAAAAAACTAGAGTCAGGTGTCGCCGGAAAGGGCGATTCTTCGGGAAACCGAAGGAGGGTTTGCAGCCCCACTTCCAGCTTTATTTTTCGTCCGCGCGACTTTACCCCCGCTTTCCTACCAGTCGAATCTCGTCGCCTAGCCAGCGACTTGAGATTCCTAAACAAGCTTTTTGATGCCTGCTGAGCGGGCATCGCAGACAACAGCAGGGCCCGATTGGGTCCGATGACGCCCAGTTTTGGGCGGGCCGAAGTGTGTGGGTTACCAAAAATCAACTGTAACTTGATGGCGAAAGCCTATCCCACGCTCATCCCTTGCCCGCTCAGCTAATGACTGTGCGGGCCGATAGTCGATGGTGATCTGGTGAAGCCGAGTTCGAATCCGGCACGGTTGGGTCATACCTTCCGTAGTCCATCCGCGGTCCCTTGCCCGCACCAGCGTGCCGTGCTCGCTGAGTTTCGTCGTGCCGACCTCCCTTAGAGGAAGTCCCTGTCCCAAAGAGGTGAAAAGAAATGATCTATACCAAGTTGTTCAACCGACTCAAGACGCCTCAGGCGAAGCCAATCCCCGGTTCGGGCCAAGTCCCGAACCATGCGGGTGGTTACGCGTGGGCGATCGACCGATGGCAGATGCTCGAGCGCTTTCTGATCCTCGGAAGTGAGAATGGGACCTTCTATGTCGGCGCCCAGAAGCTCACCGCGGATCATGCAGAAAACGTTTTAAAGTGCATCGAGGAGGACGGCGTGCGCGTCGTCAACCAAGCAGTTGCGATCAGCGAAAGCGGTCGTGCGCCGAAGAACGATGCCGCCATCTTTGTACTCGCTTTGGTTGCTTCCGTCGGGAACGACCAAGCTCGTTCCTTCGCTCTCGAGGCGATGCCGCGCGTTTGCCGAACCGGTACTCACCTTTTCGCGTTCGCGGCGGCTTGCGACGAAATGCGTGGTTGGGGACGCGGACTGCGTAAGGCAGTCGGTCGTTGGTACAACGCTCAGGATCCGGCAAGTCTGGAATACCTGGTCGTGAAGTACGCGCAGCGTGAAGGTTGGAGTCACCGTGACTTGCTTCGCTTGAGCCACCCGGTTCCTGCGTCGGACGCTCACAAGAACGTGTTCAAGTGGGTTGTCGATGCGGAAGCGGCGGACTCGCTGGCGCTGGTCAATGCCGTAAAGGGGTTGACCGGAGCGGGCGTGAAGCAGGCAGCCGAAGCGATTCGTGCGAACCGTATTCCTCGTGAGGCGGTGCCGACCGAGTTGCTGCGTGAGCCAGAAATCTGGGAAGCGCTTTTGCAGTTGATGCCTTTGACCGCTTTGTTGCGAAACCTCGGCAACCTCGCAAAGTGTGGATTGCTCGTCGCCAACAGCGATGCTGAGAAGCAGGTGCTGAAGTCGTTGAGCAACGTCGATCACATGAAGAAGGCACGAGTTCACCCGATCTCGGTCCTCGTCGCCCTCCGAACCTACGGGTCTGGTAAGGGTTTCAAGGGTTCGGGAGAGTGGACACCGACCGCGATGGTGGTCGATGCCCTGGATAAGGCGTTCTACGCGACGTTCGACTCGGTCGAGCCGACCGGAAAGCGCTTGATGCTCGGAATCGACGTGTCGGGTTCGATGGCGGGAACGCTGGTTAACGGCGCAACCGGACTCGAGTGCCGACAGGCGGCAGCGGCGATGGCCTTGGTTACGATGGCAACTGAAAAGAGCACTGAGTGCGTGGCCTTCGATACCAACGCTTACCCGTTGACGCTTTCGCCGAACCAGCGACTGGATGACGTGGTTCAGATCCTCGCCAAGACTGGCGGAGGGGGAACGGACTGCGCGATTCCGATTGCGTACGCGTTGAAGAACCGGATCGCGGTGGATGCATTCGTTATCTACACCGACTCGGAGACCTGGCAGGGGCAACAGCACCCGGCTCAGGCGATCAACGAGTACCGAAAGAAGATGGGTATCCCAGCGAAGCTGGTTGTGGTCGCGATGGCGAGCAACCGGGTCACCGTCGGAGACGTGAACGATCCGGGAACCCTAAACGTCGTTGGTTTTGACGCTTCGGTTCCGCATGTTATTTCGACATTTCTGCGAAACTGAGTGAGTTGGGGGAGCACGCTCCCCCAACTACCAGATGAGATGAATGAAGATAAGCTTGGCCCAGTTGGAAAGGTAATTCTCCTCGTACTCGCGGTTGCTTTCGGCGGTTTCGTGTTTTTCCGTCTGCAGGAGAAACCTGTAGATGACGCTCAACGATCGGCGGACCGAGCCAACCTCGAAAAGCTACCGATTCATGATCTCCGGATTTCCCAGGAGAACGCGAAACCGGGCAAGGGTGCCAGCCCTGAAGTCGCGTCTACGGTCACGATCGACATCCCGATGTCTGCTGCTGGGGCCTTCATGTTTGGCTTTGAAGATGGCAACGGAGTTGCGATTGCCAATCGTCCGGTCGGCTCTCGGTCTACTACCTTCGGCTATGGCGCAACTTACGACCTCTTGTACGGCTATTCGGAGAAGCCGCCGAAACCGACTCTGGTGGTCAAGAGCATCCACTCGCGTGAGGAAGTTTCACGGCTTCCCTTGAAGGATCTTCCTGAGGCAATCACGGTCCTCGATGGGGGGAAGGTTGACCGCCATCTTGATTGTCAGGTCCAAGCATCGAACGGATCATCGGCTCTGCAAGTGCGTTTCAGGGAAGCGTCGATGGCTAACAGGCAGTATAGGGTAACGCTCTTGGCCACCACTTATGTCTCATTCGAGGGGTCGAAGTTTTTGAACTCTGCCTACTCGCAGCCCGGCCACGGACCATACGCTACGATCAATTCCCCTGGCCTCGCCACCGCTAGGTCGGTAAAGCTTAAGATCGAAGAGATTCACGTTGGCGACCCGATCGTCGATACGGTTAAGTTCCCTAACCTGGTCCTTGGCGACGTGGACAAGAGGTTGGATATTCGTCGTATGGGCGATGCAACTTCCATCTCGGAGAGGGGAGATCGCGTACTGTTTGCTCCCGATCAAGCCGCCCAGCGAGTGTCGCGTGCCACCGGGATGGCGTATTTTGGAATCTTGTGGCGAAAGCCGGGGAAAGAGAGCAAGTGGGAAGTCACTGACAAGGTGGAAATCTTGTCGCCGAAGCCGGTCGATCTCGGCATCAAGAGTATCAAGTTCGAATACTTTGGTGAGGACGTTCCCGTGTCGATGGGTGGTGGCATCCCAGGGCCCGTAACTGGTGGGGCCACCTCTGTGGCGCACAATGGCCCGGTTGTCGACCCTCCCTATTGCCACACTCCGGGGCCGACGAAGTACGGCCCACTTCCACCTTTCGTGGTTCGCCGGACGTCGCGATCATTCACGGTGGTTTCAACGCGCATCATAACGGTGCCGGTCACCCACATTACCAATAGAGCTCCAACCGCGATGCCGGCGGCGAGCGAGTAGGCACGGTCAATGAGGCCAGAGAGATGAATGAGGATAAGCTCGGGCCGTTTGGAAAGGTCACCCTTCTCGGGCTCGCCGTCGCTTTCGGCGCGTTTTTATTCTTTCGGTTGCAGCAGAGACCGCCAGGTGAGGCAGTTCGGACGGCCGATGTGCTGCAGTTCCCGGAACCCCCGATCAGTGACATCCGACTCTCGCAGCAGAATGCCCAAGTAGGCAAAGGCGGGCAGAAGAAAGTCGCCTCAACGATCACGTTACGCTCGCCAAATACCAGTGCCACGTCCTTCCTGTATTCGTTTGAGGACGGCAATGGCGTCGAAATTCCTCATCGGCAGGTGGCCTCCCGATCAACGCCGTTCGGCTCTTCCGTCGTTTTGGAAATCGTGTCCGGCTATTCGGAACGACCGCCCAAGCCCGTGATGGTCGTGAGGAGTTCGCATACCGCGCAAGTCCTCGCTCGAATGCCAATTCAGGATCTCCCGGCGCCGATCACGATCCTGGGTGCCGGTAAAGTTGACCCCGCCCTCGAATGTACTATGCAAACCTCGACGGGGCAATCAACTCTGATGGTGCACTTCAAAGAGCCGGCATCTGCAACCACGCAGTATCGCGTGACCTTGCTTGCCACTCCTCACGCCTCCTTCGAAGGTTCTGCGTTCTTGAACGCAGCCTATTCAGAGCCAGGAACCGTCCCGCAGGTGATCCTGGATTCCCAAACACTTGGGGACGCAAAATCGGTAAAGCTCAAGATCGAGACAATCCAAATCACCAAGCCCTTCGTGGACAGTGCGAAGTTTGCAAAGCTTGTTCTTGGTGAGGTCGGTCGGCGCCTAGACATCCGCCAAACCGACAAGGCTCCCGTGCATTCGGATCGTGGAGATAAGGTTGCTTTCTCGTCGAGCCAGGCGGCGCAAAGGGTTTCACCCAACACGGGCCAGGCGTATTTTGCAATCGAGTGGGAGCAGCCTAACCGAGCGATGACATGGGATTTAGCCGACCGGGTCGAAATAGCATCGCCAAAGCCAGAAAATCTCGGAATAAAGGGAATCAAGTTCGAATACTTTCAGGCCATGCCCACACCCAACAGCAGCTACGGCAACGCCTTTGGTCGTCCGGCATCCTTTGTAGTTCCCGCGCCACGCGACCCCGTCGTCGAACCTCCTTACTGCAAACAACCAGGGCCAACCAAGTTCGGCCCGTTGCCAACGTTCGTCGTGCGCCGGGTGGCCCGGACATTCAGGGTGGTAGCATCGCGTATCGAAACCGTTCCGGTTGAGCATGTCGCCGACAAGCTAGCCAAGCCCGAGGGTCGGGATTCGGTAAAGACAGTCAAGTAGCCTTTTGGGCTTCAAAGAAAGCTATGAGAACGAGAGGATTCACGCTCATCGAGTTGTTGGTGGTGATTGCCATCATTGCGATCCTCGCGGCGATTCTATTTCCCGTTTTTGCTCGGGCAAAGGAGGCGGCAAAACGAACGACTTGCCTCTCCAATATGCGGCAAATCGGGATCGGCTTCATGCTCTACTTGGGCGATGAAGACGACCGGTGCCCCGACCGCCGAGACCTTAAGACTTCCCTGCCCGACGGGTACCGGCCCTGGACCGTATGGCCCCCATCGGATCCGCGCGCGGGGTGGGCGGATGTGGTGCTTGGGGCTTATCTCCACAGCAACGCCCTCTGGAGCTGCCCGAGCGTCCTTGGCGGAGCTTTAGCCGACCTGCCCCAAGTTCGGCAAGATACGTCCCTCGATCGGCGCACATCGACCCGATACTGGATGTGGCGATTCGACCAGACCACCGATGCGATCCCGCTCGACAATATGTGGGGGAAGACGCCGGATGGCGCCGTACTCGACCTTCAAGCTGCCCATAACCCTCAGGCGGGCTTCCCCCAAGGGACGGCGGATGTGGAGTTGCTCGTGGACCCCTACTTCC
Organism: Fimbriimonadales bacterium; assembly: GCA_038321975.1. Lineage (GTDB taxonomy): Bacteria > Armatimonadota > Fimbriimonadia > Fimbriimonadales > Fimbriimonadaceae > Fimbriimonas. Next base: position 29,632 of record JBBQFM010000006.1, on the reverse strand, counting down.
CTAAGACGATTCCTACCGTGCCGGCGGCGATCAAGGGCAAGGCGGTTCACCAGGGTGGAAGGAATCGGCTGCTCTTGGACGGTCATGCTAAGTTCTTGGTCGACGCAAGGACAAACTCTTAGTGGTGCGCTTGTTTGTTGGCATCGAGGTTTCGGATGAAATTCGGGACACGGTTGCGCGAGTTCAGGAATTTCTTGCGCCGGCGTTGAGCCGCCAGGGGGTGCGCTTAGTGAAGCCTGAGAAAGCTCATCTAACCCTTGTGTTCTTGGGAAACGTCGATGAGGAAAGTATAGGCGAAGTTTCGGCCTGCTTGGACCGAGCGGTGGCGGGCGGTGATGGGCTGACGATTGAGCTCACCACGCTTGGGGTCTTCCCCACCGACCGGAGGCCGGGAGTGGTTTGGTTTGGACTTAATAGCGGACAATCTCTCCTGGAGCTTCAGGGTCGTCTGGCCGAAGGCCTGGAAGCATTTGTTGAGAAGCCCGAGTCGCGTCCGTATTCGCCGCACCTGACCTTGGCGCGAATCTCTCCCGCGTCTCAGAAAATTGGGCTCGCACTTAAGGGCAGTCTGAGTCGAACCGCCGCTGAGATATGCGGAGATCGGGTGGTCTCAAACTGGAAGCCGTCGGGCATCGTTCTTTTCCAGACGATGCCAGACGGCAGTTACGAGGCACTTCACCACTCGCCTTTAGGCGGCGCGTGAGGCACCGATACACCATGTGCGGATGGCGTGAGTCAGGTCGGCAGGTTTTACCGGCTTGGTGATGTAGTCGTCCATTCCGGCCGCGATACAGAGTTCACGATCGCCGTTCATTGCGTTCGCGGTGACTGCAATGATTGGGATTCTCGACCACTGCATCCCGGCACTTCGGATTGCCGATGTGGCTTCGAAGCCATCCATTTCTGGCATCTGACAGTCCATGAGGACGAGGTCGAAGTCCTGGGCGGCGACTGCTTCAACGGCGAGCCGACCGTTTCCGACCGCAGTAACAACGCATCCCGCCTTGGTGAGAATTTGCACGGCGACCTTCTGATTCACGAGGTTATCCTCGGCGAGGAGGATTCGAACCCCGCAGAGATCTGAAACGTTCTTTGTCTCTTGACCTGGCTGAGTGTTCATCTCCTTCTTGTGAGCTTGGATGACCGTCTCCATCGCTTTGCGAAGGTGTGCCTGGCGCGCTGGCTTGGTGAGGATGGCCCCGAACAATCCCATCGTTTCTTCGGTGAGGTTTCCGCGAGCCCCGATGGACGAGAGAAGGATCAGCGGCAGGTTCTTAAATCCGAGATCTTCACGAATCGCACGGGCCACGTCTCCGCCGTCCATTCCTGGCATTTGCATGTCAAGGACGACCAGGTCGTAGGATTTCGATTTGGAGGTGAGCATCCCGAGTGCCTTTGGACCACTCGTCGCGGTGGCGACGTTGCAGCCCCAAGCCTGGAGTTGAGCGGTGACGATCGTGAGATTCGTGGCATTGTCGTCGACGGCAAGGACTCTCAGGCCCCTCAAAACCGGGATGACGACTTCCTCGCCGGACGAGGCTGACTTATCCATTTGCATGGTGAGCGTGAAGGAAGAGCCCTTTCCAAGTTCGCTGTGGAGGCCCAACTCGCCGCCCATGAGCTCGGCCAGTTGGCGCGAGATGGTGAGGCCGAGACCGGTCCCACCGAACTTACGAGTCGTGGATCCATCTGCCTGGGTGAAGCTCTGGAAGACGCCCTCTTGGCGATCCTTTGCAATGCCCACGCCGGTGTCTCGCACCGTGAGTTTGAGGCCCACTCGATCTCCCTCGATACCGACCGTCTTGGCTTCGACATTGACCTCGCCGCTGCGGGTGAACTTGACCGCGTTGGCAACTAGGTTGGTGATCACCTGCCGCACTCGGACGGGATCGCCCATCAGGCTTAGGTTGCTGAGGGTGGGATCGATGCTGCAGTTTAGCTCCAGTCCCTTCTCGTGAGCGAGCGGAGCGAACATTTCGACCACTTCCTCGATGGAGGAAACGAGATCGAATTCGACCCTTTCGATCGACAACTTGCCCGCTTCGATCTTGGAAAAGTCGAGGATGTCGTTAATGATGCTGAGGAGGTTTTCCGCGCTCGTCTTGATCGTGCCTGCAAAGTCCAACTGTTCTTGATTCAGTTTCGTGTCCAGCAGCAGGTCGGTCATTCCGATCACGCCATTCATCGGCGTTCGGATTTCGTGACTCATGTTCGCCAGGAATTCGGACTTAGCCTTGCTGGCGGCCTGAGCGGCCTCGGCAAGCCGGTTAGCTTGCTCGACTGCGATCTCGAGGTCGGCATTGGCGTCGGCAAGTTTGCGTTCGGCGTTTGTGGTGTCCTCGACTTGGCGTTGGAGAGCGAGCGTACGCTCAATGACTCGATCCTCGAGCTCGTCTTTCGAATGCTGAAGGTCGACGTCCCTTTGGTTGACTTCGGAAAGCATCTCATTGAAACCGTTGATCAGTTCGCCGATTTCGTCATCCGACTTCTCTTCAAGTCGGACCGAGTAGTCTTTCTCGTCGGACACCTGCTTCATCATGTTCCCGAGGGCGACAACCGGACCAAGGATCCGTCGCTGAAGAACCGAGCAGAGAAAGTACGCCACTCCGCTTGCAAGCACGAGTAGAACGCCGATCATCTTGAGATAGGCAGCAAGGCGCTCATACCATCCGGACAGGTTGGCGCGAAGGTAGATGTGGCCGACGACTTCGCTATCAGTCTTGATGGGTTCGGCAACCCAGACCATATCGCTGCTGGAACCTCGAGACGCGAGCGGAACCTCAAGGGGCAGGCTCTTGCGGGCGGCTGACGAGCGGGCGTAACTGCAAAACTCCTTTCCGTCCTTTGCGAAGATCTTGGCCCCCAAGATGTCCTTCTCGACCGAAAGGCTGCTTAGGATATCGTTTGCGTCCTTCGCGTTGTCGAACGACAGGGCCGCATTGGTATTCTCACCGACGATTTTTGCCTTCGTCTGCAGGTCCACAAACATTTGCTCGCGGAACGACTTGAGGTCGTAAACCATGAGACCAATCGACGCGAGCAGCAGAGCTGCCGTGGTGGTCACCATCGTCATGACGGTGAGCTTGCTTTGAATCGATTTTGCTCTCGCTGCCATTACTGAATCACCTGCTTTGCAAGCCCCAGCAGCTTGGAGCTGATCGACAAGTGGGACGCTTTTGCATAGCCGTTGTTGATCTCAAAACGAATCTTGTTCTGCTCGACGATAAGCTCGATCATCACGCCCTTTTGGATTGCCCCTTCAGAATCCGAAACGGTGAGAGCGGGCGAACCCTTGAAGGCGGCAGTGAGGTGGCTGAGCTTGTCGCTTTGATCCGCGCCAAAGAAAACCAATCCGCATGCCTTTCCTTCGGCTTCGCTCTTTAGCCGCTTGACAATGATTGAACGGCCGTTTACGGTCTTCCCTTGCACGATGTTGTCTATCGCGGAGCCGAAGGGATCGTCGCCGAGAATGCCAATCACGAATGGTCCCTTCTCGCCAGGAAAGTCCACGTACTTCGTAAAGTTGTAGAGAAACGCCGCTTTGAGCTCGTATTCCGAGCTCGAACCAGCGCGAACGCTGGAGGCGAGCAGCAAGAGCAGAGGCACAAACAAACGAGTTAGTTTCAACATTTCGGCTTAGAACTTAAAGATGGGTCCGACGAAGGTGAGGCCAGAATTAGGTCGCGTCTTGTCTCCAATTTGGCGGGAGACAGCATGGTCAGAGATCTGAAGTTGAGTTCCAGAAAGGTGTTTGCCCACGAGTTCAGCGTGGCGTCCAGTTTTCGGCTGGTCCCTTGTCCCTTCACTAGTAGCTTGGTTGATTCCTGACTCATGACTTTGGCGGTAAGAAAGTGGGCGAATAGAAGTCCCTAATGATCTTTCGGCTGATGCCGGTTAAATGACTAGGGTCTAGGCAATTCTCAAGTTCGACCGGTTACCCTTTTCTCCTGCCTGTCACAAGAGCAACGGGCGACTAGAACTTGTAAGAAACCCCCGCATACACGGATCGTGGAATCGCCGAGGGGATCGTAAATCCGTCAAGGTTTGTCTCCACTCGTCGGGGCATGAGCATGTTTTGGAAGTTCAGGGTGAACTCGAGACCAGGCTTTGCTGTCCAGATGAAGTTCGCGTCCAGTCGCCAATTGCTGGCGATCTTTCGAGGATCGGTCGCCCCGGAATCTGGTAGGTGGTCGTAGTAGAACAGCTGCAGGTTGGCGAGCAGACTCTTGGTCGGCTGGTAGGCCGACGAAAACCCGATGACGTGGTGGGAAATAGAGTCGACGTCGTTCTGGTTGTCCGACATCGCCCCAGGCTCGAATCGGTATCGCGGCGCTTGGTATCGATAGAACAGCCCTAGCTTCCAAGCGGGCCCGGCTTGATACTTCGTGTCTATTTCGATTCCCGCAGTTTGAGCCGACAGTCCATTTGTGTACTGAATCGGCATGACCAGGTGCGGCGTCGGCAGGTTCTCAAGGAACGGCACGCCGGCCACCGACGCTCGGAGGTTTCGGTACACGTTGTAGAACGCGGAGGCGTCCAACGCGAACTTGTCGTCTTTTCGGAGGCGATATCCGGCCTCGTATGCGAGCAGCTCTTCAGATTGGATATTTCCCTTCACGAGCCTGACAACTCCGGGGATTCCCAGATCGGTAGGAAAGGCAGCGGTGTCGGCGATGAGGTTCAGGTCGCTCGCATTTGGCGTTCGAACCGCTCGGCTGATGGCCGCCCAGGTCATTTGGGACGGGCTGATCGTGTGGGAGAGGCGGACGCTCGGTTGGAGCTCCATTCCCGTGAAATCGTTGTGCTCTGCTTTGATACCGACCGCGAGTTTGTCCTTGGAGTTCAGCTTAATCTCGTCTTGCAAGTACCCGCTAAAATTTCTTGTGAAGGTTCTTACGGGATCGTACGTAATGGTGATCCCGAAATCGTCGCTACGGTTTTGGCGGTAGCCGAAGCCGTAGACCAAGGAGTTGCGATCGTTTGGAGTTTGACGCCTCGAAATATCGATGTCGTAGGTGTCACGCGTTCCTCGCGCTTCCAACTGGTTGCGAACGGCGTGATCGTAGTAGACCTGGACAGATGTGCTTGCGTTCTTGGTAGCGGGTAGGTCCCACTTGCCCAGGAGGAAAGAGTGACCCACCGATTGTGTCTCCGGAGTCAGGGTCGAGAATGGCGGAGAAAGTGAGACTCCGAGAGCGGTTCGTCCGAGCTTGCCACTGTAGACTCCACCTTGGGTCATGAACTTGCCGCTCGTCTCATTGCCCCAATCGGCGCGAAAATCGAAAAGGCTCGTGTGCCAGTCGTCATTGTTGCCGAGCCCGAAGCCGTTCTTCGTCGAGGCACCCAAACGGTATTTGCCGGAGACCCGCAGAAATCCATCCTTACCAAACTTCGTTCCGTAACGACCCTCTTGCACCGTTCGATCGAGACTTCCTGCACCGGATTTGAGGCTGGCGCCCAGGGTGTCCTTTGCCGACTTGGTGATGATGTTGATGACGCCGTTGACCGCGTTCGCTCCCCACAGCGAACCGCCGGGGCCACGGATGACCTCGATTCGATCGACGTTGTCGAGGACCATATCCTGCGCATCCCAGTAGACGCCTGCAAAATCGGGTTCGTAGACGCTTCGGCCATCGATGAGAACGAGGAGTTTGTCGGCGTACTCGAGCTCAAATCCTCGTGCGGAAATCTTCCACCGGTCAGAAGTGAGCTGCTGAACCTCAATGCCCGGCACCATTCTCAAGGCATCGGGGATGGTTCGCACTCCGGACCGCCGGATGTCTTCCTGGGTGATCACCGACATTGCGGCAGCCACGTCGAAAAGGGATTGCGACTTCTTTGAGGCGGTCGTGACCTCCATATTCATGAGGCCCTCGATTCCTACTTGGCTAAGGTCTTTCGCATCCTTGTCCTGAGCCTCATCGGCGAAGGACACAATGGGGAGCAACATCAGCGTGCCCCCAATCAAAAACTGTCTCGATGTACTCTGCATAGCGCCGCCACGATGGCTCCCTCGCAATTACGCGGGTGCCAACATAACTATTTCGGCGTGTTTGGCTCCGTTGCTAAGGGTGACAAAGTGCGCTACTATTGCGATATATCTGGTTGGTTTCGTGGCTACCGGCGCTTCAGACTGAACGTCATCTTCCCATCTTGGGCGCTGTAGGACCCTTCTCCGGTGGAAGGCCAGCTGTCCTTCGGATTAAGTACAACCGAACATTTGATCTTTCCAGTGGCGGCGGCCGTGTCATCGCCGAGGCGGTAGTCGAGGTCAAAGGCCCCGGGCTTGGCGGTTTTGGTACAGGTCACCTTGGCCACCAGTTTCTCACCTAAATCGACCCCCGATGCGGTGACGGGAGAGTCGGCCTTTAGCTCTTCGGTTGGAATGTAGAAAGCCAATAGGGGCATGAAGTACATGCCCTGCGGACCAAGAATGGACATGCCTTTTGGAAGGCCCTTCTTTCCGATCTCGAGGGTGCCAGCGCCGAAATTGCCGGATCGCTTGGTCACCTCGCCAAATTTGGCCACCAGATTTGTCAGCAACATCTTGACTTTTGGTTCAGGATCCTCCTTCTTCTCCTTCTTTAGAGTGAGCCGCATCTCGAATTCGTAGTGGGCTTCGCCGCCATCCCCCTCGGTGTCGAGGGTCACTGAATAGCGAAGTTTCATGCCCTCCGCGATGGTGCGTTCCAGAGGAGCGGCTGGACTTAGGAGGGTCATTGCCAGAGAGGCTGCGAGCATATAGCCTCAAGACGTTTGCGGGCACACAAGATGTTTTGTTACTTTGCCCAAAAGTAAGGCAAGCCGCAGAACAGTTACTGGTAATAATCGTTATGCCTTATTGGAACGCGCCCGCTGGAAATGGGGTCGCGCGTGCCGCTTGCTCTTCTTCGGAGGCTTGCGGTAACTACAGATTTTCAGGAGCACCTTATGAAGAAAGTTATTCTCTCGTTCGCAGTCGTAGCGATTTCAGTTTTGGCGGTTGCCCAGGGACCTGGCGGAAAGCGACCGGGTGGTCCTGGCGGTCCTGGTGGCCCCGGCGGACCTGGCCGAATGATGGATCCGGCCAAGATGAAGGAGCGACAGGCGAAGATGCTCGAAGAGATGGCCACGGAGCTCAAGCTAACGCCTGCTCAGAAGAAGAAGATTGCGGCAATTCAGAAGGCAGGCATGGACCGAACGATGAAGATCTTCAAGGCACCGGGCGACATGCAGGCCAAGCGGCCGCTGATGGAGAAGTCTCGCGACCAGTCCAATGCCGAAATGAAGAAGGTTCTGACGGCGGCTCAGTTCAAGAAGTATGAAGAGATGCGCGCGGCTCGCCGAAAGGCAATGGGCGGTGGCCGTGGTCCTGGCGGACCCGGGGGCCCTGGCGGTCCTGGCGGCGGGGGCGGCGGCGCTCGACGCGGCGGTTAGTTTTCAACTTGATTTGGCCCCCGTTTACCGGCTCGGTAAACGGGGCTTTGTTGTTTGTGGGCTAACGCCTACGCGTCGATGTTGCGCCTGACGTTAGTCGGACTGACCGAGAACCGCTGCGTAAACGCTCGGCTGAAATGAGAAAGGCCCGTAAAGCCCACTGCTCGGGCGACCGCTGAGACGGGAAGCTCTTGTTCGATGAGAATGCGTCGGGCTTTCTCAAGCCTCAGCGCGACCAAGAAGCGATGGAACGGCTGGCCGGTCGCCTCTTTGAAGAGGAACCGGAAGTGCGACGTGCTTAGGCCCAACTGGGCGGCGACCGACGCATCTGAGAGGTCTCGGGCGAAGTTTCGCTCGACGTAGGCGAGGGCGCGGTCGACGAGGTGGGAGGAGGGGCCTTGGCTCTCTTTGAACATGGGTTCGGCGACGAGCTCGACGCGGTGTTTTGCCCGCTCACAGATTGCCTCAACCGAATCCAAATGCTCGAACTCTCGAGCGGCTTCGAGCTGCTGAAGATGCAGTTCCCTTCCGCCGCCGAGCTCAAGCATTGCGGCGGTAACGATGGCGAGAAAGGTGAGCGATTGGCCCCGTGCCTCGTCCAGGTCTTCAGCGGTTAGGATTGAGCTCTCCAGCTGTGAGAGGGCTCGACCAAATTTCACCCGGTCGCCTAACCTGACAATCGAGCCGATTTCGCCGAGGGCGATTCCCCCGCCCTTCGAGCTGAAGGGGCAGCCCTTCTGGGGCTCGAACTCGAACATGACGTCGAAGATCAAGAATGAGGCAGGGCTGCCAAGATCCTTGAACCGCATGGTCTTGGCCATGGTCGACGCAGGGACGTCGAAGGAGAGAAGGTCTACGCGGTGACTCACGTCTCCGATCTCGACATGTCCGACCGACCGGATACTGCTGCCATCGCCCAACGAGCGATTGATGCTGGATGGCTCAACCGAATTAGTGTAGTGCTGCCCGTTCAGCAGCTCGTGACGGAAGACAGTATCGCTGCCATTTACAAGCTGCAGGCTGGCTCCGAGGGTGCCCGGGGATTCGGCTTCTCGATCCGCGAATAGAGCAAACACACCCAAGAGATGCACACGGAATAGAGCGCCATCGGCCTCTGGAAGGCTTGCCTCCAGAGTAAATGGAAGGGATTTCGCGGGATGTCCCCGACGCGGACCGCCGTTGCTCTGCCATGCGGAAAGTCCGGTGGCGGGCAGCTTCGTGGATGCATCGCGCGCACCGAAAGTGGGCCCTCCCTCTGGTCGCGGGAAACTGGATGCAAGAATCCTGTTGTGGGTGGTTTGCCGCATCGCTCGGTTCACGACTCTCTACGCCAGTGCGCAGAGAGTCGTGCGTCACTTTATTGTAGAGACGTTGTCGTATGAGGCAGGTGACCGAAGAGAGACTCACGGATGCCCTTCACTCTCGGGCTCATCAGCTCCGCCGCGGTCTCGAAGTAGATCGGGATGAACGGGGCGTCTTGCAGAACCATGTCCTCGGCCTTAGCATAGGTCTGCATTCGCAGCGCCTCGTCCATGCTCGTGTCTGCTTGGGCGCACAGGGCGTCAAACGCGGCATTCGAGTAGTTGTTATGGTTCTCGTTGCCGGTCGTTGAGAGCAGGGTGCTGAGGAAGTTCTGGGGGTCGAGGTAGTCGGCTGCCCAGCGCATGTGGAAGAAGTCGAGCTGACTCTTGTTGTGCTTATCCAGGTAGGCAGTCCACGCCTGCTTGTTCGTCTTCACTTCAATACCGAGGTTTGTCTGCAACTCGGTGACAACCGCTTCTGCGACGAGGGCCACGTCGGGCTGGCCATCTCGGTGGGTGAGGACCAGCGGAGGCATGCCCTTTCCGTTCGGATATCCAGCCTGGGCGAGGAGTCTCTTGGCTTCGGTTGGGTTGTACTTAATGTCGGTAGCGTTCTCTCGGAAGCCGACGACACCGGGAGGGAGGATGCTGTTGGCAACCTTGTTCACTCCGCCGAGGACGTCCTTGACGATGTGCTCCTTGTCGATGGCCATCGCGAACGCTTGTCGAACGAGCTTGTTCTTAAACGGAGGATACGTCCCGACGTTGAGGCCCACATAGTAGAGGCTCGGGCGGTCGTAATACTTGATCTGGCTGCCAAACGTTGCGTCCGACTTAAGCCCCGGGATGTCCTGGCGCTCGATTCGGGTGATGTCCAGTTCGCCGTTCTTGAACTTGTTGAGCCGAGTCATCGCATCTTTGATGATCGGTCGCTCGATTCCGTCCAGCTTGGGCGCGCCTTCGTGGTAGCCCTTGTTGGCGGTGAGCGTAATCTGCTGATCCGGCTGGAAAGATTTGGCGATGAATGGGCCGGTGCCGATCATCTGCTCTACCGCGGTGATCTCTGCGCCATCCTTGAGGGCTTCCTTACAGACCGCGAACGAGACCGGATAGGTGAGCTGGCCCAGGAAGTAAGGACGCGGTTTGTCGATGGTGATCGTGAGAGTCGCCTTGTCGACGACCTTGACGCCACTGACATCGGGCGCCTTCTTGTTCACGCGCTCATTCATTCCGACGATGGCGGCTAGGTAGGTGGCGATCGTTGGAGAGGCGAACTTCGGATCGGCTGCGCGCTCGATCGAATACTTGAAGTCCTGCGCCTCAACTTCCCTTCCATTCGAGAACTTGACGCCGGGCTTGATGTGGAATGTGTACACGGTGCCGTCTTTCGAGACTTCCCACTTCTCGGCGAGGTTGGGATGCACCTTGCTGTCCTCGCCCCACTGGACCAGACCCTCGAACACCTGCTGAATCACATCGATCGTATCGCCGTCCTGCACCATCGCGGGGTCGAGCTTGGTGAGCTCGGGAAGCGGATAGCGAAGAATGTTGCCCTTCTGGCTGTTATTCTGCTGAGAGTAGTTGCCCTTGCCGCAACCAGCGATGAGAACGATCGAGGCCAGAAGCCCAATGAAAGCCGCCCTGTTCATTGGGGTCAATTCTACTACGAACCGGCTTCTTGCGAGTGTCGGGCCTCTGCAACCGCCGATTCGTTGGCGGGAAGAGCGGTTTCGGCGACGTGCCGCCAAAAGGGGAAAAGGGTCGCGAGGGTCTCGGGGGCGAATTTGAGATTTGGCGGCGGCTTTTCAATCTCGCTTAGTTTTACGAGACCGTAAAGCACCTCAGCTCGGGTTTGGAATCGATCGATGAATCGCCCTGCTTCGGCGTGGGAGACGTAGCCACCTGCTTGGGGAGAGACGAACGGCTCGGCTTCCGCGATAGGTTTTTCCGAGATCACGCAGGAGCCGAACTGGGGCATGAATCCGGATAGGTTTAGTAGCTGGACCTCGCTCCAAATTAGCGAGACAATTGGCTTCGGATGGTTTTCCAGGTCTCTCAGAGACTTCTCGAGGAGGTAATAGGCTTCTGGGATGGGTTGTTCGAGGGGGATAACGGCGGCGTATAGCTCCACGAGCGCTAGGGCGAAGCTCAAACGCTCGAAGTCTGAACGCAGGCCGCGAAAGCTTGTGAGGGGCTGAGTTTGGGTGACATAAAGGTTGCGCTTCCCTTCTGCCAAGTTCATGATCGCGATGCTCAGGGGGTCAGACGATCCGGCGAGGCGCGATGCGGCCTTGCGAGCACCCTTGGCAATCACGTCGATCTTTCCGTGTTCGGGGGTTAGGATGGTCAACCGACGGTCGGACTCGCCGGCATCCTTCCGGCGGAGAACGATCGCGTGAACAGTTCGGTCGGGCATTGGGGGAGGAGGGTGTTCGGTGTTCGGTGTTGGGCCGGAGGGGTTGGCGACGTATCCGGCCAGCACCACAGACCCCACAGCGAATCTTGGTCGGTAAGCGGCCCCTCACCCCTGCCCCTCTCCCCCGGAGGGGCGAGGGGTTCTAAATTTATCCTTTGTGGAGTAGGCCGTGCATGAACCACTCGATCCAGATGAAGTACATCCGGTCGATGAGTAGGGTGAAGCGCATCATGACGGTGGAACCAAAGATTGCGCCGAAGCCGACCATCAGGAGCCAGCGACCCATTGTCGTGCTGTTCTTGAGGAACCGGTTCTTCAGGTCGAAGCTGAACAGGAAGTAGCTGAGCACGCTCAGGAGCGTGATTACAAAGATCAGGTTGCAGATCGCTTGCGACGGATAAACCTGGGCCGCTTCAAAAGGCGTCGGCTTACTACCGCCAGGAACCGTAAAGGAAGACGTCGTGCTCGGGAAGATGGGCTTGACCGAGTCGGCGAGCTGTGGTCCGTAGCGCTTCCACCACACCTGGATCTGCTGTCCCGACCATAGGCCGAGAATGATGCCGATCGGGATTCGGCTCATCCAGTTGTGCTTCTTGCTGAACACGAAGTAGCCCATCAAGCCGATGGGGAGGAGGAGAGCATAGGCCCAGTAGCCGTTGGCTGCACCAGTGCTGCCCATGATCTTGCTCCACCACGAGTCGTAGAGCGTCTCGGTCCAGATGGCGACCAAGGTCCAGCCAGCGGCCAGACCAAGGAAGACGTGCTCGAAGAACCGGTAGAACTTGTTCTCCTTGTAGAGAACGGTGTACAACCCGACGGTTGCAATCACCCCGAAGGTGAGTTTGAGGAGTTGGTAGGTTTCTGGTTTCATGCCTCACTCCTCTTGCGGCCGAGGAACATTCCGAGATTTCCGATGATGACGGTCACGATCAACACCACCAAAGCCAAATGGAGGGTCGGGTAGTACTTCGCACCGTTGTCCAAGTTGACCTGATCCGGATAATCCTTCTGCATCAGGGTCTCGATGTCATAGACGCCCTTGAGCCCGGTGACCAAGCCTTTGACCTGCCCCGAGGTGTAGTAGACGTTCATTTCCGGTCCCATGACGCCGGTTACCGCCAGGAGGATCGGTAGGGAGTTGATTCGCTCGATCGCGACGTTGCTCGTATTGGAGCCCGTAACGATGATCAGCGCAGGAAAATCCTCCACCTTCTGAATGTTCTTCAGGACGGGCGACTCCATCACCGGGTGAAGGGCACCGTCGGGGCTGAAGTCCTTTTTGTCGGCGAAAGCCGAGCGTACGTTGCTCGCGATCGAGTTTGTGGCTCCTTCGCCGTTCGGGAAGTAGCCGACATTGACCCAGTCGGTCCAGCGCTCGTATGGCTTTTGCTTGGCCGCGACTCGCTCATCGTTGATGAAGCGGATCACGTCCTTTGATGCTTGGGGAGCTTGCGGGTCGGCGGTGGTGTACACCGCGAACTTCACCTTCTTCCGCATCAGGATTCTTAGCAGAGCTTTATACTCGCCCGCACTTTCGCCCCGGGTTGCGTTCGTCCAGTCAGAAGCGATGAGTACCGTCGACCCTTCGGGGACCTTCTGGACCTCTTGATAGAAGTCGATCGAGGCCTTCGACTCTTTGTTGGGGATCGGGATCGTGAAGAAGAGAGGAATGGACGTCGCCACGAACAGGATGATGTAGAGGGCGCTCTTAGGAAGCGATTGAAGCTTCTCGGCCAGGCTGAGGTTCGTAGGATCCATTACGCGGTGCCTCCTGCTTTCTCAAGACTCAGCCAGAGGCGGAGGCCCATCGCCAGGGCGCCAATGCCAATTCCGAAGTCGATGCCTCGAAGGCTTGGGTTTTGGACATTGTCCACGATGAAGGTCTTGATCGAGGTGAGAGTGAAGTTCTCACCAAAACCGTGAGGCGGGTTCTGGCCGATGGCGTTAGCCCAACCGAACTCGACGGCACCCATAAGGCTGAGCATCACGATCAAGGCAGTCGCCAGTAGGATGGTGGCTTCAATCGACCTGATCCTAAAAGCCCGATACGCGGCGGAAAGGATGTAGAACGCGATGACCGAGAACATTGCCGCGTCCATCTGCTGAAGCATTCCATCGAAGAAGAAGTCGCGGGCATAGTTCACGAATCCCCAATTGGCTTGGTTATCCATCTTGGGTCCGTTGGCTCCCAGCTTGCTGATCCAGTCTCCGTATCCGAAGACGATCATGATGACCATGCTGGCCATCAGGACTGCACTGAAGCCCCAGTCCTTCTGCTGCTTCGCGATCTTTCGTCCGTGAATTCGCACGAGCGAGTAGATGCCGAGGCCGAGGAGGAAGCCAGAGAGGATGCTGGAGAAGTTCGCCACTACGGTGAGCGCATCGGATAGCCAGAATCCAACCGCGTCCGGGGTACTTACCGGCAAGGTGCCCGGTGTGCGAGCAATCGGGGCGGGCCAGAAGTAGAGGAGAACGTAGAAAAGGCCGGATATGAACGTAAGCCCCACCACGATCGGCCTTCTTAGCCGGGTGGGTGCGTTCATGAGGCCAAACATTACGGCGATGCCCACTATGAGAGCGATCGCGACATGCATGTAAAGGCCGCTGGAGCCGCTTGCTTGGCTCCAAAAGCTTTCCGGGGGCACTTGTGCGAGTAGATCCATTAGCCCTCGTCCTTCTTCTTCGGAGCGTCGGGATCGATCGGTCGATCAATCTTAATCTTCGGTGCCTGCGGTTTAAGCATTTGGTTAACGAATGTGTCGCCGAGACCCATCGGCCTTGGCTCGGCCAAAGGCTGATGGGTAACCGCATTCTTTTTCTCTTCGGAGACCATGCCTCCCCGGAACTGGACCGAGTTCGCGAGAACCCCGATGATGGCGAGGCCGATGACGAGCAGCTTGCTCCAGTCCTGGCCTACCAAGCTGCCGACAAGCACGGGCTGTCGGTTAAGGTAGGCGCTTGCCGCATAGAACTCATCTCCGATGAGAACGTAGTCGCATGCCGCGATGAAGAATGGCGTTTGGGTGTTCTGAGTCGAACTCGCCACTTGGATCGCTCCGGCGGCGTTTGCGGTCTCCGCGAAGATAAGCGACTCCGCGTAGAACTGACCGAGGAAGAAGGTGGCTGCGGCCTGCTCGCGCTGAATAAGACCGGAGACTCCCGCCGCGAACGCGAACTGGCGGTCGCTGATGAAGCGAACTGAGTCTTGGTCGTATCGCTCAGGCACTCCTTCTGATTGATAGATGTCTCGAGTGATCTCTTGGGCGACCGTGTAGACCGCAGCGTTGTAGCAGCAGATCAGGATCGGGTTTCCGAACTTGGCGGCAAGTTTGGTGACGTAGGCAAAAACGTTGAGCGCTTGAACGGCGATCGCATCGACGGTATCGCTCAGCCCCGGAACCATGAGGACGGGCCGGCCCATTTCGGTCGCACGTCCAACCGCTTCGTCGATTGCGTTGAGGCCGGCGATTCTTCGGATGTAAAGGTCTTTTCCTCGTCCTGCCCGGGAGATATTGATGAGGACGAAGACGACGAGAAGGAACGTCATGAACGGCCCGACCCAAGCGGTATCCACGTATTGCTTGCCAACCGCGGGAGGGTTGGCGGGGTCGACACCGCAACCGCCCAAGATGAGGAGCAGCACCAGAGCCGGAAGGGCTCGCCGGAGGTTGGCTAAGTGGCGCATGCATCCTCCTTTTTTGCAAGCTGATCCGCGGGTGGCGGGGTCAGCTTGTCGAGCAATTTTGCAATATTGTCCTTGCTCGAGAACAGCCGAGAGTAGTTGTTCATAAACTCAAATCCGAAGAACGGAACCATGAAAGGAGAAAGGGCGATCGCGGCTTGGCTGCCGACGAACGCAAGGGGCATGTGGGTTTCTAGGAAAACGGCGACGGGGGCTTCCATCTTCCGCTTCTTAACCTCGGCGGCGGCCTTGTCAAGAAGGGTCTCCGTCTCCTCGGGTGTCAGTTCGGTATCCCAAAAGTTGAACATCGTCGTTTGCGTATTTCTCGATCGCCTCATACACGGGAGCGTGCGATTGATCGGACATGTGGACGACAACGCCTCGAAAGACATCGGCCCGGGAGGGGGCAGGAAGGGGGGAGAATCGAACGGTTTCGCCTTCTACTAAGATTCGCTTGACATCTACCCATTCGATACTCGTGAGGCTAAGGCCCGTTTTGGAGCTGATTCCGTTCGACCCGATTTTGAAGCGGGTGCCGAGCCAGAACTCCGCAGTCGACAGAACAATAATAGCAAAACCTAGAAAACCAAACAATGGGCTCCGGAATATGAGGATCCCGACCGCGCCAGCGAGTAATGCGACCGCTAGCACGACGTACCTCTTATTCGGCGCCTTGTCTGAAAGACGGACAGCCCACGAAAACGATTCGCAATCGCCTGAGGTTGAAGTTCCCGAACTATCTCCAGTCATGGAAAAGTTCGCTCACCGACTCATTGAGATGAATCCGACGGATCGCATTCGCGATCAACGGAGCGACGGGGAGGATGGTCAGCTTCTCGAACCGCTTCTCCTCGGGGATTGGGATCGTGTCTAGGCTCACGACCGATGAAAGGCAGCTGTCTTGGAGTCTGGTCGCTGCGTCTTGGCTGAAGACGGGGTGAGTGCAGCAGGCCACCACTTCCCTTGCGCCGCGGTTCATGAGCGCTTGGGCACCGTTCACGATGGAGCCGCCGGTGTCGATCATGTCGTCGATCATCACGCACTTCTTGCCGACGAAGTCACCGACGATCTCCACGACTTCCACCTGGTTAGGGGCGGGTCTCCTCTTTGCGATGACCACGAATGGGCACTTGAGCATGTCGGCCAGGGATTTGGCACGGGTGACACCTGCTACGTCGGGGCTCACCACGACGACATTGGGATCTTCCCGAAAACCTTCTCCGATAAAGTAGCCACCGAGGATCGGGCCGCCGTACAGGTGATCGACAGGGATGTTGAAGAAGCCTTGGATCTGGTCGGCATGGAGGTCGACGGCGAGTACACGGCTGGCGCCGCAGTTCTGGATAATGTCCGCGATCAGCCGTGCGGTGATGGGCTCTCGTGGCTTGATCTTCTTGTCCTGGCGCGCGTAGCCGTAGTACGGCATCACCACGGTGATGCGACGCGCGGACGCCCGGCGGAACGCGTCGAGCATGATGAACAGCTCCATCGCGTTGTCGTTTGTCGGACTGCAGGTGGGCTGAAGGATGAAGACATCGTTGCCTCGCGCGCTCTCATCCACCATGATGCGGATTTCGCCATCCGCAAACTTCGTTGACGTGAGTTTGCCGAGCGGAATGCCCAGGTTTTCAGCCACTTTGTCAGCAAGGGCCCGGTGGGCATTGCCCGCAAAGAGCTTCATGCCGGCAAGGCTTCGCTGATTCAGTCTGTCGATTGCTTCTTTTTCCGCCAAAGGGCTGCCCATTCCTCTTTTGTCTCCTGTCTCGCTCTTCCGAAGGCTCCTGCATCGGCGGGGATGTTTTGCGTGATGACGCTTCCCGCCGCGATCATCGCGCCATCACCAATCGTGAGGGGAGCGACGAGGGTCGAATTGGAGCCAACAAAAACGTTATCGCCAATCTCGGTTCGACTCTTGGTGTATCCGTCGTAGTTGCAGGTGATGGTGCCTGCTCCGACGTTGCTATTCTTACCAATGCTGGAGTCGCCGATGTAGCTGAGATGGGGAGTCTTGGCCCCTTGCTTGAGGGTCGAGTTCTTGATCTCGACGAAGTTGCCAATCTTGACGTCGTCCATGATGACCGTCTTGGGGCGAAGATTGGCGAACGGACCGACCCAGACTCGGTTTCCGATGGTTGCCTCGATGACGTGACTCATCTGGATGGTCGATCGCTCGCCGATGGTGGCATCCACGATGCGGGTGTTGGGACCGATTCGGCAGGCGCTGCCGATCTTGGTCTTTCCGCCGAGGGTGGTGCCCGGTTCAATCACCGTGTCCGGGCCGATCTCAACGTCGATTCCGATGTTAATACTTTCGATTCCGTTGAGGGTCACACCGCTTAGGGCGTGAGCCTTTAGAATCCGTTTCATCATCTCTTGGTTAGCGAGGGCGAGTTGCCAGCGGTCGTTGACGCCCTCTACGAGGCTAGGGTCGTGGAAGATTGTTCCGACTACGGTGCCGCCTTCCTTGGAGATTTGAGAGACAACGTCGGTGAGGTAGTACTCGCCTTGGGAGTTGCTATTGCCCAGAGTGGGAAGGATTCGGAGCAAGGTCTCACAATCGAAGCAGTAAATGCTCGTACAGACTTCTTTGATGCAGCGCTGAGCATCGGTAGCGTCCTTCTCTTCGACGATCCTCTCGGGTTGGGCGGTGGCGCCTCGGACGATGCGGCCGTAGCCGAATGCGTTCTCAAGCTGAGTTGTGGCGAGGGTGCACAAGGCCTTCGCCTCTCGGTGGGACTCAACGGTTTTCTTGAGGGTGTAGGCGTCGAGAAGAGGGGTATCTCCAGGGGCGACTAAGACAGGTCCACTGTGGGTCGAGAGGATGTCAGCGGCCATAAGGGCGGCATGTCCGGTGCCGAGCTGCTCGTGCTGCCACACGTAGTCGTAGGTGTCGCCGAGGGCCTGGATGATATTGTCTCCGCCGTGGCCGACAACGATGATCGGCTTCGCGACTCCCGCCGACTTCATCGCTCTGCCTATGAGCTCGACCATCGGAATTCCGGCGACGAGGTGAAGCCCTTTCGGGAGATCTGACTTCATTCGGGTGCCCTTACCCGCGGCGAGAATGATTCCGGCAAGTTCCTGGTCGTGCATAACGGGTGGGGTTTGAGAGGAGGGTTTCTATTGTGACTTGATTAAGGTCTCTCGGGCAACACGAAGACGGACCAATCTGCCAATCTGAGCAATGCCGCTGCAAGTCCTCGACCATCCTTTGGCCGGACACCTCCTTGCTGAGCTTCGTGACAAATCGACTCCACCGGAGCGGTTTCGTCGGCTTTGCAAGACGCTGACCACCTTGCTGGTTTTGGAGGCAACCCGTGGAATTCGCACCCGGATTCAGAACGTGCAAACTCCAGTGGGCGAGACCGACGGGAAGTTTCTTGATCAACCTCTCGCCGTCGTTCCAGTGCTTCGGGCTGGACTGGGGATGCTGGAGCCGGTTGTGGAACTCTTTCCCGATGTAGCCGTTGGCTATATCGGTTTGGAACGACACGAAGACACCGCGATCGCCCGGAGCTACTACAGCAAACTTCCCAATCTTACGGGTCGCTACACCCTTTGCGTAGATCCGATGTTGGCCACTGGAGGGTCTGCGGCACAGGCGATAAGCCTCATCAAAGCGCATGGTGCGACGGATGTGACGATGGTGTGCGTCGTTGCCGCCCCTGAAGGCGTCTCTAAACTCGAAGAATCGCACCCGAATATTGCAATTGTCACCGCGTCTTTAGATGAAAGGCTTAACGACAAGAAATACATCGTTCCTGGCTTAGGCGATTTCGGAGATCGCTTGTATGGAACACCCTAGTAAAGGGGCTGAACCGAACCTGCTAGCCGTTCGTTAGAACTTGATATAAGAATTCCCTAAGTCTCAAGAGAATCTTGGACGACAATGGAACTACTGGCGTTCGTCGGGACGCATGAGTATGAAGAGGCCAAAGAGCCCTGTTAAGGAGATTGGATTCGATCCTATGAAAAGCTGCCTGCCCATCGCGGCCCTCGCCCTTGTATTTGGACTTTGTCTCCCCACCACTTCCTTGGCTTACCAGGTGAAGAAGGACGAAACGAAGAAAGAGGAGCCTAAGAAAGAGGAACCTCAAAAGGATCCGAAGATTGCCGACTACGAGAAGGCCTTAAAGGACCTCAAGCGGATCGACGGCGACATGACGTTCTACCAACGTGGTCGCGAGATCCTGCTTGAGCTGCCAGAAGAGAAGCTCGGAAAGATTTTTACGATTCAGTCCGCTTTCAACACGGGCCTCGACAGCGCGTTTCTGAGTAGTGGCATGCCGGTTGGCGGTAACAACGTCGATGCCTACCGCTTCGACAAAGGCGAGGGCTCGGTGTGGCTGGTTCGGCCCCGAATTGCGAATCGCTGGGAGAAGGACGACCAGTTCGCGGTGGGCGCGGAGCGTCAGTTCCAAGAAGCCATCCTCGGCAGCTTCAGGATCGAGCAATCCAACTCGGAGAAGAAGACGCTTCTGATCAACATCACTCCGCTCTTCTTTGGCGACCTGTTCCACCTCGGCGAAATGGTGGCCTCCGGCTTGGGCGGCCCCTACATGATGGATCGCGAGAAAACGACGTTCGATAGCGTGAAGGGTTATCCGACGAACATGGTGGTGCAGATGAAGATGCACTTCATGTCGCCTCGTGGCGCCGAACCCAATCCGTTCTTGGCCCTCCTCGGCATCGGCGGCACGAGCACCCTGGAAGACGACCGTAGCGCTCCCCTCAGGGTCACCTATAACATGTCGTTCCGAAAGGACGACGGTTATATGCCTCGGGAAGGCGATCCGCGAGTCGGCTATTTCGACGAGACCTACTTCTCGATCAGCAAGTATCTGAACCGCGACCGAACCGAGCACTACATCAATCGATGGAACCTACAGAAGAAAGATCCGGCGGCAAAGATGTCCGAGCCGGTGAAGCCGATCCTGTGGACAATTGATCCTTCGATCCCCGCGGACTACCGAGACGCGATTAAGGAAGGCGTTTTGCGCTGGAACAAGGCGTTCGAGGCGATTGGATACAAGAATGCGATTAAGGTCCAGGACGTGCCGAAGGACGAGAAAGATTACGACCACGCGGACGGACGATACAACGTCATCCGGATGATCACAACGCCCGGTTGTCCCTTCGCAGCGATCTCACTTCCTCGAGAGGATCCGTTCACGGGAGAGATCTTGAACGCGAGCATTACCCTCGATGGCAACGTAATTCGCGACATTATGCAGGAGCACCTGCAGAACTTGACCGAGACGAACGCGGTCGCGTCGGGCAAGACCTCGATGGACGTCTTAACTCGAAATGCCAATCGCAAGGAGACCGACGACTTCTATCTGTTCTCGACCCCCCAGGAGAGGACGGCCAAGGAACTTGGGGCTCGGATGTCGAAGCTAGGTTGGCGATACGACGACTGTGACTACGCATCTGGCCTTAGTGAAATGTCGGCCCTCAACATGAGTGCGATCCTTGCCACCGCCGGTGCCGCATTTAGCAAAGAGGACTACGTGAGGCGGTTCTTGGCCGACTGCGTGAGCCACGAAATGGGGCACTGCTTGGGACTGCGACACAACTTCGCGGGCTCGACCAATTTGACGACGGCGCAGCTCGCTGACGACAAATTGACGAGCGAGCAGGGCATCACGGCGAGCGTGATGGACTACACGCCGCCGAACGTTCAGGCGGTCCTGAAGGGTTCGGGCAACTTCTTCATGCCGACGCTTGGCTCCTACGACCTGTGGGCGATCAAGTACGGCTACATGTCGGTGCCGGATGCGAAGACGCCGCTGGGCGAGCGCTATGCGCTCTCGCTGGTGGCCAGCCAGGACGCCCTTCCCGGCC
Source organism: Fimbriimonadales bacterium (assembly GCA_038321975.1). GTDB lineage: Bacteria > Armatimonadota > Fimbriimonadia > Fimbriimonadales > Fimbriimonadaceae > Fimbriimonas. Next base: position 8,973 of record JBBQFM010000006.1, on the reverse strand, counting down.
ATGCCTACATGTCCGATGAAGACGTCGACAACTGGGATCCCTATGCGGTGAAGTTCGACCTCGCCAAGGACCCTCTCAACGCATGCGCCAAGGAGCTTGTGGTTCTGCGCCGAGCTCGAAACTACGCGATTACGAATATGCCTAAGCATGGTGAGAGCTATGCACAGAGAACCACGATTGTTGTCGGATCGCTGATTCGATCTTTCCGCGAAGGCCGCACCGCCGCTCGATTCGTGGGTGGCCTGGTGGGAAGTCGCAACTTCAAGGGCGACACGAATGAGAAGCCGACTTTGGCTCCGGTGAACCCGGCGCTTCAGCGACAGGCCGTCGAGCTGATCGTGAGGAACTTCTTCAGCCCGGAGGCTCTCGATTTGCCGGTCAACGTGATGAACACGCTGACGAATACAGATGAAGGTGGAGCTTGGAACGCACCGCTACGCGATGTGCTGGGCAATCAGCAGACGAACCTTTTGGCTCTCTTGCTCAGCGCCAACACCACTGACCGAATCGCAGAAAACGCCTACAAGACGCCGGTGACCGCTTACGGCTTGAACGATCACTACGGTACGTTGCTCAGTTCGATTTTCAAGGAAGTCGGCCAGAACAAGAGCATTCGCCCCCTTCGCCGCGATCTGCAGCGATTTGCGATCAATGCCCTCATGATCCAATCGAGCGCACCTCTGGGCAGCGTGAGCAACGACGTGCGCATGGTGGCTTCGGACTCACTGAAGCGACTCAAGACCCGATTTGACGGGCAACTCAAATCGGGTGCGAAGGTGGACGAGATGACTCGCATCCACCTGCGAGACACCTCGGATTCGATATCCAGGTTCCTATCCAGGACCGTTGTGGGCACCCGGTAAGATATGTAGCGTCGGCCTCAGGTGTGGGGCCGACGCTACTACTTATGTCAACCGCGAACACTCAAGACGCACCGGCCGACGCGCTGGTGAAAGGGCTCCTCGAGTTCATTGAGCGTTCCGTGGTACGGAATGGCGGGGATACCGCTGCCATCAACCCCGGACACCGGGTCAAATTCCACTGGCCGCCTCATCCGGTGAGCTACGAATATCGTATCGTTCCCAGCGATTGGAGCGGCGAGACCACCTTTGAGCACAACGGAGAGACCTTCGCGGTTGTCGTGGCGCGAACCGCGCGCGGCGTGTTCGGGCGGTGTGACGAGCTCTGGCTTGATGCTCGCGGCGACAGCTTGGCCGAGATGCTCGAGAACCTATCGGCGACGGCTGAGCCGCTCTTTCAGCACCAGCGTAAAATCAACGACGCCCTCGAAAGGACGGGCCGGTTCACTGGCCACATCCGCGATCTCGAGCCGCTCGATTTGCTGAAGCTTCTCTACTGCGAGGATCGGGACGTTGCGCGTGACGCGCAAGTCGAGATTGAAACTCACGCCAGCAGCCACCTCTTCCTTCCTGCGCTCGTTGCCGTGTTAGAAGACCGACGACATAGACTGCGCCGTAGCGCCCAATGGTCGGCTCTCGACCTTTTTGAGGACCTGCCGAGCTACGCCAACGGTCCCGAAGAAGAAGCCTTGGCGATTGCCGCAATCAAGAGCGTGATTTGGGACGCAACCGACGACTTCGCGCGCACGACCTTCAAAGCCGGAGTCGTTCTCGGCGGGCATCTTCCCGACCGTCTTGGCGGCCCGACCTTGTTGGCTTGCCTGGAGTCTCCGAGTCGCATCGGTCGTCGTAGCGCCATTCACGGGTTGTTCCATGTGGTGGAGTGGGTGCCCACGATGCGCGAGCAGGTAGTGCGCGAGTTGCGGACTCATGCGAAGCGTGAGAATGATCTTCAGCTCCAGGAATTCACGGTCCTTATGGCTCGGGACATTGAGGCGGGGGATGTGGATCACATTCCAGAGCCGATTTTCGACGGGGAATTGTAGGCGCTTTCCGGAGACGCTCCGTGGCCGCTCTCCAGAGTGTTTCTCAGATTTAGTAATCTAGAAAGGGTTGGATTCCACGGCAAAACTGGCAGCCTAGATATGGGGGCGTCACTTTCTGGTGATTTGACCAGTAAGGATGGGAAACGGGTTGTGGTAAGCCTGATATTCAACGAATTTGGTGGCAATTCGGGTGACGTCAGGGAAATCGCGGATGATTTCGTCAAGAAACTTACTGCGGCAAACCCTAAAGGCACACCGCTTGCTGAAAGAACAAAGGCATGAGATCCATCGCTCCCACAAGAAGTCTTATCCTCCTAATGACCATTGGGTTTCTTGATCTCGTAGTCACTGCCGTCCTCCACGCTCAGGGCCGAATCGTCGAGATGAATCCGCTGATGCGCACCTTCATTCAGCAGAGCGAGTGGATGTTTGTCCTCGTGAAGGGCAGCACCCTCATCCTCGCTTGGGTAGTCATGGCGCGATACGCTAAGCACAACCCGCAGTTCGTCAGCAAGGTGTGCCTCTTCGGCTCGGCCGCCTACATGATGATTTGGACCGTCTGGTTCGCCCGCGGATCCTAGGGGATAAGGGTCGGCGCAGACTCGATGAGGTTCGGCTCCGCCTCGTCCCTCCCCACTTCGTGGGCATCCTCTGCGTCGATGACCGCTTGGAGGGCGATCAGAGCAACCTCGATATGTTCTCCATCGGGCTCTCGGGTGGTGAGGAGCTGGGTCGCCAATCCTGGAGAAAACAGGATTTTGATTAACCGATCATCCCGGAACTTCCCCGCGATACGTAAGAGCTCATAGGCGATTCCGGCGATCGGAAGAAGCAGGAAAACCTCGATGAGCACCCGGACAGTGACGTTGAAGAAAGCGTTCGTGGACTCGCCCAGAGGATATCGAGGGAGCGGTATGAAAACGATAAAGCCAAGAAGAAGGACGATGATCGCAAAACTGGTGCCGCAGCGAGGATGGAGTCGCGTCTGCTTCTTGCAGTTGTCCAGGTTCAGTTCTTGGTGGGCCTCAAAGGTGTTGATCGCCTTGTGCTCAGCCCCGTGAAACTTGAAGACATCACGGATCTCTTCTGAGAAGTGTCCGATTGCCCACATATATCCGATGAAAAGGCCGGCCTTGATGACTTCAGATACAACGTTCTTCAACGTCCCATTGCCCTTTTGATTGAAGGCATTGACTGAGAACTCGGAGACAAGGTTGGGCAGGTAGTTGAAGAACGCGAAGCCAATTGCAAGCGCGATGACCATCGTGCCAATGACGGTCGCATCTTGAACGCTCTTGCTGACGGGCTTTTCCGGCTCCACGCCCTCCTCTATCTTCTGATATTCGGGGGCAACTTGGACGTTGGTCGCGAACTTCATCGCCTTGCTGCCCAGGGCCATCGAATCAAGAAGCGCGAGCGATCCGCGGAGAAATGGCCACTTGAGCCACTTTTGACGTCCGATCCACGTCTTTTCTATCGCCTCTGTCCGAACAATGATTTCGTCGTTTGGTGCGCGGCACGCTACTGAGAAGTAGCGCGGTGACCTCATCATTACACCTTTGATAATGGCTTGGCCGCCGTACTGCAAATATTCGCCGCGAGGCATTGGCAGAGTATACAGCCTGGGCAAAATCCAGGCTCGTTTGGACAGAAATTTAGAGAAACCCGCTTTCGCACGAGATACAAACCGGATTTGGAACGTCTATGATTAGTACGCGAAACTCGCGAAGGAGGGCACCATGGCTCACGGTTCAGATGCCGAGGGTTTAAGGCTCACCGAGGAGGAAGCGTTCTCTCTACTTGGCTTGTGTCTCACGAGTCCAAATGGTTTGGACAAGGTCTCCGAACGGGCGCTTCGAAAGTTAGCCGAATACTGTACATCACGCACTCATACAACGGACAATCATATCGAACGTACGGTCGACTTTCAATCGAGGCACGAGCTAGGAAAAGCGGGGGCATAGGCCCCCGTTCCCATTTGTCTATTTTGGATTTTTGACTTCCGGAAGGGAGATCAGTGTCGTTTTAGAGTAAACGCTACTTGCTCTTTCCCATTCGAATCCAGAATCACTGAGACATAAGTGTCTTTGTCGGTGAATCTGCCTCGTGCTGAGAATGCACCGATGTCTCCTCCAACTGGGCCGAAGCCGAAGGCGATGTCTTTTCCTTCCATCCACATGTGGCCGAAATAGACGGTCCGAGAGCCGTGGGAGTCTAGGTAATAGGCCTGCTTGGTGTGTGGGTCCCAGCCGAAGCGGGCGTTCACCTCGACCTCGTCCGTTCTTCCTTTTCCGATGTACCCGACACTCCTTAAGCCCTTCCGGTCACCGACCCATTCGTAGGTGAACTCGATGGGAAACTCGCCTTCGGCGACCCATTTACCGCCGACAAAATTCGACATTGCCTGCAATGCGGGACCCATCGGCGGTTCCTCGAGATTGGGCTTGGCGTCGGGCCACTTTGCGGGACCAGCCGTGAACCGGCTCTTGAGGTTCTCCATTACTCCCACCCATGCCTCATCGAAGTATGCGTAGGCCGCGTCGTATGCAGCGCCCTTGCTCCATCCGGCATGGGTCAGGGTGACCTCAGTCTTGCTCTCGCCAAGGTCTTTCAGCTCGATCACCACGAAGGTGGGTCGCCCGTAGCGCACGCTTGGAAACTGAGGAGGGGCGTTCCACGAGAAGCTCAGCATCTTCTCTGGAATGTAGCTGAGGACTTCGCAGCCCTCCGAGCCCTGGTCGCCGATCGGGGCGACCGCATTGAAGAGAATCTCGTACGCTCCCTTCGGGCGAAGCTCGATGTGGGCGCCCGGGGCGAAAAATTCACGTGCCCCTTCGGACGTTGTCCAGGCTCGCCAAACGTCAGCGATCTTGGCCGACACGGTTACCTTGTGCTCGATGGCCCTTTGGGCTACAGCTAGAGCCGACGAAAGGATCAAGACCGCGATGACTAGCTTTCTCATGACCCTGCCTCCTGTGAATATCGAATTCCTTGTTCGAGATAGCCTCTTAGAGCTTGCTCCATCATGGCGCGGCTTCCCTCGCGGAACATCTTCTCCATGTCGTCGGAGACGTCGCCCCAGATAGTCAGTTCACGCTTGTAGATCGTTCCGTCGCCGTCGGCGGTCATTGTCTCGCTATTGAAGCTCTGGACGCCTTTGTGCATGCTGCTGGGGCCGGACGACATAAGGCGGTTCGGCTTGTCGACGTAAACGTAGGTGCCATAGAGGGCTCCTCCGCCGTTGGCGAAGTGCTCCTGAATCTTGCCGCCGATCTCGGCGTCGCTGGTGACCTTCGAGCCCTCTTTGTATCGGTGTGGCCACCAATTGCCCAATTCTTCGGTGAGCGCACTGAATACGCGCTCAGGTGCCGCAGCGATGTGCATCTCCATTTCGATGCGCACCTGACGATATGTGTTGGAATCCATCTTCCCTACCTCCTGGGTGGTTTGTGCGTATCTCTTCAAGTGTAGGGCCGTCTCGGCCGCGACCGACGCGTGCGAGTTGATCCAGCGTTCGTACACTTCCCGCATGGGAATCGGGTTGAGGTAGTTCAACCGGTTCCTGCCCTCTCGCCGCGCCAACACGAGGTTGGCTTCCTCCAGCACCCCAAGGTGCTGCATGACGGCAAAGCGGCTCAAGTCAGGAAGTTCTCTGGCCAACTGCCCGGTCATACGGGGTCCGTCGCGCAAAAGATCCAAAATCTTGCGCCGATGGGGACTCGATAACGCTCGCCAAACGGTTTCCAATTCCAACTTCTCGAATACGTGACATATTTATAACATATAAGTATTGAATCTGCAAGATGTAGCGTCGGCGTCTCGCCGATGTTCCGGGACTTCCCTGCGAGCATATCGGGCATTTCAAATCGCGATTTCGGATCATCGGCGAGACGCCGACGCTACAATTCGGCCTGCAAGGGTTTATAGTTACGTCCAGCCATGCATCCCGACATCACCGATCGAAACCGCCAAGAGATGAGGGACGAGGGGTATACGCTGTTTAAGCATGTGTTCAGCGAAGAGGACATGGCGGCACTGTCCGAGGTGCTTGAGGCATTCGAAGCACGAATGCATGAACAGTTGGTGGCAGAGGGCGATGGCGGCATCTCTCGGGCGAACGAGATCACGTTCACCCACCACATCGCGGAGCAGGACGACCGGGTTCGAGCGTTCGTCACTCGTCCCGAATTCGTCAAGCTCGCCACCGAATTCCTTGGTCCAGACGTTGATCTTTACTGGAACCAAACCGTGTTCAAGCATCCAGAAGGAGCGAAGGAATTTCCTTGGCACCAAGACGATGCCTACACGCAGGTCTATCCATCGCCCTACCTCACGCTGTGGCTGGCGATTAACGACGTGACGATGGACAATGGATGCGTCTCGGTGATGCCTGGCTCATACAGAGATGGGCTACTTCCCCATGCTCAGAGTGCGATTGGCCTGGTCGGATATTCAAGCGAAGCTCCCTATCAGGGGGTGCCCGCGCCGATCGATGCGGGTGGGATCGTTTGCTTTTGGTCGCTCACTCTTCACAAGAGCTCGCCCAACATCTCGAAGGGAATCCGCAAGGCGTATGTTATTCAGTACGCGCCGGCGGGTCTACGCTATGAGCGGTCTCGGGATCTGATTCCGGATCTTTTGCCGGTGGCTCGGAATGGACAGCCGGTTTCTTGAGCTGGTGTTGCAGCAGCCACTTATAGACGTCGGTGCGGCCGAAGACCTCAAGAATCGAGTGCCCCTCTCCGGGTAGCAGAGTGAACTTCGTCTCTCCGCCGTGCTTCTCGTGAGCCTTTACCATCGTCGACGTGTTCGACCAGTTCACGTCATGGTCGGCACTGCCGTGGAACGCCCACACCGCGACTGGCTTGGTGCGCGAGGACGCGGCGACCTCTTCGTCTACGGAACCGGCGATCGGCACGATGGCGGCGAACCGCTTCGGATAGGCGTCTGCCAATCTCCAAACTCCGCTCCCGCCCATGCTGAAGCCCATGGCATACACCCGATTCGGGTCCCCGGGGTACTTCTTGAGCACATAGTCGACGAGGCTCATCAACTCTTTGGGATCTGTCCAGCGAGAGCCTTCCGAGAGCTGGGGGCAGATCACGATGAACGGAAACGACCGATCATGCTGCAAACGGCTCGGCAGTCCGTACCGTCTAAGTCGGGAAAGGTTGCTTCCTCGCAGGGACTTCCCGTGGAGATAGATGATAACCGGCAGCTTCTGGTCGTGACCGATGCCTCGCGGGACATGAAGGATGCAAGGGATCTTGGGTCGCTGTAACTCGGGGCTGCTCGTGGTCAACAAAGTGGTGACGACGGCAGCGAGTGGCAGCATGTCTCTAGTTTGAACCCTTCCCGGCAAAAGTGCTAGAGGTCAACGAGTTTTTGTGCGGATTAAGGTTTGTCGAGATCGATGACTTTGGACTTCGACTTCTCCGCTTCTATGGCTTGGATGTCTTCCTGGCTGCCCACGATGTAGTCGGGACCTTCCCCGCCAACCTTCTCCCACTTCCCTTTTTCGACCTTCTTAAAGGTTGTGAAGCCCTTGGCGGCCGCGCGGTCCGGGTTCGACTCTCGGCCCATTTGGAAGCTCACCTTGCTGATCACGCGTTTAACCGGGAGGCCGCAATCGGGGCAATACTGCAGCGGTTCGTCCTCGATCCCCTGAATTGCCGCGACCCGATTGGGACACATCAGGCAATCGTGTTCGGTGGGCTCGTATTCGTAGATCGGCACTGTAACATTCTATACGTCTACCATGCTCCCCACGCATTGCCTCATATGAATACCGACCGAGCTTAGGGTTGTTGCCTCAAAACTAAAACCGACCGAAGCACTCTTGCTTTATGGCCGGAAATCGGAGGCATACAATGAGTTCAAAGTCAATCGGCGAGCTAGCCCGGTCTCGTTCGCTGGAGTACGTCAGATCTTCTCGCAAGAGGAAGGGAGCGATCCTAGACGAGTTTGTTTCGGCGACCGCAGTGAATCGCAAGACGGCGATCGTTTTGTTGAGAAAGCCACCCCCTATAAAGGCTCGACCCAGAGGCCGGCCCACACCTCGCTATGGCCCTGACGTGGCGGCTGCCTTAGAGATGCTTTGGGCAGCGGATGGCTTCATCTGCTCCAAACGGCTGGTTCCCGCATTGCCTCTTCTCATCAAGCTCACTGAGGCAGAAGGCGCCTGGGGAATCTCTGAAGAGGTGAAGGCGAAGCTTTTAAGGATGAGCGTCTCAACATGCGAAAGACTCCTCAGAACCCATAAAGCAGGGTTCCGCTCAGCGGGCAGATGTATGACCAAGCCTGGTTCGATGCTCAAGTCCCAGATTCCGGTCAGGACCTGGGCCGACTGGCTCGAAACGGAGCCGGGCTACTGCGAGATGGATCTCGTCCACCACTGCGACAACGACACCCATGGCGAATACGCCCACACCCTGAGCGTTACCGACGTGGTTCTCGGTTGGACCGAAACCCAGGCCCTAAAGAACCGAGCCGAAAAGACGGTGGAACTCGGAGTCGATTCCGTCAGAACCCGGATGCCCTATCCCATTAAGGGGCTGGACTCCGACTGCGGAGGCGAGTTCATCAACCAGATCATGTACCGCTATTGCCTTGACCGGAAGATCCTTTTCACCCGCGCAAGGCCCTCGAAGAAAAACGATCAGTGCCGTGTCGAGCAAAAGAACTTCTCGGTCGTCAGACAGAACGTCGGCTACGACCGGTTCGAAGGAGAGGAAGCAGTCAGAGCCCTGAACGCCTTTTACAGGGCACTCAGACTCCAAGTGAACTTCCTGCAACCCTGCATGATCCTCACCGGCAAAGAAAGGGTTGGACCTAAAGTCCGAAGGCACTACGACATCGCTAAGACTCCATGCCAAAGAGCCCTGGAGCATCCCTGTGTTTCTAACGAGTGCAAAGCAGCCTTGGACGAACAGCTCAAAGCCATCAAACCGATCGCTCTTGCCAAGGAAATCCTCAGACTCAGGCAAGAGCTAAGACACCACACTCGGTAGATAATAGTTTTGAGGTAACGGCTCAGTTTCGGTCGGTTTTAGTTTTGAGGCAACACG
>JBBQFM010000005.1:0-146602 GCA_038321975.1 Fimbriimonadales bacterium | reverse complement strand
GTGCCTGTCGAAGACCTGCTTTGGCTTGGTCGATTTTCTTTGCAGCCAGCTCCTTGGTCGACGCGAGTCGGAGCTCGCTCGCTTGGATATCTTCCGTTCGGTTTCCCGCTTTGACGAGATCGAGAGCCGACTGAGCGGATCGAAGGGCGGATTGAGCGGTTTGGTAAGAGGCTTTCGAGGCGTCTGCCTGGCTTCCGGAAACGAGACCTTCTTGGAGAAGGCGCGCATCCCGGTCAGCGTCGGTCCTCGCTTTGTCTCGCGCGATTCGAGCTTGATCGACGGCTAGCTGGGCCTGCGCCACTTCCTGGGGCCGTGCGCCTGCTTTGAGTTTCTGCAGTTCGATGGAGGCTTGTTCAACGCTTGATTTACCTTCGGCCGCTGCGACGTCGAGGGCGAGTCGGGCGGTTTGGACGGCGGCCACTTGGTCAGCCTGGGCTGCCTTCAAAGCTAAGTCTGATTGGGATGCGGAAGCTGCGGCCGAAGCGGCTCCAGCCACCGCGCTCTGGCTCTGGGCCAAAAGTGCCCGAGTGTCGACGCGGGCCAATAGTTGACCGGCGACGACTCTATCGCCTTCTTTCACGAGGACGTCGACCAGTTTTCCGGCCACCGACGGGGCAACCCTGGATGTGGCGCCCTCGGGAAGGGTGAGAGTTCCGTCGACCGGGAGCGTATCTTCGATGTCTTGCTGCTTTGCGGTCGCAAGCTCCACGGTGAGGGCGGCGGGGCCAGCATCCGTCTCAGTCTTCGTTGCGGTGCCGCCTTTGCACCCAATCAAGAGGAAGGCGAGCAACCAGAGTCGCCTCACTTCGGGTTCTCCAATAGCAGTCCCTGGGAGCGCAAGAGGCCCTCGATCGCCAAATCCTGTCTGAGTTGTGCGTTGATAGTGAGCTCCTGAGCGTCGGAAAGGGCTCGGCGTGCGTCGATCACGTCGAGGAGGGTACTTGCGCCGAGTTCGAATCCGTGCTGGGTTCGATCCAGCAGCGCCTTTGCATCGCCGGCCAGTTTCTGATATCCGGCTACCGATCGCTCTGCGGCGGCGAGTTCGATACTAGCGGCCTGGACGTCTTTCTGGGCCGCGTTATAGGCGTCGTGATAGGCGGCATTCGCCGCTTTTCGCTTCGCATTCGACGACCGAATCTTGTTTCGATTCGCGCCGAAGTCCCAAAGGGAAACCGTCAGTTGTAAGCGCGCGCCGTACTCGGCGGGAGTGTTGAAGCTGGTTCGGCCTGCCTGCAAATCGAGGTCGGGCCATTGGCTTTGGCGTGCGACTCGGGAGTCGGCGGAGGCTTGGTTTTCCTCGGCCTTGAGCGAGAGGATTTCGGGGCGAGATTCGACGCCGCCGATGTATGCGGGTGCGATCAGGCTGGAGAGCTCGGCACTCACTTCGGCGTCCGAGCCGAGTGCCGATGCGAACTTCAACGCGGCGGTTTCGGCGGTCGCCTGGCGGTCAGAGACGATCAACTCGGCCTTCTGAACCTCGAGGCCGGCTCGGGTGGATTGCACTTCCGGCAGGTCCCGTGCTTGAACGCGCTTATTGGTTAGAGTCAATACGGCTTGGGCTAGGTCCCGCTGTTGTTTGCCGAGAGTAAGCAGCCTCTGGGCGGAGAGGAGGTTGGCGTAAGTGATTAGGACTTGCTGCTGCAGGTCGAGGGCGCTTTGGCGGTAAGTGGCCATTGCCACGGCAACCGCGGCCCGGGCTTGGCCGCGGAGGCCCTGGGTCTTTCCGAAGATGTCGATGGGCTGAGAAAGGAGAAAGTCGGCGCCGCCCATGACGTCGATGGGACCGAACAGGTCTCGCCCTGCCTCGAGCCGCGTCGCCGGGTAGGCGGCCGATGCGCCTGCATCGAATCTGGCTTGCTCGAGTTTGAGGCGATTTGCGGTCATTGTGCCGCGTTGAGAGAAGGCTTTGCGCAACGCCTCCGGCGCGGTGAGTTTTTGCTGCGCTTGCGATGACATCGTCAGCAGGAAAATGGCCATCGCGGAGGCGGAGGATCGGAACATACGCTTCAACTGTATACAACCTGGATTGAGATGGGGTGAAGTTTGGAAAGTTCTCAGACGCAGCCGCCTGAGGATATTCCAAACTTTCACTATCTTTTGCGAAGCCATAACGGACTCGAGGCGGGAATCCGCCTAAGGAATACCTATGATGAAGAAGTCACTGTTACCGTTTGTTGCATTCTTAACCGTGTCGATTGGAGTTGCGGTTGCGATGCCTGCTTTGTCGACGCACCAAGAGAAGGAAGAGAAAGAGAAGGAGTCTTGGCCACCGCCCGCCGCCAGCGCAAAGATTTCACCGGTTCAGGCGATGGCGATCGCGAAGAAGAAGATGGGAGGCGGAGTCGCTTTCCAGGCAAACTTCGAATTTGACGAAGGACACTGGGTTTACGGCGTCATGATCGTAAAGGGTCACAAGATCACCGAAGTTGAGGTCGATCCCAAGACGGGTAAGGCACTGGACTCGGAGACGGTAACCCCGGACGACGAGGCGAAAGAGATGAAGTCGGAACTGACTAAGGTCGCTGCCGCCGGAGGATAGTAAGGAATCGAGCGGCTACCAAGAATATTAATCGCGGAAGACGAGCCGGCAATGTCGGAACTCCTAGGGCAAGCGCTCTGGGAGTCCGGCTTTGATTCCGAGGTCGTGCGCAACGGAAAGGACGCTATCGCCCGCGCCGCCGATTGCGATCTCTTGGTACTTGATGTGATGATGCCGGGGATGAACGGGTTCGAAGTTGCGCGAGAACTTCGCCGCAATATCGTCAACAAACCCATCCTCTTCCTCACCGCACGGGACTCGATCAGCGATCGGGTGAAGGGGCTTGATCTGGGCGACGACTATCTTGTTAAGCCGTTTGCCCTGGAAGAGCTCCTTGCCCGTGTTCGCGCCCTCCTGCGGCGATCGAGAAATATGCAGGATGTCCTCGAATACGCGGACATTTCTCTGAATCGGCGAGACAGGGTTGCAACCCGGGGGGAGAAACCCTTGTCGCTATCGACCACCGAATTCTCCGTCCTCGAGATGTTCTTGCTCTCGCCGGCGACGGTGCTGCCGAAGTCGGCCATTCTGCGTGAGATTTGGAACGACGACGAGGCGAGGGACGACAACATCGTCGAGGTTTACGTCAGCTACGTCCGCAATAAACTTTCGGTCGGTGGGGCGACTCGAATGATCCATACGGTGCGAGGGGTGGGATACATTTTGGAGTCCCGTGAATCTTAGCCATCGAGCGAGACTCACCTTAGTCTCGGCCCTTGCAACCGGAAGCCTTCTTGCTGTTCTCTTCATCGTCATTTATTTGGCGGCGCGTGAGAATGCCCTTGGGTTACACCGAGCGGAACTGACTTCTGCGGTCGGTGCGTTCACTTCGGCAGAGGATCACCGGTTCGACTTTGGCGAGTTTCACGAGGCGCATCCTGACCTTGGGGTCGTGATTTACAACTCGGATGGCGGACTGGCGAAGGCCGCGGGGGCCTTCCATCCACTGCTCACCAGGGGATTTGCCCGGCAGGGTCGCTATCTCGTCGAGGGCATCGAATTCAAGGGTCAGTTTGTTTGCGTGGCATCAGATCTCACGATTACCAACCAGAGCCTGGCCCAGCTTAAGACCATCCTCGCCACGATCTGGCTGCCTCTGACCTTGTTGGTCGCGGCGGTTACGTGGCTGGCCGCGCAGGCGGTGTTCCGACCGCTTCGCCGATTGAGCGCGCAGGCAGTCTCACTTGGGGGCGACGACCTGTCGGCTCGCCTCGACGCGCCGGACCATGCCGAGTTCGGAGCTTTCGTGGCGGACCTGAACCAGATGCTCGATCGCATTGAGGAGACTGCGTTGAGGGAGGATCGATTTGCGATGGATGCAGCGCACGAATTGCGCACGCCGCTCGCGATCTTGCGCACGAGGCTTGAGACGAGCCTGTTGCATACGCGATCGTCGGACCAGTACGAGGAGACGATCCGGAAATCGATTTCAGAGATTGAGAGGCTGACTTCGATCACGGAGGCATTGCTTCAGTCGGCAAAGGGCGAGATTCAGGCAGCGCCTTGCATCGAATTGAAGCCGGTAGTGGACGAGATTTTGGAGGGGTGGGTCGATCGGTTCGAATCCAACGGAATCTGCCTCACCCACAACTCGGCGAAAGTTTCGGCCTGCGTACTGCCCGACGAGCTGCAGATTCTCCTGAGCAATCTCCTCTCCAACTGCCTGCGCCATGCGGCAAGCGCAACGACGGTATTGGTAACGCTGAGTTCGACGGACGTCGGGGCAAGGGTCTCAGTGCAGGATGACGGACCGGGGATTCCTGAAGGGATCGGGAGCAAGGTCTTCGATCGATTTGTGCGCACTGACGACAGTCGAAATCGCGCCCTTGGAGGTGCGGGAATTGGCCTTTCGGTGTGCCGGAGGATCGTTACCGAACGGGGCGGTTTCGTGTTTGTGGAGAAGGCACATCGCAGGGGCGCCGAGGTCGGCTTCGTTTTGCCTGCTTGCTCCTGAAAAGATTTTCAGTATCAAGAGTGGGGGTCGGGCCTAGACTCTTTCTATGATCAGCGCACTTGTCGCCCTTATTCTTACCGCCACGCCGTACGGCATTGTCGCAAAATATGCAGTCGGGGGAGATGGCGGCTGGGACTATCTGACGGTCGACGCGGCGGCTCACCGGCTCTACGTGTCTCGATCGACCCGCGTTGTCGTGGTTAGCACGATCACTGGAAAGCAGGTTGGCGAGATCCCGAACACCCCGGGCGTACACGGAATCGCGATCGCTTCGAAGCTTGGCAAGGGGTACACGAGCAATGGTCGAGATAACAGCGTCACCATTTTCAACCTGAAGACGCTGGCGACGATCGGCAAAATCCCGGTCGGCCAGAACCCGGACGCAATCATGTACGATGCGCCCTCGCATCGGGTGATCACCTGCAACGGCCGAAGCCAGGACCTCACCTTCATCGATGCGGACAAGGGCGCGGTGGTGGGGACGGTGAAGCTCACTGGCAAGCCGGAGGAGCCAGCTACCGATGGAAAGACGCTGTTCGTGAACATCGAGGACAAGAGCACGATCGAGCGCGTGGATATGAACTCGATGAAGGTCCTCGGCTCTTGGCCGATCGCGCCGGTCGAGGAAGCCTCCGGTCTGGCGTTCGACGCAAAGCATCACCTCCTCTTCGCAGTTGGATCGAACAAGAAGATGGCAATCCTGGATTCGAAGACCGGCAAGGTGGTCGACACCCCAGCGATTGGGGACGGCCCGGATGGTGCTGGTTACGACGCGAAGCGGGAGTTGGCGTTTAGCTCCAATGGGGAAGGCACACTCACGATTTTGAAGCGCAACAAGATGGGCAAATTCGACGTGGTGCAGACAGTGCCCACGATGTCTTCCGCCCGCACGATGTTCGTGGATCAGGCATCCGGTTTGGTCTATCTTTCGGCGGCCAAGGTTCAGGAAGGGCGGTCGATGGTTCCGGGCTCGTTCGTGATCCTCGTCGTCGGCCCTTCGAAGGGATAGCTAATCTTCGTACAATTCGATCGGAAGGCCGTCGGGGTCGGGGAAGAACGTGAATCGGCGATTCGTGAGGGAGTCGATTCGGACAGTCTCGACTTCGACTCCCTTTTCGACTAAGTGCGCGATGGCGGTCTCGATGTCGCTGACCCTTAGAGCAAGGTGTCTGAGTCCGCAGGCTTCAGGACGACTCGGTCTTGGTGGGGGGTTTGGGAAGCTGAAGAGTTCGATCTCGACGCCGCCGGGGAGTCGGAGGTTTAGCTTGTGCGACGCTCGCTCCTCTCGGAGGGTTTCGGACACGATCTCGCCGCCGATCACATCGATGTAGAAGGCGCGGGATCGGGCGTAGTCTGAGCAGATGATCGCGACGTGGTGGACACCTAGAAGGCCTCTCATGAATTTATGCCTTGGGGCGGGGGACGACTTCGGCGGGGGGCATGACGTAGCGGAAACGGAGCACGAGGTCTTGCTCATAGTTGCCAAAGCCCTTGCCGAACAGGGTGAAGCCCCCTTGATTAAGGGCGTCGGGCTTGACCCCGATCTTGACCCTTGTGGTCTGCCAGGGATGGAGGTTCAGGTCTTCGATCTTCACGGTCGAGATCTTCACGCCGTCAATCGCAGTTCCTTTGTTGTCGACTTGCCAGACCTTTAGGAAGCCGCATTGGTTGAGGTTGTCGTGCCACCAAGACGGATTGAGCCGACCCCGAATGCCGCCGATATCGCTGGGGGAGCACCAGGTTCCGATCTCTTTATCGTCTAGCCAGACCGTAATGTCGGAAGGATAGTCATTGTTGTATCCGGGTGCTTCGGATCCGACTTCCATCGCGAGGTCTACCGAGATGATTTCGGCCTGGAGGGGGAGCGAGTTGGTGAAGACGTACTCGACGTATCCGCCCGAGGACCACAGGATTTGGGCGGAGGCGCGGTCGGGGAGGAAGAAGGAGACGGGGTTATCAAGGTGGCCGATGAACCGCTCCGGACTAGCCAATCCGCACGTTGGGACGGCTTCGACGTGGGTGTACATGCCGATGGGGACTTCGATCTCGGCGACGAGGTCGGCGTGGGGGTTTTGGCCGGCCATCTCCACGACGAGCCGATCGTGCACTCGGCGGCACCGCTTTTGGGTTCCTTGCGGACCACCCAAGTAGTCGCTGACCACCAGGCCGGCTTCTTCAAGAATCTGCACATGCTTGGTGACGCTGGGTTGGGCGATGCCCAGCGCCATGCTGAGCTCGTTGATATTCATATCCCGCTCGGCAAGGAGTTCGATGATGCGTGCCCGGGACTCAGAAGCGAGCGCCCGAAAGACGGCGACGCTTTCGGTTGCGGCAAGTTCTTTGATGTGATAGGGCATTGGCGGGTAGGTCAACTATACACGCCAAACTAATGTCCATGACTATCGAGGCGGCCGTGCTAACGGGGGGAATGAGTAGGCGGATGGGCGTCGACAAGGCCACGCTGCTGGTCGACGGCGTTCCTCAGGCGGAGCGCATCGTCTCGTCTCTGACCGCCTTCGGCATTCCGGTGACGACGCTGGGCCGGGTGCCGACTCCGGGGGCATCGTTTTTGGCTGACTCTGAGGAGGGTGGGGGCCCGGTGGCGGCGCTTGGGCGGTTTCGACCTTCTTCTGATTTGGTGTTTGTCGCGTCTTGCGATCTGCCTCTTTTTGATGCGGCTCTCGTTCCTCTTTTGGCTTCGTTCATAGGCGATCTGGAGGCGGCGGTGCCAATGGTGGATGGGTGGCGACAGCCGCTTTGTGGTCTTTACCAGGCGTCGGTGTTTGGGTCGATGCGGGATTCCAGCTGCGCAATGGACTGGTTGGATGGGCTCTCTTGCCGGGTGGTTGGAGAGGAGGAGTTGTTGGCGGCGGGGATCGATCCTCGGTCGGTGAATGGGGCGAATACAAGAGAAGAGTTGGACGAGGCGCTGGGCACCTAAATCCTTTTGGGACTGCGCTCTCCCCGGGATCAGTCTCTCCTCTGCAATTCCAGCTTCGGGGCCAAGTTACTGAGATTACGGCGTTGATGGTGTTGAGATGCCAGCTGGGAAGCCGACACTACTATCGAGGATTCATAATTAGGGCTCCTCTATGCTCTTAGATCCCAAGATTCCCGGAAAGATTGCTCGCTTCGAAACGACTTACGAACCACTTCGCTACCGCTCATTGGGCTTCTTTAAGGCGGAAGTCGCGGAGACTTTGGAGCACTACCGGTCGGTGCCGACTGACCTGCAGGTCGATTGGAAGCCGGTGGAGGAGGGCGATACGTGGGGGGACAATTGGAACTCGGCTTGGGTTCGGGCATCCATTACGATTCCGCAGGGGCTTGAAGGAAAGAAGCTCTATGTGCGCGCAGTGACGGGGGCGCCGGAGAGCCAGTTTTATGTGGATGGCGTTCACCGAGGGGTGTTCGATGTGAACCACCCGGTCCGGTTGTTGGACCTTGAGGCGAAGTCGTCTTACGAAGTCCACTTCGAGGCTTATGCCGGTCACACCTTCCCGGGGACGCAGCCATTTGAGGGGATTCGGTCGGCGGATGGGGCGGCGCATGTGACACCGGGGTGTCGCGCCTTTGGCTCGATCGAATTGGTGGATCAGCGCGACGATGTCAGTGAGTTCATTTTTGAGCTTCGCGCCCTGCGGCAGGTGGCCCAATCGCTGGACGAGAACAGCCTCCGTCGCGCGGAGATCTTCCACGCATTCGAAGAGATCTTCAAGGTTGTGTACGCCAAGCCGGAGGAGGTCGATGAGTCGACTTGGCGCCCACCTTTGGTATTTGCTCGGAAGATAATGCAGCCGTTGCTGGCCAAGAAAAACGGGCCGACAACGCCGTTGATGAGCGTGATTGGGCACTCGCACATCGATACGGCTTGGCTTTGGCCGATCGGCGAGACTTGGCGGAAGTGCGCCCGCACCTTCTCTTCGGTCCTCGCGTTGATGGACGAGTATCCGGAGTTTCGTTTCACGTCGAGCGCGGCACTGCACATGGACAAGATGCGCGTGTTGTATCCCGCGATCTTTGCACGGGTTCAGGAGCGGGTCAAGGAAGGGCGGTGGGAGATCAACGGGGCGATGTGGATTGAGCCAGATTGCAACATTCCATCGGGCGAGTCTTTCGTGCGCCAATGCCTGCTCGGGCAGCGGGCGACTCGGGAGATGTTCGGAGTGACCTCGGACACGCTTTGGCAGCCCGACGTGTTCGGTTACTCGGCGGCGTTGCCTCAGATCCTTCAGAAGAGCGGGGTCGAATTCTTCTGCACGACCAAGCTGAGCTGGAACGACACCAACCGCTTCCCTTACGACACCTTCCATTGGCAAGGTATCGACGGCACCACGGTGCTCGCGCACTTCAATGAGATGCAGGGTTGGGTCGATCCCGAGAGATTGGCAACCCTATGGAACGACGTTCGGCACAAGGATGTCCAGGACCGGCGCTTGGTCGGATTTGGACATGGGGATGGCGGCGGTGGGCCGATGGCGGAGATGATCGAGATGGTCGCCCTTTCGAAGGACTTGGAGGGTTGCCCTAAGGCGGAATACGCGAACATCAGCGAGTTTATGGTTGGCGCGCGGGATGCGTTGACGAGCTTGCCAAAGTGGGTGGGGGAGCTGTATCTGGAGCTTCACCGAGGCACTCTGACTTCGATCGCGGCCATCAAGCGATACAACCGGAGGTGCGAGTTCGCTCTTAAAGATGCTGAACTGGCGGCGACGATCGCCAAGCTTCGTCGTGGAGCAGAGTATCCGGCCGCCGAGTTGACGGAGTCCTGGAAAGAGGTTTTGCTCAATCAGTTTCACGATATTTTGCCTGGCTCGTCCATCGCCGAAGTGAATGATGGGGCGATTGCGACTTACGTTCGCTGCCTGGATCGGACTCTGGCGGTGCGCGATGCGGCACTGGGCGATGGCCCGAATGTGAGCTTGCTGAACAGCTTGAGTTGGGAGCGAGACGGCGAGATGGTGGTTCGCGGCTGGCCGGTTGGACGTCAGCCCGAAGGCGGAGTTGCCCAGGAGTTTGTGGACGTGTTCGGCAAGGCGCGAACCGCGCTTTCGGGGGTTTCGTTGCCGTCTCTTGGGAATCTATCGGTTGCCACCGTGCCTTTGGAGTCCTTGCCCTCAGGATTTAAGGCTTCGAGTGACGAAGTCGAGACACCGTTTGCGCGAGTTCGGTTTGGAGAGGATGGGCAGATCGTGTCTTTCTTCGACATTCATACGGAGCGCGAGTTGGTTTCCTCGGGTGGGGCTTTTAACCAGTTCTGGATGGGCGAAGACGTTCCGGCGGGGTGGGATAACTGGGACATCGACCGCGATCAGCGGCACAAGATGGTCGCTCAGAAGGGGCTGTTCAGCCGTCAAGTTTCATCGGATGGGCCGCTTCAACTTCGGATTCGGCAGGAGTTCAAGCTCGGTCACAGTTCATCTCTTGTGCAGGACATCGTGTTCCATTCGACGACGGCTCGGGTCGATTTCGAGACGCGAGTAGATTGGCACGAGAAGTATCAGTTTCTCAAGGTCGGGTTTACGCCGGATATCTTGGCCGACACGGCTCGGCACGAGATCCAGTTCGGGCATGTGGTGCGCAACGCGCACGACAACACGAGCATGGATCGGGCTCAGTTCGACGTCTGCGCCCACAAGTGGACCGCCGTTTCGGAGGCGGACTTCGGGATCGTTTTCCTTAATGACTGCAAGTACGGGTGCACGTTTAAGGACGGCGACTATCGGTTGAGCCTGATCAAGTCGGGCCGGCATCCGGATCCGCGGGGCGATGAAGGGGTTCACGCATTTTCATATGCGGTGTTGCCTTACGCGAGCGGGTTCTCGGTTCCTTCAGTCGTGCGACCAGCTTATGAGTTCAATGTCGAGCCGGTGGTGTTCGGGCATCCTACTGAGGCTTTCAGTTTGGTATCGGTGGATGCCCCGAATGTGATCGTCGAGTCAGTGAAGTGGGCCGAGGATGGGGACGGGTTTGTCGTTCGGCTCTACGAGGCCGGGCGCACGGGTGCTTTTGCGACGCTGACGTTTGGGGTTGAGGTCAAGTCGATCGAGGAGACGGATGTGTTGGAGGAAAACCCGGTTCCGGTGAGGGAGAGGATGTATTTCCGGCCGTTTGAGATCAAGACGTTGCGTTGTCGGGTGTGAGGAGGGTTTCGTGGCGCGCATGGAAACCTTGAAGGTTGGGCAGGAGCCGAGGCAAACACCCTCATACGCGGGGCCGTGTTGGCGCGATGAAAACAATCCGGGGGGAAAGGCGTTCATTCTCGTCGACTCCACCCTGGACGTCGTGCAAGAGCCCTTGAGCGTGGCTTCGCGGCCTTGCTCGCGTGCCGCAGCCGATCGGCCCGGAAAGTAGGGCCATCCCATGCTCCCCCTGCCATTTTTTGTAGGGGGGCAGAAGCATTGGATGACGGTGACGCGAACTCGGCCTCGCCGCGTGGCCCTATGGACGGCCTAGGCCCCGTCACCGAGCAGCTTTCTCAGTTGAGGCTTCGCATCACGGATGTATTTTCGAGCTTTCTCCCTTGGGATGCCAAGATCGCGGGCTATTGCCATCACCGACTTACCTTCAGACAGGCCGAGCAAGATCACGTTGACGGGGTAGTCAAACCGGGCGATGACGTCCATCAGATGCAAATCGTCGTGATTGTCGCCCGTCGAAGCAATCTCGGCGGTTCGGTCAAGAGAAACGCGCTCATTTCTCCCGCCCTTTAACTCCGCATAGATCCAACGGATTGCCGCCATCTTCCAATACGCGGAGGCGTCTACGAGGACTCGTCCCTCCTTAAGCATCTTGGCTACGGCAGGATAAGTTGCCAGCACCGATTCTTCGGCGGGGAGATTAACCTGCCTCGTTATCGGCAGTTTCTTCATCGATGCGACGACATCTTTGAAGAGCAGCTGCGTCTTTTCGTCGGAGTACGATTCGGCCACGGTCGAGCCGTCGCACTTTGTGGCTTTGCTGTTTCCCGCTTCTTCTCCCTCAGTAGGTGCACGATCCGCGAGAGAGGCGGGTGGAGCACAAGGCTCCTCTGCGATCTCCTTTTCTTCGTTGAATCTGGATAAGGTCATCTCAATCTCCATTAGGTATAAATGCCTGCTAATTTGCCAGGTGATTGAGAGTTGCCCGATATGGGGAGGATTACAAGCGATAAACAGGCAAATTGCGCTTAACAGCAATAAAGTGGTTTGACTTGCGATCAAGCAATCAGAACCGGTGATATCACGGTCAATCCCCGTACCCTCGCTTGTTCGCAAATGAATCTTAAAGCATTTTCAACGGCTAGACCTGACGAACAGCTACAAGAAAGAGGACTTATAAACCCGTTTCAATCCACGAACTGCTAATATTGTTGCGCTTCAGCACAATTTTTTGCGATTTCCCTTTGATTGAACTTATGCCTGCCGCACCATCACATCTGCCCCGGACTTTTGGCGCCCTCCTTCGAGAGCTCTTCAAAAACCGACAACCGATTCCCCACTGCCTCTCCCAGACTGCCTTTTACCACTATATGCTTACGGAACACCCCAACAACCCATATGTCAAGGGACGCAAGGGGGGGGCGTACTATTTGATCGTTTTAGTCGCCGATTGAATGACGACATGAAGGGAGAAATTTCATACGCTCGGTCGGCTGAGTCGCTTTACCCACTTCAGGGTTTCTTTTATCACGTTGCCAAAGCGCAACCCAAGAACATCGGCGGGGCACCCGTTACTTCTCGTGACGCGGCGAGGGCGCTTCAAACCGCAGATCTTGTGGCGAGATGCATTTGGACTTACTTGCCAAGGAGGTGTTTGGGCAAAACGCGGTCCTGTTGCCGGTTGGCCAGGATCTACTTTATGTCCATAGCCCCGATCGAGCCTCGCCGAAGCAAGCTGAGACGTGGTACAGCAAGTGCCTGAACGGAGACGCAAGCCTCTTTTCACGCTCCTCCATGGTTTTTCAGGCCATTTATCTTCCTCAGCTTAACTTAGGGATGCCGAGTTCGATTCTAAAGCTCGCCACGAACCTGGCCCGCGTCAGCATCACCTATGCCGATTACAACTTAGCCCTCAAGATTTGCGCGGCGCTTCTTGATGCCGCTGTAAATTCGATCAAAGAAGGAATGCTCACGCACGATCAGATCGAGTGCCTACTACACGCATCTCGTATCGAAGCGGATGCAAAGGCGTATACGATCGGCGTTCCCACCAGGGAAGCCCTAAAGGTTCCTTTCGACGGCGCAGACGCGTTGTTCATGCTGACGGTAAAGCAATATCCGTATCACGGAAAAGAAAATAAAGATGATCCGGTAGCTCCCGAATACTTTCTTCATGAAAGAGATTTGCTTCACGTAAGAACACGCGCCTATGCCAGAGCAAGCCTTCTGCACGTTCTCTTTAGCCCGGATCACTCCGCGCAACCCATCCATCAAGAGGATTCTGAACTTATTTACCGGCTTGAAGATCGAATAAAGAAGATCGACGCGCAATGGTCGAACAAATCTGAGATAGTCTCTCGTTACGTTCATTGGGACAGTCTGATTCGAGGCAAGGCCATGCTTCTAGAAAACGACTATTTGAACGAGGCACGCGATATGCACTTCGGCACTTCGACCACTCAAGGAAACATCGACAGGGTCTTCATAAGCGACTTTTCAAGCCAAAGCCCCACGCGCGAGAAAGATGTTCATCGACGTTATCGTGAGTTGGTTACCAGCGCTCTTCTGAATGTGAGGTTTCTGGAACTCAGCATCAACCCTCCGAAATCCATTTTTGATTTAGCCGACCGAGACTTAGAACTAGCCAGGGAAATGGCTAGCACTAAAAACCTGCTTCATGGATTGGTAGAGGTCGCGCTCCTTAAAGCGAAACTCCTATCGTTAGAAGCAAGAAGTAAGCCCGATTATCAGGAAACAAAATGGCAGTAGAAACCAAACAAGCACCCGTTTTTGACCAGATCGACCATAAACTTGAGCCCGTTCAAACCCTTCGCGATTGGACACCGGAGGAACTTGAGGAGAAGCTCAATGAGAGCGAAGCGGCACGACAAGAAGTGCTTCGGACAAACGGGCTAGATCTCAGGAAAACAAACCTCGATCCAGAAGATGAAGAATGGCTCCACGGCATACCCGGCGCGCAGGAATATTTCCAATGCGCTCGCGGAGAAGCCGTTTTCATCGGAGAGATTGAAGCCGGACCAAAAGAGTAACCGCTTAAGACTCAAGAAAATAGGGCCCCTTTCGTGAGAACGAAAGGGGCCCTATTTTATAGTCAGCTCGGATTGTTGATATCAGCCAGCAAGCTTGCCGAGATAACAACCGAAGAAGCCGCCTCTCGGTTTTGCAACTCACGGTTCGCGTCCCAGATAGCGATCGAGTTTCTCACAAAATTCTCCGAGTGAACGGCGGGAGGGTTTTTAACCGCCTCGTGCCACCGCTCGGCCATCTTGCGCTCAACCTCGGCGCCGGCCAGTGTCCACGGATCGACCGTCACACCGGCCCCTTCGAAAGGATAGGTACCTTGGCATCGCTCACTGCGAACGATGACACATTCGCTAAGCATCTTAACGTTGGAGCCTACGCCAACCATCATGTAATCGCATCCGTTCTGGTTGGAGATACCCCGAAAATCCAGCGTTCCAAGGTACACGCCGTCCGTGAACAATTCGTGCCACGCAAACAATTGCCGCTCAGTCGCAAGGTTGTCCTGTACCGCCTCGGTAACTAGCTGCTCCCGCGTGGCCTGATACTGTTCCAAAAGCCCCTCTGGTACGACTTTGTCGGCGCCGACGCCAAGCGACAGGCGAGCGGTGTATGACGAGCGGGCCACGACGTCCTCCATGCTGTCGACAATAGATCGCGTCACGGTGCGCACGTGAGTCTGCAACCGCAAACGCGAGCGTTCCGTAAGGATCTCATTCAGAAGAGAGGCTACCAGTGCTGCCTCTGCACCTTGAGCAAGTTCTAAACTATCGAACCAAAGCCAAACTCGATCATCGATGGTTGCTAGCCGCGAGGTCGCACGTTTCAGAAGGAGACCTGCAGGAGCTAACCCCGAATACAGTGAAAGCTCACCCAAGTCGGATAACAAAGGGCCGAACTCTTCACGACTATTGTTCGCGCCGAGTCCACTTGGCCTTAGAGTCGCTTTCGCCCGTCGTGCTTCTTTGCCCGAACATTGAAAACCATTCATAAATTAACTCCTCGAACCCCTTTCCGGTTCCTATAGGAATAGAGTCAACCTGCACCTGGAATTGGGGCGATTCGGAAACTTATTCCTGAATCTTTGAAGGAATTTCCTAATGGGTGGGCTGGGCACCAGACCACGGGTCGACGCTGGGATCATCGCTCGGCGAGTTATCGACAATGTCACAAGCTTCCTTGTACATTAACCGAACCTTTCTGATCGTCGAAAGCGTGATCTCCTCGTCGAGGGCCGGATCTTCTCCGACCCCGCGAGTTGCATAAAGGGACTGCATGCTTTCGAAACCGTCTTCGACCGCGTCTCGGAAAAGCCGGTCCCTTTGCTTGCAAGTCGTACCGAAAGCGTGAAGAAACTCCGGCGACTTCTTACCGTCGTGGACATAGGACGAAACCAGGAAGATTGCCGCGCACTCTGGATCAATTTGTGAGTCTTCTAACACGGTCTTCCTCCACGAGTCCCATTCCAGAGAACTCTACCTGAAGGACTAGTCTTCAAAGTCGACCTGTTCCTTCATCTTCTGAAGTCGGTATCGAATTGAGTCGAAGGACATGCCAAACATTTCGGATAACTCAGTTAGAGTGTACTCGTTCAAGTATCTTGCTTCTGCAAGACGCAAATCCTCCGAGCTCGCAAGCCGGAAGATGTCTCGCAAAATCATGCTCGCCGGGCGCTCGTCACGAACCAGACGGTCGGGAAGGGTCTCCCAAGTCGATTCCAGTTTCGTCTTACGCGCATACTTGAAATAAGCATTGACTGACGCAACCTTCCAGTAGATTACCAAGTCTTCAACATCGCCCTTCATGAGAGCTTTGCGCACACCCGGAAGAGCGGCATAGACAAAGTCTTCTGGCTCCAATCCTAGTTTGCTTAAGACGGGCAACGTGCGCAAGACCGCGCCTCCCACTTCCACGCTCGCCTTTTCCAAAAGCCTGTTTGCGGCTTCAAGCGAGAGCGGACCAGATAGATAAGAAGTATCCATAATATTTGAAACTCCGTAGCGAATAAACTAACCTTCAAGAACTAAGAGCAAAAGAGCGATCTCATTTGGGAAGACTTTTAAAAAAAGGGAGCCCTCTCGGGCTCCCTTTTACGCTCGGTAAAATAGGAAGTCAGCTCAGCATGTCGAAAGAGTACGCGTTAGAAGCATCCGATCTCGACAAGACCGGCGAACCTTCCTCGACCATCTTTAGAGCGGCCTCAATCCCGGGAGCCAAGCGGACACTTTCCCTTGGATTGAAAGCCGGGGGCGTTTCGAGATCTAGATTGGCGATCAGCAGCGAAAGAGCTTCGGGACTAAAGCGGCGCTCCGAACAAACGGAAGCGTCTTCCCATCGCTCTTCGAGCTTCCTTTCAACTTCTTCACCAGCAAGCGACCACGGGTCGAGGGCCACGCCGACTCCTTCGAACGGAAGCGAATTCAAGCACCGTTCGTTTCGAAGGATCATCAGCTCCGGCTGCATCTCCGGGTCTGAACCGACTCCAACCAAAATGTAGTCGGCACCGGCGGGCTTGTCCGATACCTTGAACTGAACAGCCCCAAATAACTCGCCCGCGTCGATGGCGCTTTTCCATTCGAACAGCAATTCTTCGGTCAAAGTCTCGTCTTGCAGATCCTCTTGCAGGTTCTGGAGCCGCAGCACGTGAAACTCGTCCGCCTTATCCAAGGTTAATTTGTCACTGGAAGTGGCCCCCAGCATTTCATAGGCTCTCAGAGCGGCTCCATCGACGTGGACTTTCAGGTCGCCTAGTGACGAGCCCGTTACCGCAGTCAGAGAGGTGAACTTGCCCAGCCTTGTTCGCTCGTTGAGCAGGCTGTTTAAGAGATTGGTCAGTTCGAGGTACTTGCCTTTAGAAGCAAGCAGATCCGTATCGAGCCAAACGTTGACTGTTTCTTCTGCCTTAACTAGTCTCTTATAGACTCTCTTTGCAATTGCGGTAGTGGCGGCGGCTCCGGATACGTATGCAACTTCGCTGAGTTCCGTGAGTTGGCCTCCAAAGTGAACGAGCAACGCTCGATCCTCATTTACGTTATGGCAAACCTGGCTGCTTGCGCCGACTCGATCGTGACGTACTTCTCGTGGAGTTGTCGAAACCATTTTTTTCTCCTAGCCCTTCTGGGCCTTCGTAGTTAAAGAGTCACGACAATCTCTTTTTTGGGGTTCGAGCAGGATTTCTTTGAAATATTCAGGAATCCGCCTCCGACAGCTTTGTGAGCGAGCGACGGATCGTCTCGCCAAGCTCGTTGGCTCAGAGTGACAGACAAACAACCAGGCCATCGGGTGTCTCTAACGCCATCGGATAAATCTGTCAATCGGAGCGACCAGCAGAGATCGAGGTCTCCACGATGGAAGGGCACCCTGTTTCGGAAGTCCTATCGCAGCACGACGTACATCGAGTTCTCCGGGAGTTTGACCGTCAGGACTCCATCGGAAGCAGACGCAGTCGCGGTGCCAACCGCCATCCCGTTGGCATCCAGGATGGTTGCGGTTCTCAGCCCGGCATTTCTCACTCTCACCAGGGCGAGGGATGGGCTGATGAGCCATGGGTTTGTGCCCACGCTGACTACTTTTCGGCCCTCTTTCTCGGGCGTGTCTTTCCAGTCGGTGGGGCGTTGGGTGGTGCCTATTTGGATGAGGAGTTTGGCGGAGGTTGCGATGGGTTTGCCGTCAAGGGACACGAGGGTGATGGCGGCGTAGTCGTTTTGAGACGAGATGGTTACGTCGGAGAGTCTCTTTGGGCCGGCTTTGGCTAGGAATCCGCAGATTCCCTGAACATTGGGGGCGTCCTCAATGCAGAGACCTGTGTTGTAGTCGAGGCTCAGTTGGCCGGTGTTGCTCTTGACCAATTTGGTGCTGGCGTCGATGAACGAGCTGAGGGTGGCGGTCGATGCTCCGGCGTTGCCGTAGGTCGTTTCCACGGGGCCGACGAGGAATGCGAGGGGGTCGGCTCCGCCTTTCACGTTCGTGGCGGCGGTGGAGAAACCCTGGTCTCGGTTCGGGTCGAACGATTTCTCCTCGGCGATGAAGGGGGTGGAGCGGTTCCAGAGGTCGGCCATTGCTCGCTTCTCCTCAACTGCGGGCTTGCCTTGTTTGAGATAGCCGAGCCGATAAGTTAATGCTGCGGCAGGGAACATGCCCAACTGCATGGGCGTGTTAATGCTCCACTTGCCGAGCGGTGGCTGCCAATCGCCGACCTTGGGCGAGAAGGGCTCATGCCATTCGGAGGTGTCTCCGACTCCGAACCAGAAGAGGGCGTCGACTCCGGTGAGGGACTGGTAGGCGGCGGTGAGGAAGGGGCCTTCAGCTTGGTATTTGTTGGGATAGACCCACTCGCTTTCCGAGATGATGATGGGGAAGCCGTGGACTTGCTTGAGGTTAAAGGGGAGCGAGCGGGGGTCGAGGAGGGAGGAAGTGTCGTGGAAAGTGTCGCCAACCCGGATCGCCCACCCTTCGTCGGGACCCTTGTGGCCGGCGTCAAAGTAGCGGTTCACCCCGATGACATCGTTAGCGGTGTAGGACCAGCGCTCGACGTCGTTGAGGCGCACGGTGTCGGCAGTTCGCCAGTTGCCCGCGTTGATGAGCTGTTTGCAGCCGAGGTCCTTGCGATAGAAATCGGCCATGTCGCGATTGAACGCGTACATGGTTTCACCAAGAAACCTGAGCTGATCGGCAACGCGAGTGGCCTTGCCGCCGGACTGCGGCTGGGTCATCTCCCATGTAATGTAGATGCCGGCGCGGCCTCCTGCGAAGCTATCTCCTTCGGCCGCGGCACCTTGCCATCTCTGGGAGGCGGCGCTCAGGGAACCGTACTGTTTGATGAGCCAGTCGCCGTAGAGCTCTTGCAGGTTGAGGAGCTGTTGGCCCTTGACCGCTTGCATCGTCCAGAAGAGGAGGCTGTCCTCGTTTTGGATTTGTATGATGGCTACCGCGGGGTCTTGGGCGAGGGGGATTCCGGTGTAGGGGTTCGGGGTTGCGTACAGCTTTCGGACCCAGGATTTGTATCCTTCCTGAAGTTTCTTGTCGAAGAAGAGGAGGCCCCAGGCATCGGCACCGCCCGCCTCGGGTGCCCCCCAACCAATGTATTTCTTGCCTACTGGTCCGGCCCAGTAGGGCGAGATCGTGCTGTAGATGCCTTCCTTCTTCATTGCAGCAACCATGCGCCAACAGTGGTCGATCTGCTTTGTGTCGACATCGGTGAGCTTGTCGTGATCTCCGGGCGGGGAGAGCTGGCCGTGGAAACGGACCATGTTGACTCCTCGCTTGGCCAGCCAACGGGCGTTGTGGGCCAGCTCGTCGGGGTTCTCGAGGTCTTGGACATAGTCGGTCACCGCCCAGAAGCGGGCGGGCTTTCCGTTGCCGAGAACGAAGTCGCTGCCGTCGTTGCTGCGTTTCACGAAGCCGGACTCCCCGGCGGTTTTCTCGTTCAAATAGCGCAGGTCAAGGAGCGAATCCGGGCTGAAAGTGTCCCTTGGCGCGGCGAATGACCAGCCCGGGTCCGCGAAGAGGAGAGTTGCCAGCAACGTGATCATTGCCTGTTCTTTCGCCTTTTGGCCCGCTTATTCCTTTGCTATCAGCCGGATTCGTTCATCATTCTCGCAATGAGAACTGCGGGACTGATCTTGGCGGCGGGAGTCGTCATTCTATCGATGGGGTGCGCCAAGAAGCTGGATCCCCTGGGCAAGTGGGTGGTGGCGCCGGAAGTTAAGGCATCGAAACCAGCGGGACTTCCCGAGGGATTCATGATGGGATTTGCTTCCACCTTCTACTTCACGATCAAGGAAGACAAGACCTTTGAAGGAGCGATGAGCAAAGGCACCTACACGATGACGGGAAACAACATCGTGATGTCGATCGGTGAGGTCGCGGGCCAGACGGTGCCTAAAGGCAAGGCTGAGATGAAGGGCGAATTCTCGGAGGACGGCCAGTCTTTGACGCTCCACGTTCCGGCCTTGAAGGCTTATTCGGCGGCGCTTCAGAACGTCAAGATGGTCAAAGAGAAGTCTTAGTCGGCGTTGTTGATGAATTCGACCTTGATCGGCTGATGGCCTAGCTGTCTGGGGAGAACCCAGAAGAAGTAGGTCGTAGCCAGGAGGGCGAGTAGGAGGAGCCAGGGGAACGACTTGGACTTCTTATGGATTCGTTCCGGGTTTCTCACGTCGGGGAGGATACCTTTGGGCGTCTTTTCCAAGGAGATGACCCGAAACCGTTGGCAGTTGGGAGGGTTTGGGACTTCGAAGTAAGGCTGCCGCACCCCTCCCCCACGGTTCCCCTGGGAGGGGCACCATCTCGGAGGCCTAACGTCCGGGCTAAACTTAGCGGGATGGCGGCGCGGACTTCGGGGGCGGATCCGATAACGAGCTTTCTGACATTTGTTGGAGAGTGCGCGATTATCCTTGCCGACTCGGCTCGCCGATTGATCAACCGACCTTTTGAGTTCGGGGAGACGATCAGCCAGATGGCGTTCATCGGGGTGGCCTCGGTGCCAATCGTGGCCCTCACGGGCTTCTTCTCCGGCGCGGTGCTCTCGCTTTATCTTTCCCAGTTCCTGAGCAGCTATGGGGCGAGTTCATTTGTGGGCGCGACGGTTGGACTGACGGTGACTCGTGAGATTGGGCCGGTGATCGCGGGAATTATGGTGGCGGCTCGTTGCGGGTCGGCGATGGCGGCCCAGATTGGCACGATGGCGGTGACTGAACAGATCGACGCCCTGAAGATGCTGAGCGTGCACCCCACCAACTATTTGGTGATTCCTCGGATCCTCGCGGGGATCTTGATGCTTCCGGTGCTCGCGCTCGTGTGTATGTACTCGGGCGTTCTGGGCGGACTCTTGGTTGCGCAGACGGAGGGGATCGCTCCGGCGGCGTTCATGAATTCGCTGACTCAGTACACCACTCCTGGCGACTTCGTTCATGGGATGCTAAAGACTCCGGTGTTCGGGCTCATCGTCGCGCTGGTGGCCGCGCAGCAGGGGTTGCGGACGAAGGATGGGGCGTTCGGGGTTGGTCGGTCTACGACCAACACGGTCGTGATTGCGATGGTGTTGATTTACATCGCGAATTTCCTCTTGGCGAAGATTTCGTACTAGAGGGACGGTTTTCGGTGAGCGCCAACCCCCTTCCCATGGTTCCCCTTGAGAAAGGGGAACCATGTCCGGATCGGGAACCCCTCTCCCCGGAGGGGCGAGGGGTTCTGAGGCGGAGCGGAAACCCCACCCTGCCCTCCCCCTCCGACGCACGAACCATCGCCGCAAGGGGAGGCACTGGGCCTACTTTCGTCGGCGAAGGGCAAGGAGGCCGAAGCCGCTTACGAGAGCGAGCATTGAGCCGGGCTCCGGCACGGGTGTGACTTGATAGGTGAGGTTGTGGGCGTCAGAGTGGACACCCCAGTCGGTGATCTGCATTCCCGGGTTGCCGGCGGAGTCTACGGCTCCGTCGCCGCCGCCGCCGCCGCTCGTGAATGCATCGAAGAACAGGATCTGTCCGCCGACCAATCCGAGGGATGCGAGGGTAGTGGTGAAGGTGACGCTCGTCGCATCCTTGCTCACGCTGAGACCGGGCGTGCTGTTATAGGTTGCCCCGTCGAGCTGCCAACCCGAGCCGTTCCACGTTCGGTTCTCCAGGCCGTTTCCGCTGTCCACCCAGCCGCCAAGCCATGAGTCGGCGCCCGTGGTTTGGCTGATCAGTCGGGCCCAGCCATTGCTTGTGATGTCTCCGCCGGCTCGGCTATCGATGATCACCATGTACTTGCCCCAGTCGGTTGCCACGGGGCTGCCGCGGAGGCTGAACTGGAAGCTGATGTCGGTGGCGGTGTTGGTCACCGCCATGGACGTGATGTCCAGGTGGGCGAATCCGTTATCGAACAGGTCGTTCGAGCTGTCGGTGTAGGTGGTTGCGTTGGCGAAGGTGGCGGCGCCAAGGAATAGGGCGCTCAATGTAGTTCTGGTCACTTATTTTCTCCTCCTCGAGAATGCATTTGCCGGCAAATCTGCTTGCCCGCATTTGTTTTAGTATAACGGGTTGTTGGTCACCTTGCAATGGTTTTGTGATGGGGGCCTAAGGAAGCTAGTGAGGGAGTCCAGTGAGGGAGGAATTCGAATTCTGGCAGTCGCCGATTCGGGTTGGTCTTGCCGCATCGACCGGAGCCATGTTTGCGCTCGTTAGGAGCTACGAATGGTCGAGAGTTTGAGAATATTCTAAAGCTGTGAATATTCTTACGAAGGGGAGGAGTCAGATCGCTTTGCTCACTGCGCGACACTGCGGTCGCGACTACAGATCGCGGGAGCAATCTAGGAATCGCTTCACTTCTGCGCAAGCTTAAGCATGCGGGCTCTTCGAAGCGTCGTATCGGGTTCGACGGCCTGGGGCCGTCGCGCGACACTGCGGTCGCCACTACAGATCGCGGGAGCTATCTAATTGATCCGGTAGGCTTTGAACATGCCTGCTCGTTTACTTGGTGCGCACATGTCGACCTCTGGCGGGGGCCTGGGGGGTGCGCTTCGGTCGGGGAAGGGGATTGGGTGTGAGGCGGTTCAGGTCTTTACTTCCAGCCCGCAGCAGTGGTACTCCAAGCCAGTCACCCAGGAGATGGTGGACGACTTCAAATTGGCCCAGAAGGAGACGGGGATTTCACATGTCGTTTGCCACGACAGCTACCTGATCAACCTCAGCGCGCCGGACCCGGCTAAGCGGGAGCAGTCGGTGGATGGGCTTACGAACGAGATGTTGCGGTGCGCCTTGTACGGCATTCCGTACGTGGTCTCGCATATGGGTGCGAAGGTTCAGCAGACGGCGGAAGAAGCCCTCGTGAAGGTGGCGGAGGCGACGGAGCGGATTCTCGACAACACGCCCGATTCGGTGACCTTGCTGATGGAGACGACGGCGGGGCAGGGATCGTCTTTGAACTCGAACTTCGAAGAACTCGGGTGGCTTTTGGAAGCCTTGAAGGGGCATCCGCGGTTAGCGGTTTGCCTTGACACTTGCCACGTGTTTGTGGCCGGATACGACATCCGGACCCCCGAGAAATTTGATGCGGTGTTCGACCAGTTCGACAAGATCATCGGGATCGACCGGCTGAAGGTGGTTCACTGCAACGACAGCAAGAAGGGGCTGTCCTCGAAGATCGACCGGCACGAACACATTGGTCAGGGCGAGATCGGGCCTGCGGCCTTCGAGAAGCTCATGAACGATGCGCGCTTTGAAAGTATTCCGATCGTGCTTGAGACGCCGGACGCGCCAGAGGGGCACGAAATGAATCTGAAGAAACTACGATCCCTGATTCAGCAGTAGTCCTTGTACATCAAGTTTGCCTTTATTGGATTATATGGCTTAACCTGAACGAAACAATCAAAGGAGATGGTCCCGCAATTATGAAACGAATCGGTTTCACTCTTATCGAACTTCTGGTGGTCATTGCGATCATCGCTATTCTCGCAGCAATCCTATTCCCGGTTTTCGCGCAAGCAAAGAAGGCGGCAAAGACGACGTCTGCACTCAGCCAGGTCAAGCAGATTGGGCTGGGCGTTCACATTTATGCGAACGACTTTGACGACGGCACTCCGCCCTCGGACACGGACGGCGGCGCTCCGTACTGGGCCAACATCATGGCTCCCTATGTGAAGAATCGAGATATTCATTTCGATCCGACGCGTAAGGTTCTCAAAGCGGACACATACGGCTCATACCCTTGGGATGCGGTGGTCACGTTTGCGATCAACGACAGTGGCTATGCGGGCGCTTGGGTTCAGCCCTCTTGCATCGACGGCACTGGCTCGACCTTCGTCTACACCCGAAAGATCAGCAGCATGGAGGACATCTCCTCGCGTGTGGCGTTCGCACCGGTGGTCTGGGGCGGAACGGATGTTGGCTGGTATTACTTCCGAGCGTATCAGGCGAACTGGATCGACCCAGGCACAACGATCGGCAACTGGAGTTGGTACAACGAGATATTTGACACTCGCGGATTCTACAGCGGCAACAAGATCCCGGTCGCGCACGCCGATGGCAGTGCCGGCAAGATCGGTCGAGGCGACTTTGTCGACTGGAACGAGGCGCCTGGCTTGACCGAGTATTGCGCTTGGGAAGAGACGAAGGGCAAAAAGGTTTGGGGGCCGTTCTGGAATCTAAACTAGCCTGGCTCTTGGCCATTCTCATCGTTCTCGGTTGCGTCGAAGGGTGCAGTTCGGCACCCGAAGGCACGAAGGACGCTCCGCCGCCTACGGGTGGTCCTCCGAAGTCGGACCGACACCCGCCGGGTCTAGACCCGAGCGGTCCGGGCAAGAAATACTGATCGAAAATGCCGGCTTCGTTTTGAAGCTGGCATTTTGGTTTGTCGGTAAGCGCTACCCCCTCCCCCACGGTTTCCCCCTTGGGAAAGGGGAACCATCTCCGACGCTACAGTTGCGACTCGGCAAGGTCCTGGAGGCGGTGCATTTCGTTTTCTAGCTTCAATCGCACTTCCTCGACTTCGTCAACGGTTGCCTTCTCGGGCACATAGAGCGGCTCGCCGAAGATCATGAGGGCTTTGGCGAAGGGGAGGGGGAGCATGTAGTGGTCCCAGCTTCCGGCCAAAAATCTTGGCTTCGCGGTGATCCCTATCGGGATGAGGGCCGCGCCGGATTTTTGAGCCATGACCATTACTCCGCCCTGTACGACGCCGCTCGGGCCGCGGGGACCGTCCGGGGTCATAGCCATGGTTCCGCCAGCTTTGAGGGCTCGAATGCTCTCGATGAGCGCGCGGACGCCGTTGCGGCCGGTGCTGCCTCGAATGGTTTGATAGCCGAGGCGGGTGAAGATGTGGTTTTGAATGTCACCGTCGTTGGATTGGCTGATCACGACCCAGAGGCCGCGTTGGCGGAAGTGATTTCCGAAGACGAGCGAGCGGCCGTGCCATCCGCAGACGATGGATTTCTCGAGGGGCGGCTCGTTCACTGTCTTGACACGGAGGGTGGACCCGAGGCCGCGCACGTAGCCGTAAAGGAGGTCGCGCACGACTTGGGGTCGGACTTTGCGCCACTGCTCCTTTATGAAACCCATCCACGCTTCCTTGCCAATGCGACCGCGTCGTGTAGAGGATACTGGCGAACCATCTCGGTCAGGAGTTCCTTAGCCGCCTCGGGGTTTCCAGGCATTTCCAGGTCGGCAAGGGAGAACATGGCTTCTGGACGGCGTACGTCTTCTGGCCCTTGGACCACGCTTTGCAACAGCGCTTTGGCGAGGTTTGGATATGACGAACCTAGGCGATCGGCCTCTTGCAGGCGGCGAAGGACGGGCAATCTCCCGCACTGGTTGATTTCGGAAATTCGGGTCAGGACCTCTGGCTGGTCGGCGGGAAGCGAGATTTCCAGGAGGGCGACGAGGGTCTCGGCTTCGAGCTCGACTTCGCCGAGGGTGCCGTAGGCGCTGGCCAAGTCTCCCATCACTTTTGTATCGCTGGGGTGGGTTTCTAGATGCTGCTTTGCGGCAAGCACCACCGCCCCGGGACCGCGCACGTTCATGCGCTCGAGAACCTCGTGGCCGAGCCTGGCTTGCCCGAGATCGGGGGCTCGGAATACGACGCTGAGGACGATGCCGGCCACGAATCCGCCGAGGTGAGCCCAGAAAGATGTGCCGCCATTGCTTCCGATGTGGACGAAGGCACCAATTACTTGGAGGGCTACCCAGACTCCGGTGACCGCAGCCACCGAGATGCCTCGGTGGGGGAGGATCGGAACCTTGAGGCCGATGTAGCGGACGCTGTAGTAGGCGGCGCAGCCAGCAATGCAGCCACTTGCCCCGATGTAGGGGGCGGGGGCGATTGCGTGGCGGGTCATGAGGAAATGGAAACCCACTCCGGCAAGGCCGCTAACGAAGTAGACGAGGGCGAACCGCAGCGAACCCGTGGCGAGCTCGACGGCGGCGCCGACCGCGGCTAAGAACACCATGTTGCCCAACATGTGGAAGATGTTGGCGTGGAGGAACAGGCTGGTGAAGGCCGTCTGAATCCGCGGCTGGTCCGGCCGGAATCCGAAGCTATCGATTAGCTCGGGAGTCAGGACGAGCCAGAACGCCGCGAGTAGGTTCGCCGCGATCAGGATGAGAGTGACCGCAGGCAGACGCTTTGCGATCACGCCTCTTGGATCATGTCCTCCGTGATGTCGACATTCACGTAGGTTTCCTGGACGTCGTCCAGATCTTCTAGGGTGTCCAGGAGCTTGAACAGCTTCTGCACGTCATCGCCCGACAACTCAGTCTTGTTTGTTGCGAAATAGGTGAGGCCGACTTCCTTTGCTTTGAATCCGGCTTTGGCGAGCGCGTCGTTGACCTTGTGGAGGTCGGTGATCGCAGTAATCGCGGCGAAGACCTCTTCGTCGATCTCGACGTCTTCGGCACCGGCTTCGAGGGCGGCCATCGTGAAGTCGTCCTCCGTGAGGCCCTTTGGGTCAAAGGTGATTTGGCCGACGTGCTTGAACTGCCAGGCGACGGAGCCGTTTTCAGCTAGGCTGCCACCCGATTTCATGAAGGCATGACGGACTTCGGCGACGGTGCGGTTACGGTTCTCGGAATAGCACTCGAGGATCAGAGCGGCTCCGCCGGGGCCATAGCCTTCGTACACGATCTCTTCGTAGGCCGCTCCATCCACCGCTCCGGTACCTCGATCGATGGATCGCTTAATATTTTCGACGGGCACGGAGGCCTCTCGGGCCTTCTCCACCGCGACGCGCAGGCGGGGGTTCATGCTGGCGTCTCCGCCGCCCTCTCGCGCAGCGACGATGATCTCACGACTGATGCGAGTGAAAAGCTTCCCGCGGATGGCATCCTGCTTCCCTTTGCGGATGCGGATGTTCTTCCATTTGGAATGGCCTGCCATATCAGTCTATTGTGGCACCTTTGGTTAGGGTGCAGGGTTCGGGGTGCAGGGTTCAGAGGGATCGGGCGAGAACGATGAACGATGAGCGATGAATGATCAACGGGCGGAGGGAGGTGCTTAGGTTTCGTGGCGTCGTCGTGCTAGGCGGTATAATTAGTAGACAAAGACGGCTCGCGAGCTAGCGTCCCAGGCTCGTAGTGAATGTAATTAGGTAGACGGACCAGTCCTCCTAACGAAGTTAGTCTTGGAAACGCAATGAGTACACAAACGAATTCGTCATCGGGTCCCGCCAAGACTTGGCGAGAGAAGGTCGGCTTGGCCGAAATGCTGAAGGGCGGCGTGATTATGGACGTCGTCAACCCCGACCAGGCGCGCATCGCTCAGGATGCGGGTGCGGTGGCGGTGATGGCGCTGGAGCGAGTGCCGGCGGATATTCGACGCGATGGTGGGGTTGCTCGAATGAGCGATCCCGAGATGATCATTGGCATTCAAGAAGCGGTCACGATTCCCGTGATGGCCAAGTGCCGAATCGGACACTTCGTCGAGGCGGAGATTCTTCAGGCCCTCGAAGTCGATTTCATCGACGAGAGCGAAGTGTTGACCCCGGCGGACGTGGCCAACCATGTCGATAAGCACAACTTCACGGTTCCGTTTGTGTGCGGCGCTCGAAACCTTGGCGAGGCTCTGCGGCGGTGCGCAGAGGGTGCGGCAATGATTCGCACGAAGGGCGAAGCGGGAACGGGCGATGTGGTCGAGGCGGTTCGGCACATGAGGACTATCCAGAGCGAGATGCGCATCGTGCAGAACGCACGAGAAGACGAGTTGTACGTTCTTGCGAAGGAGCACCAGGCTCCGCTCGAACTGATCCGCATCGTTCACGAAACGGGCAAGCTTCCGGTTCCGAACTTCTCGGCAGGTGGTATCGCCACCCCGGCGGATGCGGCTTTGATGATGAAGCTCGGCGCGGAGACGGTGTTCGTTGGGTCGGGGATTTTTAAGTCGGGTGACCCGGCGCGTCGGGCGAAGGCGATCGTCGAGGCGGTGTTGTTTTACAAGGACGCCAAGAAGCTAGCTGAGATCAGCCGAGATCTGGGCGAGCCGATGGTTGGTATCAACGTTGGGTCGCTGCACGATGGCGAGTTGTTGGCCGTTCGCGGTTGGTAGGGCGGATGGTCGGGCGTTGAAAGGCGCGAACCCCCACCCTGCCCTCCGCCTCCCGAGGCACAAACATCCTCGGCAAGGGGAGGCTGCCGAAAGCTCAGTTCTTGCTCCACTTAATCGTGCACCAGATGTCGTCTCCGTAAGGGGTTTTGCCGGTGGCACCGGATCGAACGTCGTCGCTGAGGTTTGGGCCCAAGCTGAACACGGTTAGGCTGTCCGTCTTGTGCTTGATCTCGAGCGGTTTGTTGGTGAACGGATCGGTTAGCGAGAGGGCTTTGCCATGGAGAGACCTCTCCTCCAAGATTGAGATTGTCTCCAGCATGACTCGGCGTTCGGCGACGGTTCGGGCGGCACCTTCGGCGACGTGGGAGAAGATGGGAAGTATCCATCCCATGAGAG
This sequence comes from Fimbriimonadales bacterium, assembly GCA_038321975.1. Lineage (GTDB taxonomy): Bacteria > Armatimonadota > Fimbriimonadia > Fimbriimonadales > Fimbriimonadaceae > Fimbriimonas. The sequence goes on along the minus strand of JBBQFM010000005.1, from coordinate 118,521 downwards.
CGAAGTTCCAGTCGCCGGAACGCTGCATCAGCGCCTGGTCCGACTCTTTAAAGGTTTGGATCACGCCCGCGTAGTCGTCGGGGTGGCTACGGATCCCTGCGTAGAGATGACGCCAGTGGCGAATTGCGATGAGCTGGTTCGAGGTCTGGAAGTACTTGAAGCGGTTGAGGCCGACTAAGAAGTTCTGCTGCGATCCGAGTTGACTCGCGAGCTTCGGATCGTTTGCGAGCTCTCGGATGAACTCTAGACCCATTGGGACATCTCCGCGAAGCACGTAGGCCAAGTCGATGTCTTTCCCGAAACCCGCGATGACCCCCTTGCATCTATCCAAAACGGCTTGGTTGGCTTGGTTATCTTGGAGCACCACCTTGAGTCGGCTCATGATCGCCGATTCATTGATGGCGGCAAATAGGGTCGCGATGGCGATCGGTTCCTGGCGAGCTTGATTGGTGATCCTCGCCGCGATACCGTACTCATCCAGTGCCTCCATCGTCTTCCCCTGATCCAAAAGGAGGGCACCCTTTGCGACGAGTAGGTTGATTCCCCCACCTTCCTGGCCGATCTCCGGGAAGGCGAGCTTTGAGCCTAGCGACCAGTTTCGCTCGAAGTCGAGCCGAGGCATTTTGGAGCCAGCTTCGAGCTTGGTGATCGGGTCCTTGAAGTTGGCGAGATAGTTGGAAAGCTTGACTTGCAGATCCGGGTCCAGATGGTCGGGCTGCTTGCGCATTTCGTACTGGTCGGTTTTTACGCTGGCCTTCTTCATCTCGGCAAACGCCTGTCGATAGAGCCCGGCCGCGTTCTCACCCTCTTGGGCAGGGGTGGTGAATATGTCCTGAAACGTTATGGGGAGGCCTTCTTTCTTTGCGGCAGCGAGCTCGGACTGGAGATCGGCTTGCGAATTGCCGCTCATCTTTGCGTAGGAGATCAAGCCGGTGGTGACGAGCAGGAGCAAGACCACGAGGCAGACCGACCAGCAAGAAAAGCGCTTCTTCATTTGTTGCCAGGACAGGGAAAGGTTTGGCTTAGTTCTATTTTGTTGAGAACCGGGACTTGCTACCTATGGCGGGGGAACGCGAACACTACGTCGGTTGCCACTGCGAGATGTTCCCTCGGGCTGGGGACGCCGCCATCGCCGTGCCGGTCCGGGCCGACGCTGTAGATCGTGTATTGGTAGGGGAAAAGGCTCTTTTCTAGCTTCACTCCAGTGAATGGATCTTGCAGGGTGATGGGGGGCTTGCCGCCGACTTCCGCTTCGAGCGTGGCGAGGCCTTGCCTGAGAATCCGCCTGCCCGCTTCAACGGTGCCGATGGAGTTGATCATGTCGGGAAGGAAGCCCACGAATTCGGATGCGAGATCATAGATATGATCCTCGTTATTCGCTTTGAGTTTCTTCTTTAAGCGATCTGCAGCTTGGATTGCCCCAAAGACATCGGAGGGATCCTGGGGCAGGTCCTCGTAGAATTCCCTCCACATCTGGATCAATCGCGCTTCGGCTCTGATGCGAACTGACCGGACCCGGAGCCACGCGTAACTCTTCTTCTGGGGACCCGCCACCTGCGCGGCATGGTCCGGGCTGCGGGTCACCAGGTCAATCCAAATTCGCCGAAAAGCGAGGTCGCCGGTCAAGGTGCCACGCATGTTGAGGGGCGGACCGCAGGCTCGGATGACATTCTCGGCTTCGGCGATGAGCTTGGGGTTCTGATCGAATGTGGGAAGGATGGCCTCAAGACCCCGCTGAACCATTTTTTCGAATGTGGCTTGCACGTTCAGGGCTACTAGGCTGGGCTCCTGCCCAGACAGCGACGCGATCCTTCCTCCTATCTGGAGGGTTTTCAGGGCTTGGAGGTTTTTCCCTTGCTTGCTTTCGTAGAGGGACTTATCGACGAGGAGCATCATGCAGCGACGGACCCCGCCGAGTTCGGGGAACATAAGGTTGTAGCCCAGGGTCCATTCGCGGTTGTAGTCGAGTCGCGGCTTCTTGGATGCCTTTTCCAGGCAGTCAAGAATCGGCTTCGCGACCTTTATCTCGTCGGGTAGGAATTCCTCGTTGTAGGTGGCGCCGGATCCCCAGGTGTAGCCGTGGACCCTCGCGTAAGCCATTCGGAACTTAACATCCTTTAGTAAGACGTCGGCTTTTCGAAGGTCTTCGGCGGCGTTCTGGGCCGGCGTGGGTTTGTTCGTCGCACAGATGTCCTTTGCATCAAGGGAGATGCCGTCTTTCTTTACGAGTGCGATCTGTTCGGCGAGGTCTCGGTCGGGCGCGAGGTAGCAGTAGTAACCGAAGCCAGCCAGGGCTCCGGCGGCGGAGATTCCCGAGACGATTCGCGACCGGTTTGTCATTGTCCTAATGCCAAGACATGGCGTGTGGACGAGTTAGTTCTTTACGTTTCTCAGCGGAAAACTCGAATCGCCGACCGATTGCTGGGAGTGTTCCTCCTTCGCATACGAGGAGCACTCCATGAGTCACGGTCTTGAGCAGAGTGCCTCGTTTCCTCACGAAATCAGGACATGGCCATCGTGACGGAAGGTTCAACCTGAAGGTCGGCGGTCGCGCCGATGCAATCGTCGGTTACACGCATTCAGCGGGATTGAATCGCTGCTTCGTCTGCAAACGCCTGGATGAGCATGGGAAAATGGGTTTGCCGATGAAAGCTCGTACTTGTCTCGCTTCGCTTACCCTCGTTTTCCCCGCTTCCGGTTTCGCGAAGCCGTTGGCTTTTGTGTTTGGCGACGTTCGGGTGGAGTTCCTTTCTTCGGGGCTGGTTCGGCTGGAGGAGCGGGGGGTTAAGGGGTTTGAGGATCGGGCTACGTTTACGGTGGTTAACAGAGCTTCGTTCTCGGGGCAGGTGAGGTCGAGCAAGATCGGGGGCGCGACGGTGTTGTCGGCGACAACTTACTCGGTCGTGGTGCCGGATGGTGGTGGGCTGAAGGGAGTGCAGGTCTTGGACAAGGCGGGGAATGTGGTCTACACCTACCGGTCTTTGCCCAAAAACGACTTCCTGCCTTCTCCCGGCAAGATGCCGAGCGCCTATGCGGTGGCGGACTCGCCTCGACTTATACCACCGGTTTGGGGGGCGACTCCGGCACCGACCGCCGTCCCCGACTCGGGGTGGGACCGTGGCAACGACGCTCCGGACGTGTACGTCTTCGTGCCTGGCAAGGGCGGATATTCCCAGCTTCGCAAGGATTTCCTGAATCTGACGGGGCACACACCGATGCCGCCGTTGTCTGCGCTCGGCTACATCGATAGCCGCTACCACCCCTACACCGAGCAGGAGGCATTGGCCTCGATCGATACCTATCGGAGCAAGAAGATTCCGATTGACATGTTCGTGGTGGATACGGATTGGCGCGTGAACGGCTCCCACGGCTACTCAGTGGAAGAAAAGGATTTCCCCGACATGCCTCGCTTCATCGCGGAGGCTCACAAGCGGGGCGTGAAGCTGATGTATAACGACCATCCGGAGCCGCAATCTGCGGATGCGCTCGCTCCAGTGGAGTTGAATTACCGATGGGACGGGCTGACCAAGCTGTTCAAGATGGGAATGGAGACCTGGTGGTACGACCGGAACTGGGGGGTGAGTTTAAACTCGCCGATGCCCGGTTTGCGGCACGAGGTTTGGGGTCAGCGGCTGTATCAGGACATGACCCAGCGATTCTTCCCGGATCGCCGACCGTTGATCATGACCAACGTAGACGGGATCGACAACGGATTCCGCCGCTATGCTCCGCATCCGGCAAGCCACCGATTCCCCATCTGGTGGACGGGCGACACTCGTGGCGAATGGCGGTTCTTGCAGTTCGGGGTGGAGAACGCGGTGGATGGCGGCGTGAACTCGCTCCTACCTTACATGAGTGAAGACTTAGGAGGGCACGCGACGCCTCCGACGACCGAGCTCTATGTGCGCTTCCTCGAGTACGGTGCGTTGTCTCCAATCATGCGGGTGCACTGCACACGCGGGCAGGATCGCCACCCTTGGGCTTATGGCCCGGAGGCGGAGAAGATTGTGACCGACTACATCAAGCTCCGATACCGCTTGATGCCCACCATTTATTCGGCGGCTCGACAGGCGTATGACGACGGGACGCCGGTGCTTCGGCGATGCGATCTCGAGTGGCCGCAGTATGCGGAGGCGGCTTCGAATAAGCAGTATCTGCTTGGGCAAGACCTGCTTGTTGCCCCGGTGACTCATGGTCTTTCGGGCGAGGCGAAGCCGGTGCCTTCCTCGTTGTTGACTGGCTTGAGGGGCGAGTATTTCACGAACCAGATGCTTGGAGGCACTCCCGTCTTAGCGCGAGACGACGCGAATATCGACTTCAATTGGCGGCTCGGATCGCCCGATCCGGCTCTACCAAACGACCATTTTTCGGTTCGTTGGAAGGGCAAGATCGGCCCGATGCCCAAGACCCAGACGTACCGATTCTCGCTGAATAGCGATGATGGATCGCGCATGTTCATCGATGGCAAACAGGTGATCAACGCCTGGCACGACCAAGCGGAGACGGCGACCGACGGCTCGATTAAGCTGGAGCAGGGCAAGACCTACGACATTCGGGTCGAGTATTTCGAGAACGGCAACGATGCAATCTGTCAGCTCAACTGGTACGGACTCGAGGCGACGGAGACCCAGGTGAAGACGTCACTTTGGGTTCCGCCAGGAACGTGGGTGGATGCTTGGACGGGCGACGTGGTGAAGGGGCCAAAGTCGATTTCGGTGAACTCGCCGCTTTGGCACACCCCGATGTACGTGCGGCAGGGCGGGATTCTTTTCCTCTCGAAGGACGTGCTGGGTACGGCTCAGATTCGGAAGGATGCGATGATCGCGGATATCTATCCGCCTACTTCGGGCTCGGTCTCGCGGACGTTGTATGAAGACGATGGGAATTCGAATGGGTACCAGAGAGGTCTGTTCCGCAAGACGACGGTGAAGGTGTCTTGTCTCCCGAACGGGACCATTCGGGTGCTGGTTTCGCCCTCGGTCGGGCAGTACAAGTTGGCGAAGCGGGATATTACGTTGCGGGTTCATCGAATGGGGGCGCATGCGAGTGCGACTCCGTTTGGGGCGGCGGATCCGCCGACGGTGGTTCAGGTGACTCTCCCGGGTCGGGATGCGAGGAAGCCGACGGAGATTCGGGTTAACCCTCCTCGGTGACTTTCTGGTGGAGTTCGGCGTCGAACCCCCACCCTGCCCTCCCCCTCCCGAGGCACGAACATCCTCGGCAAGGGGAGGCGACTCTAGGGAAGTGAGTTGCCGATGGGGGCACCGGTTAGGCGGCTGACCATGTCGGCGAACATAAGTGACTCTGATTCCTGGTTGCCTCTAATGTAGTCAGCGATCATGAAGTCCTCCCAATACATCCAGTCGGGCATGATCCCGTTGTTGACGAAGCTGCCCTCGCCATAGAAGTGGAAGAGGGTGACTCGCTCGCCGTTCTTGAGCAGGAGAGCGACCTCGAAGAGATCGTTCTCCTGGTGAGCGCCCCAGGCGGGTGCGATGTCGTTGTAGTGATAGACGATCTCTTGGATCCAGTCGAATTCGATCCGCTTGGAGGTTTGGTAGAACCAGAACGAGCGGAGCTTGAGCCTGATCACCTTCTGGACAGGGTCGATGGTGACCATGCGGCCGCCGTAGCCCAGGCACATTGTGAGGGCACGCCAATCCGAGCGGGCGACCAGCGTCTGTCCCTGCTTTGAGATCTTTGGGCAGAAGTAGAAAAGGCGGCTAAAGAGATATTGGGAGATGAAGTCCATTCTTCAGCCCCGATTCTACAGCGGACGGGGGAAGGAGGTGTTCGGTGTTCGGTGTTCGGTGTTCGGTGTTCGGTGTTCGGCCGGAAGGATATTGCTTCTTCGCTCACACGTCTTTCTGCGTTCACTGATAGAATCGAACCGATGGCCGAAACCTGGACTGCCAAATGGATTGCTCTTGCTTACGACCCGCGAGAAGACCTTGGCGTGTTGGCGTATCGCAATCGGTTTCACCTTGACAACGTCCCTGCACATGCATCGATCCGGGTGTCTGCGGACAACCGATACAAGCTGTTTGTCAACGGGCATATGGTGTCGTTCGGGCCGCAGCGGGGGGATTCGGCGCATTGGTTTTATGAAACTCTGGATATCGCTCCTTATCTAAAAGAGGGTGACAATCTGATTTGGGCGCTGGTGTGGGCTTTCGGTTGGATGGCGCCGATGGCGCAAATGGCGGTCCGCAGCGGATTTGTCTTTGAGTCGGAAATCGAGGGCTTGTCGACTCCGGGCAAGTGGGAAGCGGCGCGGGTGAAGTCGTGGGATTTCGCGATGATGCACTCCGGGATGGAGCATTTCTATATCGACATTGGCCCGGGCGAGATTTGGGATGGGCGGTCGTTTCCGGACTGGCAGCAGATTCCGGTGGAAGATTTAGGCTGGAAACCTCCTCATGTCATTCGCACGGCGGCACCTCGAGGGGCGACTTGGGAGCCGCACTGGGGGCTGGTGCCTCGGTCGATTCCGCCAATGCGCTACCACTTGCGAAAGGGGTGGCCCCAGGTTTGTCGGGGCGGGTTTATGCTGCCCGGTGGGCGAGAGTTGCTGCTGGACTACGGCGAGTTGCTATGTGCATTCCCGCAGATCGCCTTCGAAGGTCCGGAGGGTGCGGAAGTGACGATCACGTATGCCGAATCTCTCTGGGGCGCGGACGGAGAGAAGGGGAACCGCAACGACGTCGAGGACAAGGAGATGCGCGGTTACGAAGACAAGGTGATCCTCGGCAGGGGGACAACCGAGTTCGAGCCGCTTTGGTGGCGAACATACCGCTACCTGTCTATTCGCGCGACGGCCGACGTGAGGGTCAAGATCGATGCGGTGGAGACGGGCTATCCCTACGAGGTCGAGTCGTCTTTCGAAGCCGACGACCCTCGGGTGAAGCCGATTTGGAACGTGGCAGTACGAACCGCCGAGCGGTGTGCGGGAGAGAACTACTTCGACTGCCCTTATTACGAGCAGCTTCAATACGCGGGAGACACGCGTATTCAGGCCCTGATTCATTACTACTTGAGCACGGATAGGGCTTTGACTCGCAATGCGGTGGACCAATTCGGATGGTCGCTGATGGAGAACGGCATGACTCAGAGCCGTTATCCCAACCGTGTGACCCAGATCATCCCGCCGTTCTGTTTGTGGTGGCTGATGATGATCCACGACCAGGTGTTGTACGACGGAAGGTACGCGCATCCGCAGGCGGATGGGATTTTGGAAGGGGTTGCCGCTTGTCGGGAGAGGGGTGACAACTGGTGGTTCGCCGACTGGGTGGACGATTGGAGCGGGGGGATCCCGCCCGGGGGGAGCAAGTCGCTCGTTCACGACCTCACCTTCACGCTCGCTCGGTTCTCTCTGCGGATGGCTCGGTGTTCCGGGTCGGACCTTGAGTACTTGGCCAGCGTTCGGGCGATTCAGGCGGAGATGGCGGAGTATCTGAAGTCACGATATGAGGTCGTCCAGGGTCTGCTGGACGCCCCTGCGGGAATCGTTCGCCATCCCTGTGAGCATGTCGAGTCGCTTTATCGGGTGGGGCAGCAGATGGCTGGAGTGGATGTCGACGCTTGGCCGGTTGAGGCCTTGCGTGCCGCCGGGGCGGCGGAGACGACGTTCTACTTCAGCTTCTACAAGCATCAGGCGATGGCCGCTACCGACTATATGGATCAGCTCAGGCCGTGGACCGAGATGATTGAGAACGGGCTGACCACGTTCGCCGAGAAGCCCGAACCGACAAGGTCGGACTGTCACGCTTGGTCGGCGCATCCGATTCTTGGGTTCTTCCAGTTGGTTGCGGGAGTCAAGAGTGTGGCGCCGAGTTGGGGGCGCGTGTTGATTCAGCCGCAGCCGGGGTCTTTGCGTCGGTTCGATGCGCGCATCGCGCATCCGGCCGGGGAGTTGGGGGTTTTGTATGAAGACGACCGGTTGACCGTCGAGACGCCGGTTCCGGCGGAGTTGGTGTGGAGGGGCGAGCGGGCGACGCTCGCTCCGGGAACGCATCGAATCGCGAGTTTGCTCTGACCCGCTAGTCATCGGATCAAATTTCGGCGTCGAACCCCCACCTTGCCCTCCCCCTCCCGAGCCTATTTTCGCCGTCGCCGAATGAGGGCGAAGGCACCGAATCCGGGGCTGGCTAGGGTTGCGGGCTCGGGGACCACCCCGGAATGCACGTGCACGTCCTTGATGATGCCACCGTTGCCGGCGATTCCGGTGAAGCGAAGGAAGTAAGGTTCTTATGAGTGAACCTTTCAAGTCAAAGTCAGCGTTCACTCTAACGACCCTACCGTCATCAAACCTTCAACACGATAAGACTAGATCGAGCGGACCTTCATCCGAGCCCGAAATGCCTCAAGAAACTCCTTGTCCGAAAGGCTATTCTCGCCCCAACTCTTGAGGCGCTCTGCGGTGGACCTTAGAAGCTTGGAGCGCGAGCGGCTGGCTCTCTCCAAGTCTTGGATGTGGCTCCTGATTCGGTTCAGATCGACTTCATTTCTAAGAGAGAACGCGTCTTCAAGGATATCGTTTGCCGTATTTGTATTCAAAGTCTCGGCCGTCTCCACGATGTAGACAACGAGTCGGCAAGCGGTGTCGAGATAGCCAATATCCAGCCTCAGGGATTGCATTGGCCCCGAGACAACGTCTTCGGCAAACCTGCCTCGAGCGCTCCCAGTTTCATCGATGAGTTGTTGAAAGAATTTCGTGGTATCGCTCATTTCCCGAAGACTCTCAACACGTCCTCGCAGCTTGGATCAGGGGGGACGAACCGGTCGCAGAAGTTCTTCTCTTCGATTTCCGCAGACACTCCGTCCCAGAATTGGGCGGTGGCGATCCATGTGACAGTTTTGGCGTTTCGGAGCCTCATTTCTTTAACCAGCTGAAATCCATCTACGTAAGGAAGCATGGCTCGGGTGATGAGGAGTTTTGGATTTGGGTTCTCGACGATGAGTTGTAGGACTTTGTCTCCAAATTCGGCAGTCACGAAAGGGATGTCGTTCTCGGTCGCGCATGTTTCTAGCTCGGGAAGTTCCCGGCTAGGATCAACTGCGCTTCTCTCGATCCCTTTGTGGCTTGGTCCATTTGGAACTCGCTTCTCATTCACCGATGACACGTCTTATCTGTGCGTTTGCGTCCCTTACGATGCCGCCGTGGTAGCACACGACCGTTTCGATGTCGAACTCAAGAAAGCGTTTTAGGGATTGGAGGGCGAGCTCCATGTTGGGGGTCGCACCTTCGCTAGGGCCGCTGAGGTTGCCATCCTCCGAGACCATTGCGTCGCCGGCGATCAGAGTTTTGGTGGCGGGGAGATATAGGGACATGTGGCCGGGAGAGTGGCCAGGGGTGGCGATGACGACCGCGTTGGCGGATTCGGGAAGAACGTCTCCATCCACTAGTGCTCGATCAACCTTGGTTGGGCCGAAGCCTTGGAGCCGCTCGGCCATTCCCGGGTTTTGGGCCAGACGCTCGGGAGAGGGCCATTTTACGGGGGTGAGCGATCCATCGATGTAGGGCACCTCGTCCACGTGGGCGAATACGGTCGCTTGCGTTTGCGATTTCAATGGGCCAAGAGAGCCGACATGATCCAGATCCTGGTGGGTGAGAACGATTCGCTTAACATCCGCCAGCGAGAATCCTTCGGCAGCGAGAGTTTCGGCGATGAGATCGGCTTGGTTGGGGAGGCCGGTGTCGACAAGAGTTAATCCGTTCGCCGAATCGGTGATTAGACTGAGATTCATGATCCGCGGCGGATGTCCGATTGACATCGGCACTTCTAGAATCGTCAACTCATCGTTTACCTTCATCGTAAGGCAGTTCTACCTCGCAACGCATATCGGGCAGAATGCAGCTACTATGCGCCGCGTCTTTCTCGCTGCTCTTGCCCTGATTGCCTCTGCTTCGCACGCCCAAACCGTCCAGCCGGATCAGTACCAAGAGCTGCGGTGGCGGATGATTGGGCCCTTTCGCGCGGGGCGCACGGTGGGGGCAGCCGGGATTGCGGGGCAGCCGAACGTGTTTTATATCGGCGTCAACAACGGCGGCGTTTGGAAGACGACGGATGCAGGGCGAACTTGGAAGCCGGTCTTCGACGATCAGCCGACCGGCTCGATCGGGACGCTTGCGGTTGCGCCGTCGAACCCGAACGTCGTGTACGTCGCCAGTGGCGAGGGTCTGCAGCGACCCGACCTTTCGGTGGGCGATGGCATGTACAAATCCACCGACGCGGGCAAGACCTGGGCTCACCTCGGGCTGAGGGATGGGCAGCAGATAAGCGGGATCTCGATCGACCCGAAGAACCCGGATCGGCTCTTCGTGGCGGTGCTCGGTCATCCGTACGGAGCGAATGAGGAGCGCGGGATTTACCGCAGCACGGATGGCGGTAAGAGTTTTCAGAAGGTGCTTTACAAGGACATCGACACGGGGGCGATCGCGGTTGAGATCGATCCTCACAACTCGAACGTGGTCTTCGCCGACCTGTGGGCAGCGCGGCAGGGGCCGTGGGAGAACGGACGATGGCAGGGTCCGAATAGCGGGCTCTTCAAGTCGACTGACGGAGGAACGACCTGGCGGCAACTCACGAAGGGCTTGCCAACTACTGCTCAAGGGCTGGGGCGCATCGGGTTCGACATCGCGCCAAGCGACAGTAAGCGGATCTATGCGACGGTCGACTGCCCGGATCTGGGCGGGCTTTTCCGATCTGACGATGCGGGTGAAAGCTGGACTCGAGTCAGCAATGAACGGCGAGTTTGGGGGAGAGGGGATGACTTTGGCGAGGTGAGAACCGACCCGAAGAACAAGGACATCGTGTACGCGGCAAATACGTCGACCTATAAGTCAATCGACGGCGGAAAGACGTTCGATGCGTTCAAGGGTGCTCCGGGCGGGGACGACTACCACACGATCTGGATCAACCCGAATAGCCCCGAAGTCATGCTCCTCGCGACCGACCAGGGGGCGACGATTACGGTCAACGGGGGCGAGTCTTGGAGCTCTTGGTACAACCAGCCGACGGCGCAGTTCTATCACGTAAGCACCGACAACCAGTTCCCTTACAACGTATACGGCGGTCAGCAGGAGAGCGGCTCGGCGATGGTGAGCAGTCGAGGGAACGATGGGCAGATCACGTTCCGCGAATGGCACCCGGTGGGGGTTGAGGAGTACGGCTATGTGGCGCCCGATCCGTTGAATCCTAACTTGGTGTATGGCGGGAAGTTGACTCGCTACAACAAAGTCACCGGGCAGGTCGACAACGTTGCGCCCCCTCGAGAAGCCGGAGTTCGATTCTTGCGCACCGCGCCCGTTTTGTTCTCGCCGGTCGATCCTCACATTCTCTACTTCGCGGGAAGTGTGCTTTTCAAGACGGCAGACGGCGGCGGGCATTGGGACAAGATCTCGCCCGACCTCTCTCGCGAGCATGCTGACGTACCGGAGAGCATTGGTGTTTATCGCAATGCCGACCTGACCAAGATGCCTCGACGGGGCGTGATCTACACGATCGCGCCATCAAATCAGGATGTAAGTGTGATTTGGGCTGGCACCGACGATGGTCTCATCCACCGCACGGTGGACGGAGGCAAGACTTGGAGCGACGTGACGCCGCCCGCGCTCTCGGCTTGGAGCAAGGTTTCGATTCTTGACGCGGGACGCTTTGACCAGGACACTTGCTACGCGGCGGTCAATCGAATACGGTTGGATGACATGCATCCGCACATCTATCGCACCCACGATGGTGGAAAGAACTGGACCGAGATCGTGAGCGGCTTGCCGAACGACCCGGTGAATACGGTTCGCGAGGATCCCGTGCGAAAAGGACTGCTCTATTGCGGAACGGAAAGGGCGGTTTACTTTTCGCTCGACGATGGCGACCATTGGAGCCCGTTGCGGATGAACATGCCGGCGACTTCCATTCGGGATTTGGTGGTACACCAAGACGACCTCGTGGTGGGAACGCATGGGCGCTCGTTTTGGATTCTCGACGACGTCTCGCCGCTCCGCGACCTCGGCGCGGGGGAATCTCTTTACAAACCGCAGGACGCTTACTTGCTCGAGCGCAATACGAACTCCGACACGCCCCTCCCGCCCGAAGAACCGGCAGGCAAGAATCCGCCCGATGGGGCGATCTTGGATTACTACCTTGGCGTGGATGCGAAGTCAGTTATCCTGGAGATCTTGGATGGCACCGGCAAGGTGTTTAGGCGGTACGCGAGCAACGACAAACCGCAGGTCGTCGATCCGAAGGAACTAGACGTGCCCACCTATTGGATTCGTCCTGCCCAAACTCTACAGGCGATGAAGGGGCACCATCGGTTTGTCTGGGACTTCCGCGGGCCCGTCCCAGATGGCCGAAAGCGTTTTCCAATATCGGCGATCTATCACGACACGCCCGGGGAGCCCAGGGGACCGCTGGCTCCGGTTGGCGAATACTCGCTAAGACTAACTGTTGACGGTCACACCTACAACACATCGCTAACAGTCAAGCCCGACCCGCGCAGGGCGAATTAGGCTTTGGAACGCATCATGCCATCGGTCTGGAGGGAGCTTAGGTCAAATCCGACTTGCTTCAGGGCTTCCTCCATGATCTTGTGGCGCGTGTTGTCTCTCAGGATCTTGCAGTAGCAGATCGTTTTATTGGTGTCATCTCGGAGGGGGATCATCACGCCGAGACTCCAGAATAGGCTGCCATCCTTTCTTTGGTGCCACCTTTCGTCAGAAGCTCTTCCGTGCTCTTCGGCCGTTGCCTGCTCCTGTTGGGCCGCATGAATCTTCCGATCTTCGGGGTTGAAAATCATGTCTGCCGACTTGCCCACAAACTCCTCTTGGGTATAGCCCAGGTTGAATTCTACGCCGGGGTTCCAACTTAACAGAGTTCGATCATGGGCCAGCATAAATACGGCTAAGTCGGACAGGGTATCGACGATGATCTTATACAGTTCATTGCTTTTTCTGAGTTCTTTCTCAGCATCCTTATACATACTGCTCATCGCCTTTGCGATTACCTGCCCTCGACTCATGGCGTCGAGTTTTGAGCGCATGCGAACCCAGTGAGTGCTGATAGTGGACATGGAAACGCCCAGCTTAGAGCTTATTTGTTTGTCGGTCATCCCGTCGGCGGCTAGCAAGAGTATCTCGAGTTCTCTTTTGGTGATATTCAGTTCTGACAATCCGTCTCCTCGCTCATCCGCTAAGGAATCGCCTTTGTATGACGACTTTTTCCTTGTTAAGGATGCCTTGCTTGGAAACGCATTGCGTATAGTAGAAATGAACGACAGACTTGCGGGTCCCGAACATGCAGCTTGACCACGATGTATTGGTGCGCCTCTACCGCTCTCGCGACTTCATCGCGGATCGCTTCGATTCGCATATCGCTTTGGGCGATGTGGCGGCCGAAGCATGTATCTCGCCATTTCATTTCCACCGGTTGTTCGTTAGGGCTTTCGGCCAAACACCCCTTGATTTCTTAACCGAGCGGCGCCTCGATCGGGCGAAGGAATTGCTGCTGACCACCAACCTGACGGTGACCGAGATCTGTTTCGAACTCGGCTACTCGAGTCTGGGGACTTTCTCGAGTCGGTTTACAAAAGAGGTTGGCTTAACTCCGGTGCAGTACCGGTTGGGTTCGGCCCGGTTTTACCAACTCTCGGGGTTTTGGACGCATCGGTTTATTCCCCGGTGTATGACTTTGGGCGCGATGAAAGGCTCTCTGCCGGCCAGGCCATAGTTCTTCGCCACGTCCAAAAAGCAAGATCGAAGAAGCTTAGACGCGGGCAACCGAGATAACTTGATAGCGTTATGATCAACGCGCTATCACACGCTATTGTCTATGTCCTGAACCAAGATTCTGCCTACGACTTCTACGTCAACAAACTCGGATTCGAGGTGAAGACGGACGCCAAGATGGACAACGGCTTCCGGTGGCTCACCGTCTCGCCCAAGGGCCAAGACCTTGAGATTGTCCTCGCCGCCATCGAGCCGGGAATGTCGATTGATGAGGAAACGGCGACTGCCCTACGCGCGCTGGTCGAGAAGGGCGCGTTCGGAATGGGCGTGTTCGAGACTCCGGACATCTACAAGACTTACGAGGAATTGAAAGCGAAGGGCGTACATTTTCGAAGCGAGCCGGAAGAACAGTTTTACGGCATCGAGGCGATCATCCAGGACGACAGCGGCAACTGGTTCAGCCTCACTCAGCGAAAGCACTAGCTCGGAAAGAGCGCGAGGGCGGCAGCACCGTATAGGCCAGCGTCGCTGCCGAACGGGGTTGGTACGGTCTCCAGTCTTTCCAGGTGCGGTGCGAGCCAGGGGCTGAGGCCGACCGATCCACAGACCACGATCTCGTCTGGGAAGTAGAGGTCCTGTAGGGCTTTCACGGCACCTTCGAGGGCCTCCACCGCGGAGGCCCTTTGGGCGTCCGTCGGTTCCTTCGTGAGGTTCATTCCACCGAGCAAGTCTTCGTAGGTTTTGCCGCCTGCGGTGGGTAAATCGTTGATTCGCGGATACTCGCCTCTTCGTCCGCACCAGATCTGATCGTTCTGCACGAAGCCACATCCCACGCCGGTACCAAGTGAGAGAGTCGCCACCCGCTTGGCGGCAAACTGCGACAGGCAAGCGTGGCCCCAAGCGGCGGCATGGCCGTCGCCGTGAGCGAATGTTGGAACGCCCATCGCCTCAGCATCGAAGACGATGCCGATCTGGTCGGGCATCAGATACTCTTTGGCGGTCCAGACTTCGCCGGTGGCGGGATCGACGATGCCGCCGGTACCGATGCCAACCGAGTCGACTTCCTCGGCCACGATCTGCTCGCGAATCCAATCGAGCCGTTCTTTGCGGGTCTTCGGGTTGGCGACCCGCTCGGACTTGACGAGTTGCCAGTCCTCCGAGAATACGCCGAATCGCAGCCAAGTGCCACCGATATCGACTGCGCCAACCTTTCGCGGCTCGCCCTTGTTTCGACCAAACCGAGGCATGAGCGCACGGGTCTGTTTCACCGGATCGTTGAGGGCCCCGCCAACGACGACTCCCACGGCTCCGATTTTGAGGGCGGCCTCTACCTGCCAGCGCTGGGTATAGCGACCTTCGGCGAGAACGGGGATTTTGACCGCGTTGCAGATCTGCCGCAGAACCTCGAGGTCTGGCCCGTCAGTAGCTTTTCGCGCCGGTGTGTAACCGGCGAGGGTAGTGCTAATAAGGTCGGCGCCCGCTTTCTCGGCGGCGATCGCGTTCTCTACGGTGTCGCAATCCGCGAGGGCGAGACCTTTGCGGAACTGGACGTGCTTGATAATCTGTTCGAGCGTGGCGCCCTTCGGGCGGGGACGATCGGTGCCGTCGATCGCGACGATCTCGCACCTGAGTTGTCGTACGCTGTCCACGTCTTGGGCGGTCGGGGTGATGTAGACGTCGGAATCCTGGTACGGGCGTTTGATGAGACCGATGGTGGGGATCGGTATCGCGGGCTTGATCGTCCGCATGTTCTTCACACCCTGAACGCGGAGAACCTTAACCCCTTCTTGACCGCTTGCTCTGGCGAGGCGCAGGAGGGTGTCGGGGTGATCGACAGGCCCCTCGCTCGCCTGAACGGAGGCGATCAGCGGGCATTGCTTAAGGCGAAGAAGTAAGGTCTCGACGGTCACAAGCCTTATTGTGACGCGTAGCGCGAGGGCGACTCCATTGCAATGAACTCGATCAGGGGGGCAATGTCGTGGCGATCGGCTCTTTGGAGAGCCTTAATGTACGACCTTCTCAATCTATTGGCCCCCAACAAATTCTCGTTGCCCCACGATGAGATGGGCCAACCTTTATTTAGGCACAAGAGATCGGTTGCGAAGCGGGCGTGACGTCCATTCCCGTTGACGAAAGGATGAATGAGGACGAGGATCAAGAGGTGTGGCTCCAGGCGGATATTCGAAGTTCATTCCCACAGGCTTCGATCGCCTTGTTCAACTAGCTTCCTTGCCGCTCGATCCACAATTTGGTCCGATTGATCCTGGGTAAGTGCTTGGGATTCCTTCACCATGGAATGCCCGACTCGACTCATGCGCTTTACCACCACCTCTCGGGCCCGGTCCGCAACCATCTGGGTCAAGGGGATCCTGGGAATCATGACAATGGCCAGATCGCAGCCGAGGGCATCGGCGGCGGCCCTCAGTCTCTTGACGGTGATCGTCTCGTCGACTTCCGCTTGCTCGAGCTGATGAGCGGTGGATTTGGATGCCACCCCAAGTCGGCGAGCAAATGCCTCAAGGTTCATTCCGAGAGCTTCGCGAATTGACTTGATCCATCCGCCAGGGGGCGAGTGTCTAGGGAGGATGCTGGTGAGGTCAGGTAGCTGGGCATCTAGCTGTTCCCGCCGTGTGGGTCTCGCAATCGCCTTCATTCCAATATATTAGAACATATTCGTCTTATTTGTTCTAATATATTAGAACTTCTAGGCCTCTTGGTCATCCGAGAGGCTGCCTTCGAACAGCTTTCGAAGTCGCTCTCGCTCTTCGCGTTCCTTCTCACGACGGTGCACGTCATCGAAGTAGCGGTCGTCACGCACCTTCTCGCCTCGCGTCGTCGTGTGACGCGTCATGGGCTTTGCGTAGTTAAGGCCAGGAATGGCGCCGACGGCAAAGGCCCAAGCTAACGCTAGGTGGATACACGCAAACGCGCCAAGGATGGGGATGCCGGTCATCGATCCGATCGTGAACAGACAGATACCGGTGTCGAGAATGGCGAGGATCTTTCCGTTGATCGGGATGCCCCATAAGCTGATTTGGGTGGTCTGGTTTCGCATGCCCCAGGCGACCGTGATACCGGCGAGCGGAAGGAGCGGACCCGTCAAAGCAAGTCCTTGACCGACTCCGTGGCAAACGAGCCAGCCCAACCAAACGGCCAGACTGGGAATGACCGTCATGGCGGCAAAGAAAACGCCGTAGCGAACCGGGCCAAGGTCTCTCTCCACGCTTCCACCCAACTGCAGGAGCCAGATGATGAGGAAGATGAAGAAGACAATCTGTAGGGGATCGGTCAGCCAGGTAAACGCGAAGGGATAGGTGAGCAGCACCCATGGCGCGTGCATCCAATCGCCCGTGAGAGCCACCGAGTCAACGCCTTTGAAGCGGAACAGCCAGAAGAAAAGGGAAGAGACGACGAGGGCGACGGCAATCCCCACCGTAATCGGGGCACCCTGCTTTCTAGCTGCGCTCTGTATGTTTTGTAGAAATCCCATTCGTTTCACCGGGCATTATTGGAGACTTTACTCCCGGTAATCACTTACAACGTCAAATTAGGTGATTTGGTTGTGAGGGTCACGTGCGGTGCGATAGACGAACTTGTCGGGCGTGCCCGCTTCCCCGAAGGCTCTTTGCTCCTCAAATCGTTCCTTGCCCATCGATTCGATCAATGGGGTTTCGAGGGCGATTAGCTGTTGCATCTCGAAAGGACCGCGTTTGGCGCCAATGCGCAAGCGCTCGGAAGTCGCGGCTCCTAGCATGGCCGCCGCCTGGTCGAACTCTCCCTCCGCGGTGAGCAGCTGGCCGATGATCTCGTAGACCACCACCGCAGTCCTGCGGTGCGATTTGGTCCTCGCCAACCGGATCGCTTTCTCAAGCGCATTCCTTGCTTCGACAAGTCGGCCGGCCTTGATGAGGCGAAATCCGAACCCCATCCACGCCCAACTGTAGACGCCCACGTCTCCCGCCGCGACGGCGTGCTCGAGGCACTCTTGGGCATAGCTAAAGGCCAGCGACTCATGTTCTGGCTTGTAGAGGAAGTAGCTTATGTTGAAGAGCACGATAGCAATCATCCGAAGGTCTTTGAACGACCTCGCCATCGTGAGCACCTCTTCGTAAAGCTCGAGCCCCTCGTCATAGCGAGCGAGTTGGCACATATTGCCTGCATGCTGGTTTTTGAATCGGGCGAGGATGTAGGGATCATCGACTTCGGCGCTTACGGCAAGTGCCTCTGCGCCAATAACCTCCATGCGGTCGTATTCGCCGTTCTCTCGAAGGCAAAACGTGTGCATTGAGAGACCGAAGAGCAGTTCGGCTTTGTCTCCCACCGCACGTAGGAAGTCCTCGCCCTTCTCAAAGTGGGCGATCGCCTGATCGTAATAGCCCTGGAAGTATGAGATGCCTCCTGCGCACGTATGGAGGCGACCCTTGATCCAAGGATCGGGGACGGGAATTTCGAGTAACTTCTCGAGCGTCGCCAAACCTTCCGGGCTGTTCTTCTTGTACATCCAGAAGTCGGTGATATTGGCGAGAAACGCGGCCGCTCTGGCCGGGTTTCTGGTCATGTACCAGTCGATTACCTCTTCGAGAAGGTCTTGATCTCCTTTGGGATCGTAGACCCCGTCGCTGATTCGTTCGGCCAAGTCGCGAGTTGCCTGGCGTGGAAGCAGATCTAGTTGATCGTGAAGCAGACGCGAAAACTTTTCGTATTCATCGAGTGATTGCGATCGGTTGCCGGAACGGGCATAGACTCGCATGATTGCGACCCGCGATGGTTCATCCAGTGGGTTGAGCGCGATAGAGCTTCGAAGGTGCCTAATCGCTTCGTCGTATTCGCCTTTGGCCTCGTCGTTTGCGGCGAGCCGGATGAACGCATCTTGCATGAGTTCGTCCAAGCGCATTCGCTCGGGAAGGATCCACTCATCGGTCAGGCCATCAAGCAAAGAGCCTTGGGCCAGGACCTCCACTTGCTGAAGGGCGAGTGCTTCATCTCCTTCGCTGGAAGCTCGGTTGGCAGATTCGTACGCTATTTCCAGGTCGGCAACGTCTACCTGGACGACCCGTTCAGGGAGTGCAACCGTGGTTCGGGTTGCCTCGACTAGGTTTGGCGCGGCAATCACCTGACTAATTCGGTAAAGGGCGCTGCGCAAGCTCGTGAAGGCGGCTTCGGGGTCGCTTTCCGGCCAGAGGAGACTCGCTAACGTCGAGCGGGAGACCTGCTTTCCCGGACGGAGGGCGAGATAGGCGAGAAGGGATGCCGCCTTGCGCGTGCCGAATTCACGGTACGACGTCTCGTTCCATTCGACTTCGAGTTCGCCCAGGAGTCGAATGTGCACGGGTTTGGACATAGCTCTCTAGGAGGATGCCTGACGGCACGCCTCATCTATGACTACGCTGCGCGACGAATCGCTTTTATTCGTCGTCGCCGGAATGCTTCAATTCACCGCGCTCAAACATCGAATCCTTGACTCGGTCTTGCTTGATGGTGTCAGCGTGGCCATCTACGTGAACGACGAGGGCCATCCCGGTGGAATTCACCTTTCGGTTGACGAGGTCCAAATGGCGCTCACCCTGGTGGCGGAAATCCATGTTCGGATTGTTGTGCCAATACTTGGGAGGGTCGATGAATCCGAAGTCGTATACGGCGCTATCGCCATTGGGCTGCCAAGGAGCATTGAAGAGGGCGCTGGTGGAGAAGGCGATCATCTTCGCGGGCTCGGCGATATCCGTGATGTTCGCGGCATTGGAGCAGTTTGGGAAGCCCCAGTAGTTGCCGGTGACGTTGAAATCGCTGCCCAGATAGCCCCAGTTGTAGCCGAAGCCGCTCTGATCGCCAAGGTAGTCCTTGGCCTTGAAGGTCTTGTCCTTCAGCGTCGTCTTGATGTAGGGATAGAGCAGACCGGCGCTCGGATCCACTTGGCCATCCGCACCTCGCTTGCCCATCCACATGTGAAGGCCATCGGCCTCCTGATAAAGCGCGAGAGGGAAGGTCTCCTCGTTGTCGGCCACATACATGAGGTCGGCTTGGCCGATTTGGCGGAGGGACTGAAGAGCACTGTACTGAAAAGCCGCTTTCTTGACGCTAGCGATGACCGGCATGAAGACGGCCGCGAGGATAGCGATGATCGCAATCACCACTAACAGCTCAATTAATGTAAACGCCCTTTTCCTCATCGTATTCTCACTACCGATAAGATTGTTGGTTGCTGTTGGCAAAGTTACGAGCGGATGATGCTCAGTAATTCTGCTGTTTTATTCTCCATCAATTCGTGATTCCCACGAGACTCCACATTCAATCGTATCACTGGTTCGGTGTTCGAGCCCCTCAGATTGAAGCGCCATTGGGGGTACTCGATGCTCAATCCGTCGATCCTGCTGATCTCGCCGCCCTCGGTGTAGAGGCCTTCGACCTTGGCGATGACGGCCTGAACGTCGGCCACTTCTGAGTTAACTTCGCCGCTGCAGGGGTAGTTCTTGATCATCTCTCCGACCAGGTCACCGAGGGATCGCCCGGTCTTGCTTACGAGTCGGCAGACCAGAAGGAACGGGATCATGCCACTGTCGCAGTACCAGTGCTGCTTGAAGTAGTGGTGCGCACTCATCTCGCCGCCGTACACCGCGTCTTCGGCGCGCATCTTTTCCTTGATGAACGCGTGGCCGCTCTTGCAGATGACCGGTTGGCCGCCCAGTTTGGAGACGATGTCGATCGTGTTCCAGGTGAGACGCGGGTCGTAGACGATCTTTTGCCCGGGCTGGGCATGAAGTATCGCCTGGGCGAGAAGGCCGACGATGTAGTAGCCCTCGATGAAAGCTCCGTGCTCATCGAAGAAGAAGCAGCGATCGTAGTCGCCATCCCAGGCGACGCCGAAATCGTATTTTCCTGCCTTGAGTGCCTCGATCGTTCCGGCTCGGGCATCTTCGAGGATGGGGTTCGGAACTCCGTTGGGGAAGTGGCCATCAGGCTCGAAGTGACGCTCGGTGATGTTTAGCGGCAGGTGGGGCAGAAGCTTTCTAAGGGCAATCCCCGCAGCACCGTTGCCGACGTCGGCGAGGACGTTTAGGGCGGTAAGCTCCTCAGGCTGGACGATGTTGAGGAGGTGCTTGACGAAGTCGTCGTAGACGTCTTTGTCCTCTCGTTTGCCCGATCCAGTGCGCTCCCATTTCTCTTCAAAGGCGCGCTTCTCGATATCGAACAGGCCGGTGTCTCCGCTGATCGGCCGGCTCTCGGATCGGACCATTTTGAGACCGTTGTATTCGGGGGGGTTATGGCTGGCGGTGATCATCACGCCGCCGTCGTAGCCGTAATGGGCGGTGGCGAAGTAGACCATCTCGGTGCCGACCATTCCCAGGTGGATGACGTCTACGCCGGCGTCATTGAGGCCTCGAGCAAAGGCGTCGTAGAGGTCGGGACCGCTGAGTCGGATGTCGTATCCGATGCAGACGGTTTTAGGGTTGATCGCATCCGCATAGGCCCTTCCCACTTTGTAGGCGAGTTCGGGGTTGATCTGAGAGGGGACGATGCCTCGGACGTCGTATGCCTTGAACGCGGGGAAATACTTGCCCATTTGAATCTCGGTTCTACCACTTCTGGGAACCGAGTCGGATGCCCGGAGCAAGTTCAATTCCAGCCCGGCGCCCTGCGCCCGGTGCTCAGCGCCCTGAAAAGGTAGAAAGAAAATGCGAAAAAAGTCCCAAATAGGTAGACAAAACCCTTGCAGTAGACGGATATGTACCGTTATGATTTGATTGTGATGACGCCCTACGCAGATCAGCAAGCGCTTGATGCACTGAGATTTATGGAAGTCAACGTGCCGGCGATGGCGGTTGAGAAGGTGAAGCAGACTCGGCTTGCCTGGCCCGCACTTTCGCCTTCCGACAAGTTGCGCCACTATGCGACGGTTCGGCGGCTATGCGAGCGATCTGCGCCGGCTTTGCGGCGGCGAGAAGGATTGCGTCGAGCCGAAGAGGCGCTGACCGAAGCGGTCTCCCCAACTTTTCACATGCCCCGGCAAGAGTTGTTTCCCGCGCGGATGCGCTAGCGTTTCTTGAGGAGACCCCGCCCTTCAGCAAACGCTCGGAATTCAGCCTCGTCTTCTTTTGTTTGGAATGCGTCTCGATTGACGGAGATTATTTTCTTGCCGATAAAGAAGAGCGCGTGTGAATCGGTGAAGACGATCTTGGTGAAGCGAGTCCAAGGTGCCGAACTGTTGACCCCATCGTAGTTGGAAACGTGAAATTCGCTTTCGCTGAACTCCATCGTCTGGCTAGAGAGGAAGCCTTTGTGTTGGAACGCTTTCTTCATCCTGAGCCAGCGATAGAGTAATGCGCCAGGAACCGTCACCGCCATTGAAGTCAGGGTGAATAGAGTGAGCTGGCGATCGTGGACGAAGTAGACCATCACCAAGAGGCCGGTGTAGAGCCCCAGCACAAGGGGCGCAATTCGATCGATGTGGAGCCGGAAGTTCTCCCGCATGTAGATACGCGGATCGATTTTGAACGGGTTGGTCTTGATCGGTTCCATTGTCAACGCTTCTTGACAAGGCCGCGACCGGTGATGAGAGTTTGGAATTGAGCTGCGTCTTCTGGTGATTGGAAGGCGTCGGCGTTAAGTATAAGGTGCTGGCTTCCCGCCATGAATAGAAGAACGAAGGGGCCTTTTCTTTCGACTTTTGAGAAGTAGTGCCAGGGCACGGTGGAATCGATCCCATCGTCGGTGATGTTCCGAACCGCGATCGCGGAGATTTCCATCGTGCGATTTGCCCCGAGTATTCGGGTTGCGATGGGGCTATCTAGATATTTCTTGATCTGTTGCCAACGGGCGAGTAGAAGCATCGGAGTAAGGATGCCGGTAGCGAGGAGCACGCCGATTGCGATGCTTGTTTCGTTGGTGGCGAAAAAGATGGCGGCTACGAGGAGCAACGCCAGCACTAACCGCCCCATGGATTTGAGCAGGTTGAGCTTGAAGAGCTCCTGTTGATACGCCTTGAGGTCGACGACGAAGGCGCGGGTCGTGATGGTCGAATCCATGAACGCCTCTATGTTAGCTTTTAGGAATGTGGCGTCAAAAGGCCTATCCATGTTCTGGCCATCCGTATTTGTTTCGTGCCTTCGGTTGTAGTTCGGAAGAAGTCCTCAAGCTCTCAAGAAAAGTCGACGAAGAAGAGATCAAGAGTCAATGAAGTTCTTTGGTATGTGGGCTTTCCTCTTTGTGGTTGGTTTCTCGGTCCCCTCCCAACCATGGGGATCGCCTCGGTTGCGGGACTGATATCTGGGTTGAAGATTGATCCAGAAGAGTTGAGGAAGAAGCAGCGGAGGTTCGTAATCCCTTTGGGATGCTTTGTGATCGGTCTAGTTCCGATCTCAACCGCATGGACGGTTGCTTATCTGCTTCCGAGGGCTCACGTCGAAAAGTGGCTGCAGGTGTTGTTACTTCTCGGGCCGGCAATCTTTTGCAACATGTGCGTTTTGGTCGTTGTCTCGTTGCTGAGGGCGGTGAAGGAACCAAGGATTTACCCATGAAGGAAGTCCGCCATAACCAATGGTAGTAACTCGTCGGGCAGGCGGTGGCGCTCGATGACCGGTTTGTACGGGAAGATGCGCTGGGCCATGAATGCGATGTGGTCATCGCGGTTTTGGGTCACTCCCCATACGGTGACGTAGGGGGAGCAGATGACTACTTGGCCGTCTCGGTCATAGGTGTCGGTGAAGCAGGTCACATTGAGCAAACCGGTCTCATCTTCGAGGTCGAAA
Source organism: Fimbriimonadales bacterium (assembly GCA_038321975.1). GTDB lineage: Bacteria > Armatimonadota > Fimbriimonadia > Fimbriimonadales > Fimbriimonadaceae > Fimbriimonas. The sequence goes on along the minus strand of JBBQFM010000005.1, from coordinate 95,052 downwards.
AACATCACGCGTTTGCCGCTCGACGTCGGAGGGAAGCGGAGGCGGATGGGGTTTCCGACCACGAAGATCTTCTCGGGATTATCCCAGTGACTGGCTTCGGCAGCGGTTTTTGCACCCTTCTTCTGCACTCGTGGCCTCTCAAATGCCAGGAGGTGCTGCTCGACATCCATCTCGAGAATCGTGCGCTCGTGAATCGCTTTTTCTACATCGGCGAAATCCTTAACTGCCTTCGGCAGGTGGGGTTCGGGGAGATGTAGTGGCAGCGCGCCAGGTGAGTTTTCGAAGACGGCCATGTACTGCAGAGCGCTGGGAATCGCCCACAGAAGCCGACGGCGATTGGGGTGAAGGCTATCGAGAGCGCCGCTGAGGATGAGGCGTTCGAGCTCGTCGCGATGCGGCCGCACTCGGGCGGTGAAGTCGAAGAAAGATGTGAATTGGCCGGTTCCTCTTTGCTCAACCAGGCGCTCGCGCGTCGGCTTTGAAAGTCCCTTGAGTTGACCCAGCGACGTTCGGATTGCTTGTTTGGGGAAGATGAGCTTGGGGTCGTCCTCGGCTTGATAGTCTTCCACCAAGAATTCCAGCCCGCTCCGATTGACGTCTGGGGAGAGGATCTTGACCCCGCGAATTCGGGCCTCGTTGGCGATCGTGCTGGATGGGTAGTAGCCGGCGGGCTGGGCCTGAAGAAGGGCGGCGAAGTAGGGAGCAGGGTAGTTCTGCTGGCAGTAGATCGAGCGAACCGAGATATCGGCGAAGGCGAGCGCGTGGCCTTCGGCGAAGCCGTAGCCTTTGAACTGGGCGACGAGGTCGTAAACGATTTGGGCAACCTCGTTTGAGTAGCCTTTTGCGTTCAAACGTTTGAAGATATCTTCCTGGATTTTCTCGATGTAGCCGTATTGGCGCTGCTTGTAGACCCCCTCGCGTACCTCTTCAGCTTGGGCGGCTTTATAGCCGCACATGTCGGTGAGGAGCTGATCGATCTGCTCTTGGAAGACGACGATGCCGTAGGTGGCGTCAAGGATCTTCTCAAGGTCAGGGTGGGGGAAGTCGTAGGCCTTGCCCGCCTTTCGGGCGATGAGCTCGTTGAGCTTGACCGCGCCCCCGACTCCCGGTCGGATGCCCGCTTGCACGATGCTTGCTTCCTTGAGGTTCTTGGTTTTAATGCGCATATGCGCTTGGCGCATGGCGGGGGAGGCGGATTGGGGGATGCCGATGAGTTCGCCTGCACGCATTGTTCGGTACTCCTCCTCGTTGTCGAGGGGGAGAGTGTTGACGCTGAACTCGGGCTCGTCTTCGCGAACCTGCTCTTGCAGCTTCGAGAGTACGTCGTGGCCGCGAAGGCAGAGAACATCGAACTTGTCGAAGCACTTCTTGGAGCTGCGCTTATCCCATTGGATGATCTGCACTCCCTCTGCGCCGGAGACCATGACGGGGACGGTGTCGCAAATCGGCTGCTCCGAGATGACCACCCCGGAGGAGTGAGAGCGGACGTTGCGGGGGAGGTCCATGAGGTAGTTGGCGAGTTGGAACACCCAGTGGAATCGTTCGCGCGGGATGTTACTGTCTCGCAGTTCGGGCTTGGCCTCGATCTCACGTTCGAGTTCGTCGGGGGAGACGCTGCCGTGCAGCCGCTTGGCGAGGTAGCTCATGTTCTCCTCGGGGATCCCCATCACTTTTCCTACCTCGCGGACGATGCCACGGGTTCGATAGGTGCCGAAGGCGGCGACGGTGGCGACATGATCCCGGCCGTATTTGTCAGAGAGGTAGTTGCGAACGTCGTCTCGCCGCCGAGCCTCGAAATCGATGTCGATATCTGGGCGCTTGCTGGCGTCGGCGGGGAGGAAGCGATCGAAGTGGAGGTTGTGCTCCATCGCGTCGATGCGCGAGATTCCTAGGCAGTAGGCGACGGCGGAATCGACCACCGACCCTCGCCCACTTGATACGATCCCCTGATCGTTGGCCCACCGACACATGTCCCATGCGACGAGGAAATGGCTCTCGAACCCGTTACCCGCGATGCGAGCCAGCTCGTATTCGATCCTCTTATATCGTTTCTTATCCAACTTGAGCCCCTTTTGGCGAAGGCCGGCGTAGGTCACTTCGTAGAGGGTTTGTTTCTCGTTCGGGCAGAACTTGGGCAGGTTCACCCTGCCGGGCAGGATCTTGTCTTCGCAGAGCTCGGCGATCTTCAGAGTGTTTCGCAGGAGATCGGGGCGATCGGCAAATCGCTCTTCTAAATCAGGGGGGCTGGGGAGGAAGCGCTCGCCATTGATGAACCTCTGTGGGGGAAGAGGGATATCTGGTTGGCCAACCGCCCGTCTCGGCTTACGGCCGATAACTTCTTCGATGAGGCAGAGGCTTTCCACGCATACAAGCGTGTCTTGGGCGGCAAATGCGCCTCGCCAGGGATGGGTGATGGGGCCGCCGGCGACCGGGGTGAGGCGAAGGCTTTCGGCGAGATCCAGCAGCGTTTGGTTGACATGCATCTCCCACGGGACTAGGCTTCTCTCGATCTGAACGAAGACGTTTCCCTTGCAGTAGAGGCCAATGAGCCGATCAAGAGTCTCGTGGGCAGCCTGGGTGTCTCGACGAACGAGGTGGCGATTGACCACTCCCAGGTGGCCACCGGTGAGGCAGAGGAGATCTTCCGCATGGCGGGCGAGGCGCTCCCAGGTGCAGAGGGGGAAGAGGCGCGGCTCTTGGAGGTGGCACTCACTGATGAGGCGGGAAAGGTTTCGATATCCTCTTGGCGTTTTTGCCACGAGGACCAATTCACCGCCATCCGCCATTTCGAGGGTCGCGCCAAAGAGTGGCTTGATGCCTTTGTGAATCGCAATCTTCTGGAACTCGAAGACCCCCATTAGCGAGAAGCGGTCGGCCAAGAGCATCGCCTGATAGCCGTAGTCGCGGTGGTACGCGGGGATGTGGTTGACGAGCATCGCGCTCTGCCCGAACGAGTAGGAACTGAGGGCGTGAAGCAGCGTGTAGGGAGCAATCTTTTTCAGTGGGGGGACGTCGCTGTAGTCGGTTTCGGCCACCACCCCGCTCACAAAGGACATGTTGTTCTCGTCAGATTTCGAGACCCGATCGATGGGGATGCTTGCCTTTACCGCGTTGCCTAGCGAGGGCAATACCTTCTGCTCTTCTCGGCGGATCCCGTTGGTATCGAAGTAGCGAAGGATCTCGCGCTGGGGCTCTCCAGACCACCACTCGCCCGCCTCGCGCCACCGCTCGAATATGTTATCTCCAGCCGGTGGCATTCTTCCACTCCCTGAGCACGAGGATTCGGCGTGGCAACTGGATGTCGCTGCCTTTTTGGATGGAGAGGTCTCCGTAGGCGGTTCGGATGTGGCGCAAGGTGCCATCTACTTGTCGGTAGCGCTCGCGACCAGGGAGCAGTTCGGCTTGGTACGACTTCACCCGCTTGAGGTCGTCGATGGCGACTCGGAGAGCGGTGATGGGCTTCTCGAAGGGTTCTTCGAGCAGGATTCGCAGGGCGGCGAGTGCGGTGCGTGGGCAACGCACTGGTTTGGAAAACTTCTTGCCCCTGGCGATGATTTCGCCGTCTTCATCTTCGATGGTGAGCTTGAATTTGGCGCCTTCGAGGGATTTTGACTCCAGGCGATCTCCGATGCGTTTGGCCAGCAGTTTGGTTGCGCTGGTGAGGATTTCAAGCGATTCGACGGCCCCATCGAAGACGAAGCTGTCGCGCAACGCGCCCATCGGATAGAGGGCTTGGACCTCTTCATAAAGCGCGCCTCGAGCGGCTTGGGTAATGGAGTAGGCCTCTTCGCCAAACTGGCCCTGAAGCACTTCGAAGGGGATTTGGGCGAGTTCGCCTATCTTTCGATAGCCGAGGAAGCGCAGGCGCTGGCGATGCTCCAGAGGGATTGGGAGAAGGTCGTCGACGGGGAGGTCTTGGAGGAAGCCGACGGGATCTTGGGCCGCCTTGCCCAAGTCTTCGCGCATCTCGGCCAGCCGGGCCATCCACTTGGAAGGGGCGAGACCGTATCGGACTTGCAGACCGGTTTTATCTACTAGGGTGCGCACCAGCTTCTCAGCGACATCGATTGGCTTCGGGTGGAGGGAGAGGTCGAGGAACGCGGAGTGCTGGTCTTCCGGTTCGATGACCCCGGTGAAGTCGACACAGAGGTCGAGCCAGGCCTTTTCTCGTTGCTCGTATTCTTCGCGCCGCCACTTTTGGAAGGTGATGTTGGGTTGGATCGCTTTGGCTTGGCGCAACTCCATCCCGGGGACGAGACCTTTTTGCTTCGCCGCCTTGGTGGCGTCGAGGATGATGCCTTCGCGCACTACGAGGTCCGCGCCATCTGCAGTCGCGACGTAGAAGCCTTCTAACCAAATCCAAAAAACTAAGCTCATTCCGAAGTGCCGGATTAAACATTATACGAGACCTATGTCTACTTATTTTGAATTCTACGCTAGGTATTCTCCGCAGTTTTGCGGAGAATATTGCGATATAATCTCCGCATAGACGATTATTCTCCGCAAACCAGCTATATCCATCAGCGAAGCGACTGGCCCCAATTTCGGTGGGACAACTCAGCGATCGCAAACCACCTAAGTTCGCTACGTCACCGTCAGGGACTGTTGATCGGGGCTATGGAAGCTTTAGGGTTCGAACGTCGCCAAGAGACGATCCTTTCGGTGATCGTTGAGGATGTCCAGAAAACTAGCGAGATAGAAGGCGAAAACTTGGACGCGGGTCAGGTGCGGTCGTCGGTAGCGCTTCGGCTTGGAATCGATGCGGCCGGACTGCCGCGGGCCAGTCGCAAAGTAGACGGCGTGGTCGAGATGATGCTCGACGCCACCCAGAACTATGATCGACCACTAACCGCCGATCGCCTTTTTGGCTGGCACGTCTCTCTCTTTCCGTTGGGGCCAGCTGGACTGTCAACGATCCGCGTGGGCTCCTGGCGCGACGACGCACTTGGGCCCATGCAGGTGGTGAGCGGCCCCATTGGAAAGGAACGAGTTCACTATCAGGCACCGTCGGCGAGTCGACTCGAAGACGAGATGATTTCTCTTCTCAACTGGTTCGAAACGGCAAATGCACTTGATCCGATTCTCAAGGCGGCAATCGCGCATCTCTGGTTTGTGGCGATTCATCCATTGGATGATGGGAATGGACGAATAGGCCGCGCGATCATGGATTTGGCCCTGGCCCGATCGGATCGGACGAGTCAGCGTTTCTACTCGGTGACTTCCGAAATCCATAAGTTGAAGCACGAATACTACGACGTTCTTGAGCGGACCCAAAAGGCGTCGCTAGACATCACTTCTTGGATCCAGTGGTTTCTCATTTGCTTGGATCGGGCGCTCACGGAGGCAGAGGGCGTCCTGGTGCTCGTGCGATCCAAGACGGCTTTTTGGACTCGTCACTCACAGATCGCGTTGAATGAGCGGCAACGTCTTGTGCTCAATCGCCTCCTCGATGGATTGGAGGGGAAGCTCACTAGCTCGAAATGGGCAAAGCTTGCCAAGTGCTCTCAAGACACGGCCCACCGAGACATTTCGGACCTGGTTCAGAAGCAAATTCTGGTTCAGGACGAAGCGGGTGGAAGAAGCACCAGCTATTCGCTGGCAATCACCGAAACCTAAAGCGACGCCAGGGCTGCCCTGGGTTTTCGATTCTCGTCCCTTGTCCAGCATGACGCGAAGCTCTTTTTGAGCAACTCTTTCGAAAAAACTATTCACGGCGCCAAAAGCATGATATAGTAGACATACATCTACTTATTGGTTAGATGGATATCCGCCATATATGGGGAATTATTCCCCATAGTTCGGCTATACTATTCCCATGATCGAACGATGGGGATATCGGGCGGTGGTGGATGCGCTGGAAGATACGCCGGTGGTTTTGGTGCACGGGCCACGGCAATCTGGGAAATCGACGCTCACCCAGCAAGTAGGCAAACGGCTGATGGTGACGCTCGACGATCCCGAGCCGTTGGCTCTGGCGAAGAAGAATCCGACCGAGTTCCTCCTGACATACCCGCCGCCCGTCACCATTGACGAAGTGCAGCGCGCGCCGGAGTTATTCCTTGCGATCAAGAGTTGGGTGGATAAGAAGCGGGACCCCGGGTCGTTCTTGTTGACAGGGTCAGCCAATGTTTTGATGCTGCCAAAGGTTGCCGATTCGTTGGCGGGGCGGATGGAGATCATCGACTTGCTGCCGCTGATGCAGGCGGAACTTGAAGGGTCGTCGACCAATTTCGTGGATGGGCTATTCGCGGATTCGTTTGATGCGCGAAGGGTGGTGGGCCAGCCAGGAGAGATTATCGACCGGATCCTCGCAGGTGGCTTTCCCGAGCCGGCTCTTCGCAAGCCCGATCGGCGAGGGCCGTGGTTTGCCGGCTACATTCGATCTCTTCTCGACCGCGACGTTCGCGACTTGGCAAACATTGAGGGGTTGACTCAGATGCCTCGCCTCTTGGGGCTGCTTGCCGCCCGGACGGGGTCGACTTTGAATGTGCTTGGTTTGTCGCGGGATACGGGAATTGCGCACACCACCCTCACCCGGTATCTCGATCTGCTGAAGGCGCTTTTCTTGCTGCAGACGGTGCCTGCGTGGTCTTCGGATTCCAGCATGAAGTTCGCCAAGACGGCCAAAGGCTATTTAGTGGACACCGGACTCCTCTGCTACCTGGAGCGGCTGGATAAGGAGGCGCTTGAGGATGTGAATCGGCTGGGGCCGGTGCTGGAGAACTTCGTGGCCTCGGAACTGATGAAGCTCTGCAGCTTTTCCCAGTCGCGACCCTGGCTGATGCACCTACGTACGGTGAAGCAGAAGGAAGTAGATTTCGTGCTGGATGGGCAGGCGCGCGGGATTGTGGGGATCGAGGTTCGGCCGACGCGGTCGGCGCATCCGGATGACTTTGAGGGCCTTCGGTTCCTGTCCGAGGTGGTGGGAGACCGGTTCAAGCGCGGAATCGTGCTGCATCGGGGCGACGAGGCCAAGCCGTTCGGACACAACCTTTGGGCGGTGCCGATCGATGCGTTGTGGGGTTAAGTCTGGCAAGCCTCGGTATACCGAGGTTTGCAACGCTAACAGGTTATCGCAGACAAGAGCGCGAAGAGCTTCGCGCAGTCCCAATGGCTATGCCAAGGCGTCGACAATGCGGTCTGGGCCGTGGCGGACGGGGTCTACGCAGGGGAGGTTGAGGTCGTCTTCGATGGCTTTGCAGGCATCGAGAGCTTCTTGGTCGTCAAGGATATCGAAGGTGTTGAGCGAGACGGCGACGGTTTTTGGGCGGCGAAAGGTGCCGCACGCGGAGCCGAGGTCTTCGTAGAGGTTCGCGAAGTCCCGCAGGGGCGGAATCCGGAAGTCGGGCGAGCGCATGAGGTGCTCTTGGCCGGCTCGGTGGCAGAGGATCAAATCGGTTGGGCAGGAGCCTCGGAGGAGGGGGAGGTTGGCGCTGCTTCCGGGGTGGATGAGGGAGCCTTGCCCCTCGATGATGACCAACTCGGCACCTCGGTCATTGGTCGCACGAAGCACTTCCCTCTCGACCGCGCCGCTGGCGAAGTCGATACGGATTGCGTCCAACGGAATTCCCGCACCGGTGATCGTAATTCCGATTTGGCCGGTCGCGACAAACTCGGTCTTGATGCCGCGTTCGTTGGCGACGCGATAGATTTCGAGGCCAGCAGTCATCTTGCCAACGGCCATGTCGGTACCGATCAAGAGGGCACGCCGGTTTGAAAGATGTTCAGATGCGCCAGTGCCGGGGGCGAGGCCCTCGGGCTCAATGCGGATGTCCCAGATCCACTGCCCCGCAGGAAGGTTCGGATAGTGGGGGCCGAGAAGGTCGTGGAGGCCGTTGACCACCGACATCCCCGACTTGATCGCGAGATCGATGATGGGATACCAATCTTTGGGGATGAGGCCGCCGCCGGGGGCGATGCCCAAGACGAGGACCTCTGCACCGAAAGCAGTCGCTTCTTCCACCGAACCAACAATTGGGCACGGACGGGGGATTCGGGTGACATAGGCGGCGTCTTGGCCAGCGTATTTGCTATCGATGACACAGACGATGGGGTTCTGGGAGTAGCGGAGGATGCCGAAGCCCATCTTGCCGAAGGCGCCGTCCACGGCTCCTTCCATGTAGATCGCAATCTTTTGGTCGCGACTAAGCATCGATGATGGCCGCTCCATGGCCGGGGTTGTCGGTGGGGGCAACGATGCCATTGTGAATCGGCGCACCGGTGGTTGGGTCGGGATTCAGGTTCAGGTGGGAGTCCAGGTCAATGTAGTCGAACATGGAGCCAATCGCGGCTCCGGCGGCGATCGCGACCGATGACTCGCTCATGCAGCCGATCATCGTTTGGAGCCCGTGGGCTCGGGCAGCGGCCACGATGCGAACGGCTTCGGTGATACCACCGCACTTCATCAGCTTGAGATTCACTCCGTCGACAGTGTGGGCGAAGCCGGGGACGTCGGTGGAGTACTTGCAGGATTCGTCTACGAAGATGGGCAGCGGTCGGCCCTCGAATATCCTTGGGAGGTCCGCTTCTGCGCCTTCGACTAAGGGTTGCTCGACGTAGTCAACGCCACGTTCGGCTAGCCAAGCCATCATCATCTTCGCCTCATCGACCGTCCAACCACCGTTCGCGTCGACACGCAGTTTCGCGCCGTATGGCTTGGCAGCATCAGCGGCGGCGGTGAAATGCTCCTTGTCGTGATCGCGGCCTTGGGGCGATCCGAGTTTGATCTTGAGGCACTTCGCGCCAGTTTGATCGAGGATCTTGGGGACGCGTTCGCGGGTGACTTCGGGCGGGTTGATGCCAATGGTGACACTGGTTGGGACGATCTTTTTGTTCAGACCGAGCATTTGGTAGAGCGGGAGGTTCGCTCGTTTGCCGAGGAGATCCCAGAGCGCCACGTCAAGCGCAGCCATCGCGGGGGGATCGATGTTTGCCTCCCGCATGCGAACGTAGTTCGCTTGGATGTCGAGGTCTGCGAGTCCGGCACCGACGAAGTCGGTGAGTTGTTTTTGGCCCTGTTCGGCGGTCCACTTCGAGCCGGTGGCGGGGGAGAGTTCGCCGATTCCGGTGTGGGTTCCGTCGCTCGCGAAGACGAAGAGGTTCTCAGAGGAGGTCGTCATCCCTCGACTGATCATGAGGGGGTAGAGCTTCTTGAGTTCGAGGGTGCGGAAGGTGACGCGGATCACGACGGGAGGTTACCTCTGGAGGAAATTGAGGATTGGAGATTTGCCGGAGGGAGGGTCTTCGGTGGGGGACAACCCCCTCCTCCACCCTTCGTTCCTCAGGGCCTTGGGAAAGGGGCACCATCTCTGGATCAGGTTTTCTCGTATTCGACCATCACTGGCGTGTTGGGATCCGGTGACTGGAACCTATCTCCCGCGACGAGCAGAGTGAATGGGTCGAAGAGGAAGAAGAGGCGGAATTCGCGGCCCAATTCTTCGCTTCGTTGCTGCATCTGCTCGAGAGTTTCGCCGCCGAGAGTCTCGGTTTTGAAGGTGAGGACGTTGGCCTCGCGGGACCAAGTCCCGCCGGTCGCTCCCTGGTGGAGAAAGGTGCCGTCAGCGTTCAGATCAAGCGGGAACTTCTGCTTTTCTTTGCCGATGGCGGCGAGCTCTTTGGGTGTCAGGTCCGCCTCGTGCCCGGGCCGAACCTTTTTCTGTCCTATGTAGTGACCGACCAGGCTCGCGTCCATGCTCATCCCAAACCGGGATCGCGACCCCGCATATGACTCGTCGCCCACCATAATCGCCCCCCACTGCGCCGCCGACATAGCACTCGTTCCCGAGTCGGTGAGGAGGTCGATGATCACGTCGTCCCCATCGATGAGGAATGGGTTCCAGCGCGCGGTCTTGAGGATCTCGACGCGCTGCTCGCGCGAAGTGAAGTGGATGGGCTCGACCGACTTAATGCGAAACGGCTCGATGATCTCCGACATGCGCACATTATGAGCCCTAGAGTTGTACGGATATTTGCCGTACAATTAAAGGGTGAAGAAAGATCGAGTCGGAGAAACGGTGGCGGGGTACGAAAAGAGCCCAAGGGAACGAATTGAGATTCGCATCGCGAAGTTCCACAAAGACGAAGTCGAAGAAGCAGCTTCCATACAAGGGATTTCCGTGAGCGCATTTGTTACCTCCACCATCTTAGAGGCAGCGCGTAAGATTCGGCGAGACTATCACACCACGGTTTTGGATCGTGAGGAGTCAGAGGCCTTTGTGAGAATGCTCGAAGACAAATCTCCCCCAAACGCTGAGCTCCGGAAGCTGATGTCAATGAAGGTTATCGTTAGGAAGTGAACGATATCGTCTTCGAAAGACTGGCGAAGGATCATGACCGCGAGAATTTCGACTGCGGCATCGAGCGATACAATGACTTTCTGAAGAGAACCGCCCTCCAGCACGTTCGCCAGAAGACGTCCATCACGTGGGTCGCCGTCGAAACCGAAGGGCCAGAAATCCTAGGCTACATCACCCTCTCAATGGGACTGATCGAACTGACTGAGATTGATGAAAACGTCAGGAGAACGCTCCCTAAGCATCCGTTACCAGTCCTTCATATAGGAAAGTTGGCTGTTGACCAACGGCAAAGAGGCAAAAGCCTGGGGAGAATGTTGCTGTCGTTTGCCTGTCAGCAGGCCTTAGAAGTCTCGAACAATATTGGATGCCACGCGGTGGAACTGTTTGCGGACGATGTTGAGCTCTTTGCGCACTATCGACGTTTCGGTTTCGTTTCCGCCAAGAGTGGATCCCTTCGACTCTTCTTGTCCATATCGAAGCTCTCCGAAACGAGCGCACTGCCCACACTTCCCTAAGGCCTGCGAACTCGCTTCGCCCAACCAGAGTCCCACGACCATGGATTCCGAGTCCGTCTCTGACCACTACGAAATTGAAATCGATCCCGAACTCATCGCCGAACTGGCAACCCAAGACATTCCCCACGAGATGCTGGTCGGCGAGGCGGCTGGCTATCTCGACGATCCGGACAACGATCAGATGTCGGTGGCACGCATGTACATCGACCGCGGATTCTCCGAAGATCTCGCCTATTGGCTCGTTCGAGCCGCCGCCGTTCACCGAGACGCCCCGTAATCAAACGGTATCCTAGAGCCATGTCTAGCCCCGCATCCGGCGAAGAAGTCGCCGTCCTTCAGACGAACCTCGGAAACATCGTCGTGAGCTTCTTTCCCGAGAAGGCGCCGCAGCACGTCAAGAGCTTTAAGGACCTGGTGCGATCGGGCTTTTACGACGGCACCAAGTTCCACCGCGTGATTCCCGGCTTCATGATTCAAGGCGGAGATCCGAACAGCAAGGGCGATGATCGCTCGATTCACGGCACTGGCGGCCCCGGCTACAAAGTCCCATCCGAGTTCAACGACATTCGCCACACCCGCGGCATTCTCAGCGCCGCCCGATCCTCCGATCCCAACTCGGCGGGCAGCCAATTCTTTCTGATGGTCAAGGATTCGCCCCACCTCGACGGCCAGTACAGCGTATTCGGCGAGGTTTCGGACGGAATGGACGTGGTCGACAAGATCGTGGCGCTGCCGCGAGATGGTCGCGACAATCCCTTGGCCGGCAACCCTGCAGTCATCGAGAAAGCAGTCATCGAGACTCGCTAAACCAACGGCAAAACGGCGCCCTCTCCTTGCCGCGAGGGTGCCTCTTGCCAATTCCCCGGGTACACTCTGACGTTCAAACTTTTTTGAAGGACCGGACCAGCCATGAAGCGCACCTACCAGCCAAATAACCGACACCAGCAGACCACGCACGGATTTCGCGTTCGAATGCGATCGACCGACGGACGAAACGTTCTCAAGCGCCGGCGCATCAAGGGTCGCGCTCGGCTTTCCTGGTAAAGGGGCCGAGTAAAGGCCGCTTCGACGCCATCTTTACGGAAGGGCGACGAGTAAGCGGCCAAACGGCGAGGGTCATTACCCTTCCTGGAACCGGACTTATCGGGATCGCGACCAGCAAGAAGATCGGGACCAAGCCTCAGCGCAACCGAGCCAAGCGTCGATTTCGAGAAGCCATCCGCCAAGAGCCCCACATCCTAAACCCCCGTTTGGATGTGGTCGTAGTAGTAACCGAAGCAGGAGCCGGCGCACCGTTTGATCGTATTCAAGAAGAAGTGCGAGCACTTTTTGGCAAGGCAAATGAGCGATGGGCAGAAGAGTTGGAGTCTTTCTAATCCGATGTTATCAACGCGGTTTTGCCTGGATGCCTCCCACCTGTCGCTTCACCCCCAGTTGCTCTCAATACACGCTGGAAGCCGTAGAACGATACGGCCTCATGCGCGGGAGCTGGATGGGATTCCGTCGAATCTGTCGGTGCAATCCGTTCAATCCCGGAGGCCATGACCCCGTACCGTAGAGGCCGCTTCCAAACCTAACATGTCTAGACCAGCGACACCCAAAAACAACTTTCTGCAGACTGCCCTGATCATGATCACGATCTTCCTGGGCATTCAGCTGATCATGCGTCCCGGCCAGACGCCCGGTCCGGTTCAAACCGAACCACAATTGCTCGCCAAGATCCAAGCAGACAACGCCGCGATCAAAGACGTCTCCATCGTCCAAGATCGAAACGCCTACGAAAACCTGCTGAATACGCAGCATAACGCGTTGCCGAAACCCGAGCAAAAGGCAAAAGAACCCGAGCTTGAGCAGAAGAAACTCCACGCAGCTATTTTGGTGGCCGACACCCAGTACAAGGCGGGCATTCAGCGCAGCGATATTTCGCGAATGCGGCTGGCCTACCAGACGCTCCTTCCCTCGCTCAAAAACGATTCGGCAACCCCGCGTTGGGATCAGACCTTCACAGTTGCTGACACGCTCAAGGATCAGCGCTTCGGCTGGTCGTCTTGGTCCCCGCACGCGCTGTACGACAAGGTCGTCTCCGATCTCAGTGCCCGAAATAAGGACGCTCTCATCTGGGGCCTCATTCCCGGCGGCTATTCCTTCATCGACTTCTTGGTTCACCTCACCGGCGCTCTGCCCGGCTTCAGCTACGCATTTGCCGCGTTCCTCCTCGCGATTGTCGTTCGAGCGGTCATCTTCCCCTTCGCCCAGAAAGGCCTCATGTACGGCCGCCAGATGCAGCAACTGGCCCCCATGCTCAAGGACATCAAGGAGCAGTACAAGGACAAGCCCGCAGACCAGCAGAAGAAAACGATGGAGCTGTACCAGGAGTACGGCATCAACCCGTTCTCTGGCTGCGGACCGGCGCTCGTTCAGTTGCCTCTCTTCTTGACCGTGTACCAGTTCATGCTGCTGTACCAGTTCGAGTTCACGAAAGGCACCTTCCTGTGGATCAACCCGAGCACTAGCCGAGCCACCCACGGCTTCCTGGCCCCGAACCTTGGCCAACTCGACGTCCCGCTGATTGTCATCTACGGCATCACGATGGTGATCACTACCCTGCTGACCCCGATTTCGGACCCCACTCAGGCGAAGCAGCAACGGATGATCGGCGTAGGCGCCGCCATTATTTTCCCGATCATGATGCTCGGTGGCGCGGTGCCAGTGGCGGGCGGATTCGTCCTTTATTGGATCTTCACCAACATCCTGGCGACGTTCCAGCAGCTTCGAGCCTATCGCCTTCCGCTGGTGCCCCTAGTCAAGGTCAATGCCAAGACCGGCGGCACCTATCCCAAGAGCCCATCCAGCAACAAGTGGTCGCGAATGATGGACGAAATGCGGGAGAAGGCCGAGGTAACTCAGCAAAAGATTGAAGATGAAAAGGGCTCGCGAAACGGAGGCTCCACCCTCACCAACGGCTCATCCAGCAACGGAAGCACGGGTTCGCCCGCCAAGCACAAGCCGAAGAAGCGCAAGTAACTTTTCCACCTGTCCAACACTCTCAGCCCCTAAGCGAGTAAAGTGCTTTAAGATTCATGCAGTCGATTGACATTTCAGCTAAGTCGGTCCAAGAGGCCACCAAAACCGCCGCAGACAAACTCGGGGTGTCCCCCGAGAACGTAAAGATCACGGTGCTCGAAGAGACCAAGGGCCTCTTCGGCAAGAGCTCCGTGCGTGTTCGCGCCGAAGTCTTGGAAGTTGTCGCCGCCGTTGCCGCTCCCGCAGCAGCCGCCCCCGCCGCTAAACCCGCCCGCGGTCGAATCGGCGCGTCCAAGACTGCCGCCAAGGCCGAACCCGCTCCCGAGCCGGTTGCCGTGGTTGCCCCCGTTGAGGAACCGAAGGCCGAGGCACCAAAGAAGATTGGCCGATCTGCCAAGCCTAAGAAGGAAGAGCCCGTCGCCGCTGCGGCCGAGCCTGCTGCCGAAGCCGCCGAAGAAGGCGATTCTGCCGAAGCAGTGGTCGCGACTCAGGCCGATGCCGACAAGCTTATCGCCCTCGTGAAGGAGATCGTCGACAACGCCGGTCTCGAAATCTCGGTGAACGCCGGCCAGCTCAGCGGACGATACGTAAATGTCCTGCTCGACGGCAAAGACGTTGCCTACCTCGTCAGCAAGCACGGCGAAGTCCTCAACGCCCTCCAGTATTTGATCAACATCATGGCCGGTCGCCGATTCAACAACGGCGTTCGCGTCACGTTGGACGGAAACGACTTCCGCCGCCGCCGAGAGGATCAGCTCACCCAGCTCGCGAAGAACATCGCGGACCAGGTCAAAGAGCGAGGCGAAGAAGCCGTTTTGGATGCATTGCCCGCCTTTGAGCGTCGCATCGTCCACAAGGCGCTGTCCGAGTACGAAGGCATCTCCACTTACAGCGAAGGCGAAGAGCCCAACCGCCGAGTGGTCATCGCTCCCGCTGACTAACTGATTTCAGAACCCCTCGCCCCTCCGGGGATGAGGGGCAGGGGTGAAGGGCCGCTCGCCAACCAAACATCATTTCCACCCACGCGAAGCGTGTAACCGTCGCCTACGCGCGACGCGCCCGTCCACGCGAGGACTCCGGAGATGGTTCCCCTTGAAAGGAGGAGGTCACGCCCACTAGCTTCCCTCCGAACCCGCTACTTCAACTTCCCGAAGAAAACCTGAGTCTCGTACTCAAACACCACCTGTCCGCCATCCTGGTGTCTCTCAAAGATCCGCCTCAGCTCCTCGATAAACTCCCCAACATTCGGGTCCGTCTCCTCCGGCGAGTAAGACGAAGACAACACCCGCCCCTTCAAGCTCTCGAAATCCAGGTCCTGCCCGTAAGGAAATCTTGCCGTCTGAACCGAGACAGGCGCGAAGAACGCTTCGATTTGGTCCTCCTCCTTCACGATGTTCTTGTGGTTGACCTGTGCGTACTCGGTGGTATGAGTGCGCAGCAGCGCCTCATAGTCGGAAAGAAACGGCGACCCGATCTTCCGGTCGTTCCAAATCAAAGCCACCCAACCCGGACTCCGTAAGATCCGATCAAATTCCGCGCGAGTCGCCTCCGGCTCGAACCAGTGAAACGCCTGCCCCGCGGTGATCAGGTCCACGCTCCCGTCGCCAAGCGTGGTCGCTTCCGAAGCCCCATCCACGCTCACATACTTTGGCTCCGCCGAAAGCAGCCCCTCCCCCGCCTCCCGCATCTCCTTGTTCGGCTCGACAGCGAAAACCTTCTCCGCTACCGGCAGCAACAGCCGAGTCAAATTCCCCGGCCCCGCGCCGATGTCGGCCACCACCGAAGTCGCCCCCAGCCCACATTCCCGCCGCAGCAACTCGACCACTTCGGCCGGGTACGAGGGTCGATACTTGACGTAGTTATCGACCCTAGTCGAGAAACGCGTGGTTGGGGATTTCATAGAGAAAGGATATCCAACAAGGAGGACCTCCGGAGATGGTGCCCTTCGGGTAGGAGGGTGTCGGATTGTATTGAAGGGGCTCCCCTGTAGCGTCGGCGCCCCCGCCGATGAGTGCTGTACAGCCGAGCATGTGGCTGCGCATGCGCCCTTCTTCCTGGGGAATGAAGCCCTTCGTAGGTACCTGCTGGATCGTGCGGCACTCATCGCCCTGCTTCAACTCCCTCGCCAACGAACAAAAGGTGCGGAAAACGCTTGAATGCTTGGCCTTCTCCTCCCAGAAGTCATTCGAAAGGGTTCGCATGAACGCTCAACCGGCGGGAACGAATTTGACCGGGAAAGCCTCGAGAGACAAGCGCACCGCCGGACTTCCCTGGTTAATCTCGAACACTGAAATCCGATAGCCATCCATGCCATCACGCCGCGATGACAATTCGAAGGTGATGTTCGGAGGACCGTTTCCGTTCCATCCACTCAGGTACAAGTTGGACCACCCATTAGCGACGTGAAGAGCGAGCGAAAGGACCATTTGGGAAGAGTGTAATGCGAGTTGGGCGGACATACTAAGGGACGCGGATGAAATTGCAGCGACTCTCGGCCGGTGACACGATTGCCCTCGTCACTCCCGCCTCCCCGATCGCCGCCGAAACCCTCGCCGCAGCCAAAAACCTACTCCAAGAGGAAGGCTACAAAACCAAACTCTTCCCCCACGCCCTCGACTCTGCCGACTACCTCGCCGGCACCGATGAGGACCGAGCTAAAGACATCCAAGATGCGTTCGACGACCCTGAAGTGAAAGCCGTCCTCTGCACCCGTGGCGGGTACGGCTGCGCTCGTCTCATCCCTCATCTGAACTTCGACCGAATCGCCGCGTCTCGAAAGATGCTGGTCGGCTTCAGCGACATCACAACTCTCCACCTTGCGCTAAACCGAAGGGGCATACCCACCATTCACGCTCCGATGGCCCTGACGCTCCACTACTCCCGAGAGCCGTGGGTCTACGAGTCGTTCAAGCGAATCTTGAAAGGCAATCTTGAAGTTCCGGAGGGCTCCCCGAGAGGAACGACCATCAACCATGGCACCGCAGAAGGAAAGATCACCGGAGGCTGCCTCTGCCTCATCGCAGACAGCATCGGAACCCATGAAGCGATCGATACAAGGGACAAGCTGCTGCTTATCGAAGATGTCGACGAATCACCCCACCGAATCGACGCGATGCTCACTCACTTGCTCAACAGCGGAGTGGCCCAAAGTGCCGCGGGCTTCATCGTCGGAGAGATGACGAGAACCGATGAAAGGATCGACACGGGAATTGGGGGGCGGCCATGGCGAGACATCGTGATTGAGCGCCTCGCACCCTTAAACAAGCCGATGATCATCGACTATCCGATCGGCCACGCCAAGAACATGCTTTCGGTGCCGATGGGCATTCGAGCGAGACTCGATGCGACCGCCGGTACCGTCTCTTACTTGGAAGACTTATGCCAATAGGACTCGCGCTCATTGCCCTCGCCGCCACCCGCGGTGGACCCCAGATCTGGGAAAAGACCGTCGCCCCCGGGCTCGTCTACCGAATGGAGGTCGACGGCGCCATCCCCCGCGTGATTCACGCCCTGCGATGGAGCGTTGGGAACACGACTTCGCGCGCCACGCCAGAGCTCGCCGGCAAGACGGTTTACGAAGAAGGCGCGTTTGGTGGCCGCGGCACGATTTCCCAGATGGTCAAGGAATCGAACGCGGTCGGCGGCATCAACGGCGACTTCTTCCCCTTCGGCAAAGTCCCCACCGGAGACCCCCTCGGCCTTATGGTGCAAAACGGCGAGCTGCTCAGCACCCCTTGGCGCACCCGAGCCGCGTTCGCTTGGGGCCCGCAAGGCGCCACGATGGCAACCGCCTCCTTCACCGGCTCGATCGCCGGCGAGGGCGGCAAGCCGATCGAACTCAACGGAGTGAACCAAGAGTGCGGCCTCAACGAGACCGTCCTCAACACCTCGTCCGCAGGCTTCGCGATGTCGAAGCCGGAGTGCTTGGCGGTGGTCATCAAGATGCAAAACCCGACATGGTCGCCCAGCACCGTGCTAGCAGGCGAGGTTGAGTATGCCCTTCCCGAAGGAACTAAGATCTCTGTCCCACCGGGACGAGCGATCGTAGTGGCTCAAGGCTCCAAAGTGCCCGCTCTGGCGAGCCTTAGGCCGGGCCAACGCGTGGTCGTCCGATTCGCCACCACAGGCTTCGACTGGCTAAGTTACGAGAACGCCATCGGGGGCGGACCGATGCTCGTCCAGAAGAGCAAGATCGATGTCGACGCGAAAGAAGAAGGTTTCGATGCCGCCTTCAGCGCCGGAAGACATCCCCGAAGCGCGGTCGGCAAAACAAAGGAGGGCGACCTCTGGTTCGTGGAAGTCGATGGCCGACAAGAGACGGGAAGCGGGGTCACCCTCGACGAAATGGCCGCCATCATGCTCCGCCTTGGCTGCACCGAAGCGATGAACCTGGACGGCGGAGGTAGCTCCACCCTCAACGTCCTCGGCCTCACCGTCAACCGCCCGAGCGATGCCGGCCACGAGCGCTACGTGGCCAACGGAGTCCTCTTCTTCGCCCCTCCCGGCATCACCTACGAGGGCAAACTTCGCCTCTCCGTATCCAGCACCATCGCCGCCGATGGCACCGCCCAAGCGCACGTCTTCACCGCCACCGGCCAAGACGTCCCCAACGCCGACATCATCTGGGCGGCCAGCGGAGGCACATGGGTCGACCAAGGCGGGCTGGTTCGTGGTCTGAAGGCAGGAGAAGGAACCGTATTCGCCCGTGTATACGGGCAGCTTCTGACTGCCAAGTGCACGGTTAAGAAGTAAGTCAGGGGGTGGTGCCGGCTTCCCAGCCGGCATCTCAACACAGTGTCAATGGGGCAAGACCCTTTGAACTGGGCCAACGCCAGGGTGTGTTGAGATGCCGGCTGGGAAGCCGGCATCACCCCAGTGACTACCGGACGATCTCGTGCTTCTGAAGCTTCTTATCGTTCCTGGCTATTTCGGCGGCGGCTTCGCAACGGTCGCAGAACTGCTGTGGCGAGTTCTCGCCATTCAGCAGCGCTGTAAAAGCGTTCTCGCTCTCGGTTCCGAGCTTCGGATACCAGTGGCGGTATTCGGCATACCAGACGGTCTTCGAGTTCTTGAACGCCTCGGCGGCGGGCTTCAGGTGCTCAGGCAACTCACCCTCGCCGCTGCCCTTGATGGCCATCAGCGTGCCCTTCTCTTGGACGAACTGTTTCGCCTTCGGCACCGACGTCAAGTACTTGTAGAAGTCGATCGCGATCTCGTGATCCTTGCCCTCGGTAGGAATGATAAACGGCTCGACCCCGACCTCGATCGCGCTCGCGTCGCCCTTTCCACCGGCAACAACCGGCGGCAGCATGAACTGCATCTTCGCACCGGGAGGCATGACCTTCTTCATTTCGGTCCACAGCCATGTTCCGCAAGGGATCATCGCGGCTTTGCCGTTGAGGAAGTCCATCTGAGCTTCGGTGTGGTTGATCGCGTTGGCTCCCTCTTCGAAGAAGCCTCGGTCCTTAAGGTCCTTGATCATAGTCGCGGCCTGGAGGAACGCGGGCGACTTCCATGCACCCGGTTTGATCATCTGAGCATCGTCGAGCACCTGGATTCCGCCGATGCTGACTGCCCACGGGAACAGGAAGCCCTCAATCATGTAATAGGGGTATTTGCCCTGATAAGTGATCGGGGCGATCCCTGCCGCCTTGATCTTCGGACAGAGGTCAAGAAGCTCTTGGTACGTCTTGGGAACTGCCCAACCATTCTTGGAAAAGACATCCGGGTTGAACCACCAGCCGTTCATGTTGAAGTGGTAGGGAAGAAGGAAGGTTTTGCCATCGTGCTGTCCCTGCTTCAAAAGGGCCGGCTCAAACGTGTCGCCCCAAGTGCCGGTGCCCTCGTACGGCTTGCCCTTGAGCGCGTCATCCATTGGCATGATCTGGCCCTCGTAAGCCGCTGGCCAATAGTCAAATCCCCAACCGGGCCATGTGAGCGCCGGGGGCTTGCCCGCGACAAACTGCGGCCGAAGCTGCTCCCAAACGCGCGGATTGCCCGTCACGTGGAGCTTTACCCCCGGGTGCTTCTCCTCGTACTCCTTCGCTGCCTGCTCGAAGAAGTCGATGCCGTAGCCACCCTGGAAGATCACCACTTCCACCGGGTCGCCCGAAGGTTTCGAGCCGCCACTCGCCGAGGTGCTCGAATCTGTCTTCGAGCCGCATCCCGCCAAAACCAGAACTCCAACTGCTGCAAGCGCCGCCGCCGTCCAATTCCTCATCTACGCATATCTCCATGCGGCTCGATGCCGCGAAAGAAGATTACACCTTTGGGGGAACGATGAGTGATGAACTATGAATGATGAGCGGCAGAGGGTGACAAACCCATGAGGCGACAGTTGCCCGAGCCCTGCATCGGGCGTAGCCGACGGTTGCACGCTTCGCGTTTGAATGCCTTGAGGAGGGCAGGACACCCATGCCCCTCGGAAAATTGGCATCCGCAAAGGACTCGCGCCTATACTAAAGCAAGTAATGTCGCCGAGTGGCGTCATGTCCGGAGGTTCTGATGTTCGCAATCACCGCTGCACTTCTAACGCTTGCCACGCCCGCCGCGGATGGCACCAACATGCATTTGTCCCCGAGTGGGGTCGTTGCTAAATTCGGAGGCTACATGCCGCTTCGAGCCGAGTTGACCTCGGACGAGACTGGCATCAAGAAAAAGCCGGCCGGACTCACTGCCCCAACGTACACGAAGGTGACCTTCGGAGGCAAGACGTTCCGAGTCATTCTGGATGAGCCTACAGGTTCGCCAGCCAAGCTGTACATCGACAGCAACGGGAACGGCGACTTCACCGACGACAAGGCGCCAACTTGGGCGGCCCGAAAGCAGGGCAACTTCGATCTGTATATGGGCGACGGAAGCATCCGAGTCGACGGGAAAGACATCAAACTCACCGCCTATCGATTCGACAAGACTGACCCCTCGCGAGCTGCTCTCAAGTCCACCCTGCTCTACTACACCGACGCAGGATATGAGGGAACCATCACCCTCGCCGGAAAGCAGTATCCGATTCTCGTTCCCGGAGATCTGAGCGACACCAGCATGGTGTGGATCGACCGAAACAGCGATGGTAAGGCCCAGTCCAGCGCGGAGTACTTCCAAGCAGGCAAGCCGTTCAACATCGGCGGAACCACCTATCAGCTCAAAGCCAAGAAAGGCAAGTTCAATGTGACCAAGAGCGCCACCGAGGTCGCCGAGATTCCCCTCCCACCCGATCTCTCGTTGGGTGCCCAGGTGCCAACGTTCAAAGCTACGACAATGGAAGGCAAAGAGGTCAATTTCCCGAGCAGCTACAAGGGCAAGCTCGTGATGATCGACTTCTGGGCCACCTGGTGCGGACCGTGCATCGGAGAAATCCCGAACGTGACCAAGACCTACGCGGCCTATCACGACAAGGGCTTCGAGATTCTTGGCGTAACGCTCGACCAGGAGAAAATGGCCGACAAGGTGAAGGCGTTCACCGCCGAAAAAGGAATGACCTGGCCGCAGCTCTACGAAGGTAAGTATTGGGACGTTTCCCAGGTTAAGGCCTGGGGCATCAACGGCATCCCATTCACCCTTCTTGTCGATGGCGACACCGGCAAGATTCTCGCCGATTCCCGCACGATGCGCGGCGACGACCTTGAGAAGACGGTCAGCGCTGCCTTGGCTAAGAAGTTCGGCACGAAGTGATATGAAAGTGGTGAGCGATGAATCGATTGGGATTCATCGCTCATCGCTACCAACTTAATTCCCGTTCTCTTCCGGAGTGGGAGGCGTCTCGCGCCACTGCTTGCCGGAGAACTCTTCACGGGTGTTACTCTTCCAACCACGAGCGAACTTCACCACGCCAGCGGCCCTGATATTGTCGAACGGGCTGGACGTTGCTTTGCCACTCGCATCCACCGCCTTAATGCGATCGCCATCCTGAATAAGGAAGAGACCGTCGTTGATGGCGTGGATCGCCCTAAGACTAGGCTTTTGGGCAACCGCCATTCGCCGAGCCGCTGACCCGATCTTCAGTCGGTGGAAGGTCGCCCCGCCGACACGAGCGAAAGTGAAATTACCTTTCGCGCTCGCATTAAGCAAAACCTCTCCGGTGCCCTCAGGCAACTCGACCGCCTCCGGTTTCGACGCACGAAGGTCCGCATCCACCCTGAACAAGCGCTTCGAAGCCGGGTGCAGTGCGGCGATGCCTCGCGTCTCCTGATCCGGCTCGATGGAGGTGACCCCTTTTGCGAGCTTCATCGATGAAAGCTCTTGGCCGGTCTCCGGATCCAGGCGCAAGAGGCTGTCCTCTTTGTCACCATCCTTAAGCACGAAGAGTTCGAACGCCTTGCCCGCCACCGCCAGCTTTCGTCCGCCCTTTACGCTCCCCACCCTGGTGATCTCCTTGTCCAGAAGATCGACATGGAGAATCGATCCGTCTTCGCCCAGCACAAAGATCGCCGCTTGACCGGGATCCATGCACCAGTCTTTCACTGGACCGGGAAGGTCGATATCTCGCGATTTGATGGTCGCGTTCTTTCCGTCTTCGAGCGCGATGGGAAATTCTGCGTGAAAGATCGTGGTCGCAGGGAGGTAGGGGGTCAATGAAGCGAAGAGAATAGAACCAGTCGACTTCTGCGAGTTCACCCAACCGGCCCACAACGGCTGGATCACGTGCATGCGATCGATGATCGCCTGCCAGTTCTTTCCGTTTTTCTTGTACTTGCTCCAGCGGGCGTGCGATTCGTTTCCGTGGTCGTCGGTGTTGATGGAGACGTTCACAACTGGCTGGGCATCGATGACAAAACTTCCCTGCGCGTTTATGTTGCCATCGTCGGTAGCGGGATTGGCCACAAGGATTTTCTTGTCCGAAGTGCGGTAGTCGTAGCCAGCAAGGGCCAAGGCGTGGCCCCCGTCGCGAACCCACTCGTTGCCGTCCTTGTAATACCGGCTGTAGCCAATGCGCGCCATGTAGCCCATTGCCATCGTGTGTCGAAGTCTCTGGGTGCCCCAGTGCGAAGTCGGCCCGTAAATCGTGTGGACGAAGAATTGGTGCGAATGGGTCGATATCCACTCGGCGCAAATCTCTACACCGTCATCGAAGTTGGTCCCGCCCCCATCAGTATCGGGGTCAGTGTCCATCAACTGGCCCATGTGGTTGATGAAGTTCGTGATGGAGTTGTAACCAACGTCGTAGCCTTTGTCTAGGCCGCTGAATCCGGCGAACGCCATGAACCTGAGAATGTCTACGTACGAGGTTGGCACGCAATGCATCTTCCCGTCGTTTGGCAACGCGTTGCGCTTCTGGTCGTAATCCATGAGGTCGCGACGGTAGTAGCTTTGCGCAGACGCCTGCGCCGTGAAGGCAACCGCCAAGGCCAATCCAGCGAGACGTTTTAGGTTCATCGTTGAGCCCAATCTAACACAGTTACAGGCTCAGACTTGGAATATCCGAGCACTGTTACGGTTAACCTGAACCAAACGCGTAGCGAATGATGATTTTTGACCACCTCAGACGACCGATTCGAGTTTGTTGACACTAGAGAGAAAGGGGATGGTATACATATTTAGGTGCACTTTGCGCTGGCGTCCTCCTTATGTTGGGCCGCTCCAATCCGTGACGAGTGCGGCAAGGGTAGGAGATCTTTCTCTCGGCGAGCCTCAAAACTAAGACCTCCCGAAGAGCAGGATTGGGAGGCGTGATTCTGAGAAGGAACCTCCCTGCTCCCTCAACCGACACGTACCTTGCAATTTCACGCCAAACCCTTTGCATCGCGGCTCGCAAAAGCTAAGCTGTAGTGAAGAGGCCGATGCGGGCCTCCAGGTGCCGATTACGATGCAGTTTCAGGATATTTCTCGTCGCTCGCTGCTTAAGACTTCGCTTGCCGCCGCCGCCTCGGTGGCCGTCCCCGGCCTCGTGAGGGCTGCAAGCCGATATCACGATGCAACCCCGCAAGCCCGCCCCGTGATTGGGACTGGCGAGCACACCTATGAGGTGTATCACGACTGGCTCACGCCTCCCGCAAACCTCCAGTGGGGAGATACCCATGGCCTGGCGCTCGACTCCCAGGGGCGGATCTATATGTGCCACACCGTGCACTCGGGCAGCGTCAGCTCGGATGCAGTGGTCGTCTACGACCAGGAAGGCAAGTTCATCGAGTCTTGGGGATCCGAGTTTAGGGGCGGTGCCCATGGACTCGACCTTCGCAAGGAAGGCAGCGAGGAATTCCTGTATCACTGCGACACCAACCGATGCCTGATCGTAAAAACCGACCTCAAGGGCAACGTGGTCTGGGAGAAGGGCGAGCCGAAGGAATCCGGCGTCTATCCCGTCGCCGGTCGATGGCGACCTACGAATGTTGCTTTCGCCCCGAACGGCGACCTGTTCGTGGGTGACGGTTACGGTTCCAGCTACATTCACCGCTACACCAAGGATGGCGACTACCTCGGCGTCGTCATCGGCCCCGGCTCCGCCGCTGGCAAGGTTCAGCAACCGCACGGACTCTGGGTCGACAATCGCGAGGGCGCTCCCAAGCTGGTCGTCGCCGACCGAGCGAACCGACGGCTCCAGGAATTCACCCTCGACGGGCACCACATCCGGTTTGTCACCGAAGGCATGCGACAGCCATGCCATATCCACTACAACCACAACTTGGTCCTCGTGCCCGACCTCGACAGCATCGTGAACATTCTCGACAAGGACAACAAAGTCGTCGCCGCCCTCGGCGACGGCGCTCCTTCGAACCTGCGAGACTCCCCCCGAGACAAGTTCATCCCCGGCAAATTCGTCCATCCGCACGCCGCGATTTGGATCAATCCGAAGGATATCGTGGTCGTCGAATGGGTGCCCATCGGTCGCGTCACTCTCCTCAAGAAGGTTTCCTAAGGGTCTCATGACTTTCCGCCCCCTGCATGGCTGGCTCCTCGCGTTCGCCGTTTCGCCGTATCCGCTGATCGCCCTGCAGGGCTCGCCCATGCAGAAGCAAAAGATCGACTACGCGCGAGACATCGCGCCGATCATGAAGGCAAGCTGCACCGGTTGCCACGGAGCCGTGAAGCCTGCGGCGGGGCTAGACCTGACGACGATGGAAGGCGTCCGCAAAGCGGTCCGCCCAACCAATGCGGACGGGTCGCTGCTCTTGCAGCGGGTCCTTGGCAAAGGCGGAAAGCAGCAGATGCCGATCGGCATGCCTCCGCTGCCGAACTCCCAGGTCGCCCTCATCCGTGATTGGATCGATCAGGGCGCAGGCAACGCGCCGCTCGTCAGCTACAGCAAAGACGTCTTGCCTTTGTTCAAGGCGCATTGCGTCACATGCCACGGCAGTACCAACCCGGCCGCCGGGCTCGATCTCAGCAAAGGCGACAGCATTAAAAAGGTCGTTGTTGCGGGCAAGCCCGAAGCCTCGGCTCTGGTTCAAAGACTAAAGGGTCTCGGCGGAAAGCAGCAGATGCCCATCGGGTTCGCACCCTTGAGCGCTGCCCAGATCGGGAGCGTCGAGCAATGGATCGCAGCGGGCGCCTCTACCGCGGATGGCTCAAACCTCCTGCACTGGGCCTATCGAGCCCCCGTTCTCCCCGCCATCCCCGGCGTGAAGAACAAGGCATGGGTGGCCAATCCAATCGACGCGTTCGTCCTCGCCAAGCTTGAAAAAGAGGGGCTGAAGCCGTCATCTCAGGCGAGCAAAGAGACCCTCATTCGCCGAGTGAGCCTCGACCTTACCGGCCTCCCACCGTCGCCGGGAGAAGTTGATGCGTTCCTCGCCGACGACAGCTCGAACGCCTATGAGAAGGTCGTCGACCGCCTGCTCGCTTCTCGCCACTATGGAGAGCGGCAAACCCAGCCGTGGCTGGACCTTTCGCGATACGCAGACAGTGATGGCTACGAGAAGGACCTAAATCGAACTGTCTGGAAGTACCGCGACTGGCTGATCGATGCCTTCAACCGCAACGAGCGGTACGACCAGTTCACGATCGACCAGATCGCGGGCGACATGCTTCCGAAGCCATCGGTTGATCAACTCGTAGCCACCGGTTTCAACCGCAACACGATGTTCAACCGCGAGGGCGGCGTGGACCAGAAAGAGGCCCATTTCAACGTCGTCATCGACCGCGTCAGCACCACCGCAACCGTCTGGCTTGGCTCGACCATCCAGTGCGCTCGCTGCCACGATCACAAGTACGACCCGTTCTCTCAGAAGGACTTCTACCGCATGATCGCGTTCTTCGACAACGCGGTTATCATCCCACGCGGCGATGCCCACATCGGCGAGCAGAACTATTTCGAACCGGAAATCCAGGTTCCAACGGTTGCTCAAACCGCGCGAAAGGCCGAGCTAGAGGGCCGTGCGAAGGAACTCGAGGCAACGTTGGAGACCAGCGACGGCAGCCTGAACGCAGAGCGGGCGAAGTGGCAAGAGGACGCGCGCCACACTGCTCAGTGGGTTCCGCTTGCCAACCAGGCGATCAAGTCGTCGGTCGGATCGACTTTCAACCTCCTCCCCGACGCGTCTTTCCTCGCCACCAGCAAGCCGCCGGAGCGAGACAACTACACGGTCTCCGGAAAGACTTCGCTCGACAGCGTGAGCGGCATTCGCATTGAAGCTCTGACCGATCCGTCTCTGGGAGGCACCGGACCCGGCCGCACCGACAACGGCAACTTCGTACTGACCGGCCTTGTTCTCAAGGTCAACGGCGTCGCCGTGCCGTTGGATGTCGCCGCCGCCGACTTCACTCAAGAGCAGTACGACGCGTTCAGCGTTGCCAAGCGCAATCGAGGCAACGGATGGGCGGTGTATCCGAACACCGGTAAGCCGCACGAACTGATCCTCGAGGCTGAAAACCCGATGAAGGTCGAGCCTGGGGCGAAGATCGAAGTAGTGCTCGAGCATCAATCGACTTGGGAGGGCCACCAACTCGGCCGCTTCCGAATCTCGCTCACTTCGAGCCCCGCATCCGCCGCGACATTTGCACCCGCCGACGTCAAGAAAGCACTTGCCGCCAACCCGCGATCTGCAGCAGATGAAGCCAAGTTGAAGGACTATTACCGAACCTTCGCCGCCGGCTTGAGGGGCGTACGCAAGGAACTTGGCGAAGTGAACATGGCCCTTCAAGCGGTCAACAACGCAGTCGCCACCGCCCTCGTGATGCAGGACATGCCGATCACCGGCCCGCTCACTTCGAACATCCGCCCGCGCGGTGAATTCTTGAGTAAGGGCGACCAGGTCACCGCATCCGTCCCCGCGATCTTTCCCGCGCTGAAGACCGAACCAGCGACGAGGCTGGGCTTCGCCCAATGGCTCGTCCGCAAAGATAACCCGCTCACCGCCCGCGTCCAGGTCAACCGGATGTGGGAGCAGTATTTCGGCCACGGCATCGTGGAAACGAGCGAAGACTTCGGCACCCAAGGCACCCAGCCAACTCATCCCGAACTGCTCGACTGGCTCGCCTGCCAGTTTATGAACAAGGGCTGGGATATGAAGGCGATGCACAAGCTGATCGTCATGTCGAGCACCTACCGACAGTCGTCAGAAGCGAGCGCCGCCCTCGAAGAGAAGGACCCGAAGAATCAGTTGTACGCCCGCGGACCTCGCTTCCGATTGGACGCTGAGACCATCCGTGACGCGGCGCTCAAGGAAGCTGGCTTGCTCAATGGCGCGATCGGTGGCCCAAGCGTCTTCCCCGCCCAGCCGACCGGAGTGTGGGACACCCCGTACAACGGTGAGCAGTGGATGACGAGCGACAACGGTGATCAATACCGTCGCGGCATGTACACGTTCTGGAAGCGCAGTTCCCCCTATCCCAGCTTCATCTCCCTCGACGCCACCAGCCGAGAGTCGTGCTTGGTCCGGCGTATCCGAACCAACACCCCGCTTCAGGCGTTGGCGATGATGAACGACCCGGTGATGATGGACGCCGCGAGGGGCCTCGCGAGAAGATCTGCGCTCGAAGGTGGAAAAGACCCCGGCTCGCGTATCACCTTCGCCTTCCGAGTCGTAACCGGAAGAGAACCGAACAAGAAAGAGCTGGATCGCCTTCAAGCCTTGCGGCAGAAGTTGGTCGACCGCTACACGAAGGATTCTGCGAACGCCATGAAGCTGGGCGGCAGTCCTGAGAAGGCGGCTTGGACGATGCTCTGCAACGTGCTCCTTAACCTCGACGAGACAGTTACCAAGGAATAGCCGATGATTGACCCCCGCGAACTCGAAGCCTTGCAAGCGATCACTCGCCGAACCTTCTTCAAGCAGGTCGGATACGGCATCGGCGGCCTTGCTCTCTCCTCTCTTCTCGCGCAAGGGGCGATCGCCCTTGCACCGGAAGGCCAGGATCGGCACGACCCAATGGCGCCGAAGAAGCCGCATTTTCCCGCGAAGGCCAAGAGCATCATCTTCCTCTTCATGGCGGGGGCGCCGTCCCAGATCGACCTGCTCGACGAGAAGCCCCTCCTTGTGAAGCACACTGGCGAGCCGATCTCCGAGGACATCGTCAAGGGCGAGCGGTTCGCCTTCATCAAAGGGACGCCCAAGCTCCTCGGCTCCCCCTGGAAGTTCGAGCGGGTCGGCCAGACCGGCCAGAATGTCTCCGAGCTTCTCCCCCATCTCAAGGAGATCATCGACGACGTCGCTATCGTTCGCTCGTTGCACACCGATCAGTTCAACCATGCCCCCGCCCAGCTCTTCATGAACACGGGCTTCCAACTCCCGGGGCGACCCGCGATGGGTTCGTGGCTGACCTATGGCTTGGGTAGCGAGAGCGCCGATCTTCCCGGTTTCGTTGTTCTTATCTCTGGTCAGAACAACCCGGATGGCGGCAAATCTTGCTGGAGCAATGGTTTCTTGCCTTCGGTTTACCAAGGCGTCGAATTTCGATCGCAGGGCGACGCGGTTCTCTATGTGAGCGACCCGGACGGCGTGCCACGCGAAGTTCGTCGCGACACCCTCGACGCGCTTCGGGACTTGAACACAATGAAGCTGAACGAGTCGATGGACCCCGAGGTCGCCACTCGCATCGCCCAATACGAGCTCGCGTACCGGATGCAAACCAGCGTCCCCGAGCTGATGGACATCAGTGGCGAGTCCGCCGAGACCCATGAGATGTACGGCACCGAACCGGGCAAGAAGAGCTTTGGCAACAACTGCCTCCTTGCGCGGCGACTCGTTGAGCGAGGTTGCCGATACGTGCAGCTCTATCACCGCGGGTGGGATCACCATGGCTCGGGCGAATCCGAAGACATCAAGCACGGCCTGCCGCGTGCGTGCATGGAAGTCGACAAGGCGGCCGCCGCATTGGTCAAGGACCTCAAGCGCCGTGGCCTTCTCGATTCCACCATCGTCGTGTGGGGCGGAGAATTCGGTCGCACTCCGATGAACGAAGGCAGGGGCGGCTCTCCGTTCCCTGGCCGCGACCACCATCCGCGCGCCTTCAGCATGTGGATGGCGGGTGGCGGCATCAAGCCCGGCACGATCGGTCAGACGGACGAACTTGGCTACAACGTCGTCGAAGACCCCGTCCACGTTCACGACTTGAACGCAACGCTGTTGCACCAAATGGGAATCGACCACACCCGACTCACGTTCAAGACGCAGGGCCGAAACTTCCGCTTGACCGACGTGTACGGCGAGGTCATTCAGAAGCTAGTTTCGTGATCCACCGATACAGCGAGCTGCTACCGGATGCTCTGGAACGCCTGTGGGCGGAGAACCCGCTCGCCATCGTGCCTTGGGGCGCGCTCGAGTGGCATGGTGCGCATCTGCCCCTGGGCCTCGACGGCATCGTCGCCGAGCGCTTCTGCGAGATGCTGGCCGAGACAACTGGCGGTGTCCTCCTTCCCGGAGTCTGGCTCCCCATCACTACCCTGCCTCACCGGACGTCCCTGCAGGTTCGTACCGGGACGATGCGAGCCGTTCTTGACGACCTCATCGCCAGCCTCTATGATGCCGGTGCCCGCACTATCTGCCTTGTCACCGGCCACTATGCTCAAGGTCACGAGATCGAGTTTTACGAGGCCGCTCTGCGATCGATGGAAGACTTCGAAAATCTCATCGTCTTCGCGGCAACTCCGCTAGAGCCACTCGAAACCGAAGAGTTGATGGATCACGCTGGCCGCTACGAAACCTCCCAACTCCTCGCCATGCGCCCCGAGTTGGTTCGCAACGATCGACTGCCAGGCACCGTCAGCACCGCGAAAGACGCCGTCCTCGGCGAGGATCCTCGACAAGGCTCCCGTCAAGAAGGAGCCCGCCTCCTCCAGCAAGGCCTCGAAGCCTGGAAATCCTGGATCGACCAACGCGATGCCAACGCATTGCGAAACTTCTACAACCGCCGCTTTGACGTTTACCAGCCTTATGTCGACGAGTTTTACAAAGACTCCTGGGAGCAAGCCATCGAGTCGTGGTGGCAAACCCAAACGTAGTCGCTTACCGACGAACAACCATCAAAATCCACGCGCAGCGGTGCCGACGATTAGCATCGGCGCGGGCGAAGCTCGTTCCGGCCTGGAGTCGCGACCTCAGTGGTCGCGAGATCGCTCCCGCGATCTCTATCTCCAACCGGATTTCAAAAGCGTTACATTGTTGTGACAGAGCCGCTACATTGCCGAAGTGGGCCGGATACTCCTGCAGTACACGCGACTGCCCATGTCGCCGAAAGGAGAGCCTCCCCAAATGAAAGCACTGCTCGCAAC
Source organism: Fimbriimonadales bacterium (assembly GCA_038321975.1). Lineage (GTDB taxonomy): Bacteria > Armatimonadota > Fimbriimonadia > Fimbriimonadales > Fimbriimonadaceae > Fimbriimonas. The sequence goes on along the minus strand of JBBQFM010000005.1, from coordinate 64,573 downwards.
CCTCATCGCCCTCGCCCCGATTGCCGCATTGGCCGGCAATGTCCCGCTCGTCAATGCCGGCTTCGAAAACCCAACACCCGACGACAACACCTACCCTTGGCTACCTCATCCCGATGGCCCATTTGTCGCTGGAGTCACAAGTGCGAACCCGATTGTCCCAGGTTGGACGGTTGACCAAGGAATCGGTGGCCTGTGGCGTCCGAACCTCGGCCCAAACACGTTTGCGTCTCTTCCCGAAGGCGTTCAGGCGGGATTCACGGGTGCCAATGACCTATCAGGGCTGATGCACCAGGACACCGGCCACGTATTCGCTGCCGGCGAGACGGTCACCTTTTCCGCCTTCCTCGGTCATCGATCCGACCTCCTGAACTTCGGCGGAATTGACGGTGGTGAGGGATTTCTCCAGATCCGAACCGCGGACGGCAACCTCCTCGCCGACTCAGGAATTCTCGATGCCCCCATCGGACAGTTCGAGCAATTCTCGGTCAGCTACCTAGTTGGTGCGAACGACTCTGCGATTGGCAAGACCCTGCGAATCGAGCTTGGCTCTCCGTTACGGCACCAAGCCAGTTGGGACCTGGTTTCGGTGAATGCGGTGCCCGAACCGTCAACTCTCGCCTTCGGCGCGATGGCAACCCTGGCCTTCGCGCGCCGCAGAAGGAAGTAGATGGCCATAATCACCCGTTGCCGAGCCCCTCGGAACGGCGACGGGTGACCCCTCCTTGGCAGAAAACTGGCAGCTTAAGCTCTTCGGACAAATACGCGTCAGCGGGGAAGGAACGACGGTTCTGTCGTTCACCACGCGCCGAAGCGCGATGCTGCTCGTCCACCTCGCCACCGCGTCCCGAAAAAAGATCGCTCGGGCACACGCCTTCGACCTTCTTTGGCCAGATGACTTCTATGACGCGGGGCGATTGCGCCTTCGCCAAGAAATCTCGCGATTGCGAAGTTCTTTGGGGCCGCTCGCGAAGATCGTTTGCTCTGATACCGACTTCATTTGGCTTGACACTTCAAGCATCGAGATCGACTTGGATGAGTTCCTAAACAGCAATCGAAAGGCACGCGTGGAAGCCAATCCGGCCCTGCGAGAGAACCTGCTCCGCCGAGCCGTCGATCTTGCCGTCGAACCGTTCCTCGATGGCTTCGGCGATGAATGGGTCCAGGCCGAACGTGCGCGCATCGAGGAGGTGCTCTACACCGCCTTGATCGATCTTTGTATGAGGCTCACCGAACGACGCGAGCATGCCGGCGCCCTCGAGCTAGCCCACCGAGCTCACCGGCTAAGGCCAGACCGAGAGGCTCCGCTAACCATCTCAGAAGCGGTATTGTTCCAACTCGACGAAAGCCTACACAACGCGCGGCAAGACCGAGCGGTGGTATCCGTCCCCGAGGTCTCAAGTGCCCGATTTCATTTAACGGCACCGGAAGAAGCGATCTACGGCCGGGAAAATGAGCTGAAGCTTGCCACCGCTCGACTCGACCCAAGCAACCCCAATTGCCGGCTCCTCATGCTTTCCGGCCCCGGCGGAATCGGAAAGACTCGACTCCTGCAAGAACTCGCCCTCCAGCTCAAGCCTGTCTATTCCAATCGCGTTGCATTCGTCGACCTCACCGATGTCGAAGATCCAAACCTCGTACCGATCATCATCCTTCGCTCGATCGAGGCGGACGCCATCGCGGTTCGCGAACCGCTAAAACATCTGGCCCAAGTGCTCCCGAACGAGCCAACCCTTCTCCTCCTCGATAATCTCGAGCAGATCCCCGGCCTTGGCCCCGTCCTGCGCGACCTTCTACAGTCAAAGCCGAACCTCCGCATCGCCGCGAGCAGCCGAACCGTTCTCAACATCGCGGGCGAAAGCCGCTTAATGATCGGGCCACTGGCTCTTCCCGACCCAACCACCGACCTTGCGCTGGTCCCCCTCTACCCCGCCGTCCGCGTCTTCACCGAAGCCGCTGCCTTCAGCGGGGTCACGCTACCGACCGATTCCAGTTCCTGGGTTTCCATCGCCTCCATCGTTCGCAGACTCGACGGTGTCCCCCTTGCTCTCCAACTCGCCGCCGCCCGCACCCGAGCGATCGGCCTGCAAGAACTGGACGAGCGTCTCCAATTCAGCCACGACTTGCTCACGAGTCGGCGAGAAGATGCTCCCGAGCGGCATCGATCCATGAGCCGAGTGGTGGAGAGCAGCTTTGAAGCTTTGCCCAAGGACTTGCAGGGGTTCCTCACTGCGCTCGCCGTCTTCCGCGGCGGCTGGACCCTGCAATCGGCCGCCGAAGTGGGTCAAATCACGGATCCGCTCGATGCGATGGAATCCCTTCTCGATGCCTCTCTCATCCATGTCGCTCAGGAATCGCGACGAATTCGCTTCCGAATGCTTGAAGTCATTCGACAGTTCCTCCGAGAGCGAACCCCCAATGAAACGTGGGCACCCATTCAGGAGCGGCACGCCGCATGGATGCAACGATTGGCCAAGGCAGCCGCGGTCGAATACGCCGGCGAGTCCACCGCAAAGTACTTCGAAGAACTTGAACTCGAAGGCGACAACCTCCGGGAGGCCCTCCGACATTCGCTGGAAAGCGACCCAAGCCTGGCCCTCGAGTTTGGAGCGAATGTCGCCTTCTTCTGGCGGTACCGCACAAACGGGTTTGAAGGAAAAGCCTTCTACCGAGATCTGTTTGCCCAGCACGGCAACCTGCCAAGCACCGAGTTGACCGCCCGTGCAGCGTACGGACAAGCAATTGTTCTCCAACTCTCCGGTGGCGACGGAGACACCCCTCAGTTGCAGGAGACGGTCGATCTTTGCCTCCAATTTGGGCTCAAGGCACAAGCTGCCACCGTCTGCGCCTGCATCGCCGCTTGGAACCAATACAACATCGATTACGAAAGTGTCGATCGAGAGCTAGTCCGCGCACGTTCGCTGCTCGATGATTCCGCCGATCCTAGCGCGCGTGCCTTTGTCGAATCGATCCAGGGCATGTGCGCCCACTACCAAGGGAGGGCCGAAGAGGCCGTCGAACTACTCCAGAGCGCCGTGCGGACCTTCGATGCCGCCGGCGAAGTCTACTACCGCTGCCGCATAAGGCAGCTCTTCGTGCTCGCCGCACTAGAGGCGGGAGAGATTGAACTCGCGGCCAGTGTGAACGAGGGCCTTATGGATGCCGTAGTCGCCGCTGGCCTGCGTGCCCTGGCCCCCCTCATCCACCATGGCCAAGCCTGCCTCGAGTTCAAAAGGGGCAACTACCAGGCCGCAATTCCCCTCTTCGAAGCGAGCCTTGTGGGGTGGCGCGAGCGCAAACTTTCCTTCCAAATCGGCGACGAAATCAACCACCTCGGAAGGGTCGCATTCGCGATGGGCGACCTTACCGAGGCCCGAGCAAGATTTATCGATGCGGCGCAAATCTGGTTCGAAATCGGACGTCCAGTTGCTGCATCGACCGCACTCGTCGGTTTGGCTGGGGTCGAATTGCAGGAGCAAAACTTTGAGACGGCAGCCCGACTTTTCGGAGTCTCGAAAGGCGAGATTGACGCCAGTGGCGCCCGCCTGATCCGCTCCGAATCCAACTATATGGTTGAGATAGAACGGCAGGTGCGCAAGTCGGGTCAAGACCACGAGAATGCCGCGGCTGGCTCGGATCTCCAAGAGGTCATGAAGAACCTCTTGTCAGCTTCAACCGAATGACCAAACGCGCAGAAGCCTCAGGAATGGACCTATTCCCCCAGACTCCACGTTCGATCTAACTTACAATAGAGGAGTAGCAATGGCGAACCAGCAGTTCTATAGCGACGAAGACGCAGAGCAGATCCTGCGTGTGGCGGCCACCAAGTCGTCTTCCCTCGGTGCCATCAGTCGAGACCAACTCGTGAGCACGGCCGCCGAACTTGGCATTTCTGTTGAAGCCATTGAAGCCGCCGAAACCCAAGTATTAGCGGACAAACAAGCGAGAGCAGATCAGCTCGCGTTCGACAGGAAGCGCCGTCAAGGCTTCCTCGAAAGCATCGTTATTTTCCTCGTCATTGTCCCCGCGATGCTCATCTTCAACACGATGCGAAACGGCTGGCCGACTTGGTCGCTCTACATTGGCGTTTTCTGGACTCTTCGTATCCTGAAGGAAGGTTTCGAAACCTACGCCCGAGGCAGCGAGGACTACCAGAAGGACTTCAAAAAGTGGAAGTCCAAGCGCTCGCTGGAAGCCTAGATTGAAAAAGCCCTAGGGTCAAAACGTAGCTCGCGTTACACTAAGGGGCACAAGCATGCCCGAGCAGCAGTTCTTTCAAGAAGACGAAGCGGAGCAAATTCTTCGAGTCGCGGCATCCAAATCGGCGCCCCTAGGTGCCCTTTCGCGAGAGCAACTCATCGCAACCGCCGCCGAACTTGGCATCACTCCGGAGGTGGTGCTCGCCGCTGAGAAGCAAGTCGTCGGCCAGAATCAGGAAAGGAACGATCGGATCGCTTACGAGACCGAGAAGCGAAAGGCATTCAAAACTCACCTCGCCTCTTTCGTTTGCACCGCCATTTCGATGGTCGCCCTCGATCTCTTTCTCAGCAATGGCCACTTGAGTTGGTCGAAATGGGTTCTGTTCTTCTCGGGCCTCGCGGTCGTGATGGATGGCTTCCACACTTATGTTCGATCGAGCGAGGACTATCAGGAAGACTTTGAACAGTGGCGTGCTAAGCGGTCCCTAGATGCGTAAACTCTGAAGCGAAACGATGAGCACGTCAGGCCACGAATTTTACGACGAGAATGAGGCCGAGGAGATCCTGCAAATGGCCCTCGCCAAATCGCCCACCTCTGGGGCGATCACCCGGGAGCGCCTCGAGCAAACCGCCGCCGAGCTCGGTATCTCGCCCGAGGCCCTGATCGAAGCCGAGAAGACGTGGAAAGCCCAAAAGACCGATGCTGAAGAGTTTGCCCTATACCAACAGGATCGCAGGCGTGCATTCCAGTCCCACCTCTTCACATTCATCGCGGTAAACCTGTTCCTCTTCGCGATCAACGCGCTTACCGGCTTCGATACGCTCTGGTTCCTCTACCCACTCTTGGGGTGGGGAATCGGGATGGCAATCCATTCCATGACCTACTTCACCCACCAAAACTCTCGGCAGGGCGAGTTCATCGAGTGGAAGCGAAAGCAGCAGATCGCCCAAATTGCGCCCGTCCCAATGCTCGCGGTCCCCAATCCGGACCAGATCCTCTACGACATGGTCCGAATGGAGCAGCTCGCCGGACGTGTGCCCATCGGCAAACTCATGTGCATCAAAATGCTCCGGGATCGCTCGGGAGTGGGCCTCAAGGAAGCCAAAGAGTCCGTAGATCGCTTCGCAAGTGCATACCCAGGGTTACTTCTCTAAGGGTTCGGCCAAAATAGTCCAGTCAATGAAGAGGCTGTCCGCGATATTCAACTCCCAGCTTTCGGGTCTGGTGATTCTCGTCGCTCTGCTCGTGGTGGTCCTAACCCACTACGCAGGCACCCATGTCGATCGAACGACTGGGCAGGTCATCAACAATTTCCTGAACCCAAGCACCCTGATGCAGGTGGCCACCGACACCAGCTTTTTCGCGATCATGGCGGTCGGGTCGACAATGGTCATCATTTCGGGAGGCATCGACCTTTCCGTCGGCTCCATCTATGCCCTCGCGGGGGTCCTGATGGCGATGTTCTTTGAAGGGCATGCGGGAATCGTTTCACCCTGGCTCGCCATCTCGCTGTGCATGGGGATCGGATTGATCTGCGGTGCCCTGAACGGGGTGATGATCTGTAACCTTGGGGTGCACCCCTTTGTGATCACTCTCGGCATGATGTGGGTCTTCCGGGGAATCGCGTTTGTGAGCACGGGAGCTCGAAGCATTCTCGTGCCCGACAGCCTCACCCACTTCACCAAGTCAAACCTGGGGCTGCGGCCGGACCTCTTCCCGGTTCCGATGGTGGTGACCATTCTCGTAGCCATCTTGGGGACGCTCTTCTTGGAGCGCACCGCGATGGGTCGTCGCGTTTTCGCGGTGGGCGGTAACGTCGAGGCAAGCCGCTACTCGGGCCTTCGCCTGAAGCGAATTCTCACCGGCGTCTACATCGTCTCCGGCGTAGCCGCCGGCCTCGCCGCCTTTCTCGGCTGCACCTTCTACGGCTCCGCTACCTCGGGCGACGGCCAGGGCTATGAGCTCTACGTCATCGCCAGTGCCGTGGTTGGAGGCACCAGCCTCAGCGGAGGCAAAGGCAGCGCCTTCGGAGCCCTGCTGGGTGCCCTCCTCATCGCAATGATCCGTCAGTCCATCCGAACACTCCACCTGGACCAAAACTACGAGTGGATCATCATCGGTGTCGCCATCATCGTCGCCGTGGTCCTGGATCGCCTAAACAGCCGCCTTGCCGAGCGTAGGCTTTCTCAGCAGGGAGCAGCAAACAGATTAGCGCCGGAAACTCCTCGCCCCCAGGGGTGAGGTCATGTGGGACTGCGCGGGCCTGACCGCGCTTTTCACGACCGCGGAGCGGTCTCCGAGCCGCGTCTCGAAGGGGAGGACTCAACGTTCATCGTTCCTGATATCCTCACTTTGTGAAACGTCCAGCTTCGGTGATGCAAATGGCGCTCGGCCACAACTTTGAGCGCCTCCATCCCATGCTTCAGCGCCAGTACGGGCTGACCAGCCAATCCGCTGAGATGTGCCAAGGAGCTGGCGTGATGGATAAGGTCACCCGAGGCCGCTTCTACATCCTCCCCTTTCTCTGGCTTGGCGCCAAACGCTTCATCCTCTTCCCCGAAAAGGGAACCGACATCCCGTTCAAGATCGAGAACTACGCCTATGCGGATGCCTTCGGCCGGGAGACCCTCACCTGGACCCGAACTTTCAAAGTGCCGCGCGACCGCCGATTCGACGAGTACCTCGTGTACAGCGAGGGACGACAGAGCGCGATCGTTTACGCCGGAAGCCACCAACACCTCGCCGTCGACATCAAGTGCACGGTCGACTCGGAGGGTGCCCTCTGCTTCGAGACCGGAGCCCAACGTCTCTACGAATTCCCCCTTGCCATCCGCTTCCCACTGCTCCTTTCGGGCGTAGCCAAGATCCGGGAAAGCTATAACGACGCACTCGAGAGGTTCGAGATCGACGTCATCATCGCCAACACTTGGGCCACATCTTCGGCTACTCTGGCTGGTTCACCCTAACCCACCGCCCCTGCGACCAAGTACCCGCATCGGCAATGCCGGCAAGGACGGAAAAGCGAGAGTAGTCATCCGTTTGCAGTTTGCAGTTTGCCGTTTGCCGTTTGCCGTTTGCCGTTTGCCGTTTGCCGTTTGCCGTTTGCCGTTTGCCGTTTGCCGTTTGCCGTTTGCCGTTTGCCGTTTGCCGTTTGCCGTTTGCCGTTAAGGACGATACACGGTCAACGGTCAACGGAAACCGGATGAAGAGGTAATCTTGCCCCTTCATGGCAGATAAGAGCGCGCTGATCGTTTGGGGTGGATGGGATGGACATGAGCCGGACAAAGTGGCCGCTCTCTTCGAGGAAATCCTCAAGGCCGAAGGGTTTAAAGTTGAAGTCAGTAACGACATGGATTCGTTTGCTGACAAGGACAAAGTCTTCGCCCAAAACCTCATCGTCCCCATCATCACGATGAGCACAATCACCGCCGAGCAGCGAGATCCCGTGGTCAAGGCGGTAGCCGAAATGGGCATCGGCCTCGCCGGTTGCCATGGCGGCATGTGCGACGCATTCCGGAACGACACCGAGTGGCAGTTCATGACCGGCGGCCAGTGGGTGGCTCACCCCGGTAATGACGGCGTCAAGTACATGATCAAGATCGACGGCAACAACCCGCACGAGATCACGAACGGCATCCCCGATTTCGAGGTCGCCAGCGAGCAGTACTACCTCCACACCGATCCCGGCAACAACGTGCTCGCCTACTGCGACTTCCCCACCCCCGGAGTAGACGGCCCCCACGCCCGAAACGCGTGCAAGATGCCTCAGATCTGGACGAAGTACTACGGCCAGGGCCGAGTCTTCTACAACGCTCTCGGCCATCACGCCGACGTTCTAGAAGCCCCCCACCCCCGAGAAATCATGCGTCGCGGATTTCTCTGGGCGACGAAGTAAGCGATGAACGATGAACGATGAACCGTCCGGATTCATCGTTCATCGTTTCTGGAAGACCAGCCATGGACCTCAACGTAGACGCACGGATTGAGACCGCCTCCACCCTCCCCTCATCCTTCTACAAAGACCCCGCCGTCTTCGAGCGTTGCCGCGAAGAGATCTTCGCGAAGAGCTGGCAGTTTGTCAGCGATCTCGACGTCGTAAAAGTCCCCGGTGCGGTCTATCCATTCACGATGCTCGAGGGCTTTCTCGACGAGCCGATGGTGCTCACTCGGGACACCAGCGACGAGGTCCACCTCCTCAGCAACGTCTGCACCCACCGAGGAATGAAAGTCGTCGAGGGCTCGGGCAACGAGCGCTTCCTCCGATGCCGCTACCACGGACGCCGCTTCGGTCTTGATGGCTGCTTCCAACAGATGCCCGAGTTTGAAGGCGTTTGCGACTTCCCCTCCGAGAAAGACAATCTCCCGAAACCGCCCTTTGGCCAATGGGGACCGTTTTGCTTCGCCAGTATCCACCCCGAAGTCGAACTTCAAGACCTCATCGGGCCGATGGTCGAGCGCCTGGGCTGGCTCCCGCTCAACGAATTCCGCCCCGACCCTTCCCGTGGCCGCGACTACATGGTCGAGGCGAATTGGGCGCTGTACATCGATAACTACCTCGAGGGCTTCCACATCCCGTTCGTCCACGCTTCTCTCAACGATGCGATTAGTTACGAGGATTACACGACCGAACAGCACCCGTGGTCCAACCTCCAACTAGCCGTCGCCAAAGGCGGTGAAGACGTCTTCGACCTCCCCGAATCCAGCCCCGATTTCGGCCAGCAGATCAGCGCCTACTACTACTGGCTCTTCCCGAACACGATGTTCAACTTCTATCCGTGGGGCGTTTCGATCAACGTCGTCAAACCCCTCGGCCCCTCCCTCACCAAAGTCACCTTCATCCCCTACGTCTGGAACGAATCCAAACTAGACCGAGGAGCCGGTGCTGGGCTCGACCGAGTCGAGCGAGAAGACGAAGCGATTGTTGAGGCGGTGCAAAAGGGGGTGCGATCGAGGTTCTACGACCGTGGCCGCTTCTCAGTCAAGCGAGAGCCCAACGTGCACCAGTTCCACCGAATCTTGAGCGACGTCCTCACGCGAAGACCTTAACTCCGGAGATGGTTCCCCTCCCGGGAGAACCGTGGGGGCGCGACTTAACCAACTACGTAAACACCGGGGACCCAAGATCCCCTCGCACCACATCGAGGGTAGTCGCCCACACCCGTCGACGAAGGAAAGAACGCAGGCTTAGCGGATAGTCAAGTGGCGAAGGGGGCGTCTTTCCCAGCAAACCAAGGGCAGCCTTGACCACCGGTATAACCCCGCAAACAATGGGTTCACCAACAACACCAGCGAGAGCCGATACAAGTTCGTCCGGAGCAAAAAAGCGGCACTCGATGCCGCGTTCGGACAACCCCTGGTATGCGGCGAACAAGTTGATGTTCGCAGGCACACGGGTAGCCGGGTCGACTTGAATGAGTGCGCATTTCATCCTGCGACCTCCAAGTCGTCAGGAGCCTCAACATACTATTCGATGACCTTGAACGACGTGTGCTTGACCCGAACCACCGGGTCCCCGTCGCCGCAATACCGTTCGTCCAATTCGACCCAGACCCAAAGGCCGTTGAACATCGTGAATTCCATAATCACGCCCTTCCATCCGGTCTTCACCTTCTCTCGGCGAACGTCCTTCACAAACTCCACAACATCGAACATCTTCATTTGACAGATCCTTGGGGAGAAGAGAATGACACGGTCGATGGGCGCGTCGAGGATAAAGGCCCACGAAAAAACGTCGTCTCTCGGGTGATAACGGAACTCCGAACCAGCGTACAGCCTTGACATCTGGCTTTTCTTAGCCTAAAGTGAAGTCGCCGCCACCATGAACCGAACCGGATCGCTCAGGCCCCGCATCCTCTTCATAGTCACCCTTGGGCTCGGTCTGGTCGGCTGTTCCAATAACCCCAACCCGCCTGAATGGAACGAAGACGGCACTTGGTACGGTGCCCTCGCCGCCGACCTCACAAATCTCGATCCCAACGTCAGCTACACCGCAACCGACGGAGTCATATCTGACCTTATTTACCCCTCGTATCTGCACTTCAACTACCTGAAGGCAGCCCCTTGGAGTGTGGAACCGAACATCGGGCTCACCGAACCGGTACGAGTGCCATTTAAGGGCGTCACTCACACCGACAAAGGCGATATCCCCTTCGAAGGCGAACGGTGGGACTTCGAGCTTCGGCACGATTTGATGTTCCAAGACGACCCCTGCTTCCCCGTTGGCAAGGGACGTCCGGTTACCGCGAAGGACATGGAGTACAGCTTCAAGCGGGACGACAACCCCAAGGTCGAATTCCCGCTCGAAGGCAACCTCTCGGACAAGGTTCTGGGCTGGAAGGAGTATCGGAAAGGCTTTGAGAAGAACGGCAACGCCAACTATGACCAGCCGTTCGAAGGATTCAAAACCTATCCCGAGAACCCGTATAAGTTCTCAATCCTGTGCAACCAGAAGTATCCCCAGCTCAAGTACATCATGGCGATGCACTTCACGACCCCGGTCCCCCGAGAGGCGGTCGAGAAGTACGGCGACGGATTTAAGCTCTTCCACCCAGTTGGCTGCGGCCCTTACAAACTGCAAGAATATTCGCCCCGAGACAAAATCGTTCTCGTACCCAACGAGAACTGCACGATGGCTACCTACCCCGGCACTTGGGGACCTGGCGTTCCCGAGGAGGCTCGGCAAGACGCCGGAAAGAAGCTGAGCCGACACCGAATCGTCGTCAAAATCATCGTCGAGCCGGTCACCTCGTACAGCCTCTTTAACCAGGGATATCTGGACACCACGAGCGTTGGCACCACCAACTCGCACTTCATGCTTCCCGCCACCAAACCTGGCTCGGACATGACCAAGCGCGGGATCACCATCCAATACGGCGCATACCCGTCGATCGACTATTGCGGCTTCAACATGGAAGACAATGTTTTCGGCGGATACAAGCTGGAGAAGAAGCAGCTCCGCCAAGCGATCGCCCTTTCCATCGATTCCAAGGCCTATATCGAGACCGTCTACCACGGCATGGGCAACCCGAGTGAATTCATTATCCCGCCCGGACTTGCCGGATACGACAAAGGCTATCAGAACCCCTATCGCCAGTACGATCCCTCGCTGAAGAAGGCCAAAGAGCTCCTCACTGAGGCCGGCTACCCGAACGGAGTGAGCAAGAAGACGGGCGAACGTCTCGTCCTGAACTTCGACACTTACGTCGAATCGCCCATCGACCGAGCTCGTTCTCGGCTGATGACAAAACAGATTTCGGCGCTCGGCATTCAGGTCGTCACTCGGGACACCACCTATCCCACCTTCGTCGACAAGACCAATCACAAAAAGATTCAATTCTTCTACTGGGGTTGGGTGGCCGACTATCCGGACGCTGAGAACTTCTGCATGCTGATGTTCAGTCAGAACGTCTCGCCTGGACCGAATAACACGGTTTACAACAATCCCGCCTACGACAAGCTGTTCCTGCAAATGCAGGCGATGGATGACGGGCCCCAGCGAAATGAGATCGTCAAGAAGATGCGCGACCTCTCCGTCGAGGATTGCCCCATCATCTACCTCTCTGAGAATCAATTCCCAACCGTCTTTCAGCCCTGGGTGAAGAACAAGTTTGCCAACCCGATTCTCAACGACGTGCTCGAGTACCGAGCAGTTGACAGCAAGCGCCGCCAAGCCCTTCAAAACGAATGGAATGCGCCGTCATACGGTCTCCTGATTGCCACTCTCGTCATCGTTGTTGTCGGCGCGATCCCTGCGTTCCAGACCGTGCAACGTCGGCGTGGCCGCACCGTGAGAAAGCCCGCTGGAGGCGAAAAGGATTGATCCGCTACATCATCCGCCGCCTGCTGTACATGATCCCCACCCTCATCGGGGTGTCGCTGCTCACCTTTCTCCTCTTCTTCGGCATCTTCTCCCCAGAAACGGTAGCCCGCCGAAACCTCTCCGCCAAGACCCCCACCCAGGAGCAAATCACAACCTGGATCAAGGAGCACGGCTACGACAAGCCCCCCGTCGAGCAGTTCAAGAGGCACATGGACAGCTTGCTCCGCATGAATTTCGGCAAGTCTGACAAGACGAAAGAAGTGATCTGGGATCGCATTCACGAGGGCGCTCTCCCCTCATTCGAGCTCGCTTCGCTCTCGTTCCTGGTCACCCTCGGTTTCGGCCTATTCCTCGCCGTAGTCGCCGCTTACTTGCGTGGGTCCTACATCGACTCGGTCACCATGGCACTCGCTGTGGTCTTCATGAGCATCCCGATCGTGGTCTATGTGGTCGGCCTCCAATTCCTGTTTGGCAAGATCCTGAAGTACGGGCCCATTGCTGGCTACGAACCCGGCATTTGGGGCTTGCGCTTCATGGTGCTTCCAGTCTTGGTGGGCCTAGTTAGCGGTGCCGGTTACTACGTACGCCTCTACCGAACCTTCCTGCTGGACGAGACCGGTCAAGACTATGTGCGAACCGCCCGAGCGAAAGGCGTCGCCGAGAACGCGGTGCTCTTCAAGCACGTTCTGAAGAACGCGATGATCCCCGTGGTCACCACCACCGTCTCCGCGATCCCGACCCTCATCCTCGGCAACCTCGTTTTGGAGTCCTTCTTCGGCATCCCCGGTCTGGGCAGCTACCTCGTCAACGCGATCTCGGCCCAAGACTTTGCCGTGGTCCGCGCGATGGTCTACCTGGGAACCCTCCTCTACATCTTTGGCCTGATCCTCACCGACGTCCTCTATGCAGCCCTTGACCCGCGGGTGAGGCTGCAATGATCTGGCAGAACATCCAGGCGAATCTGCCTCCCATCATCGTCGTCGCTCTGTTCATTTGGGTGCTGAACAGGAGTCGGCGTGAAGTCCTGTGGGCGGAAGCTTACCGGCGCCTGCGCAAGAACAAATTGGCGATCGGGGCGATTGCCGTCATCGTCCTCTACCTCGGACTCGTGTTTCTCGACAGCGTGAGCTGGCAAGCGACCAAGTCCGCGGAGCCGCGCAGCGCGATGGACGCGCTCTTTCAAAAGCCCTTCGAAAACTCCTATTCGGCTCCGTTAGCAAGCGTCACTAGTGGCGAAGCGGTCGAGCACAAGCTGGGAGCAAAGCACATCCTCGGCACCGACAGCGTCGGCGAAGACGTGCTATATCGAGTGCTCAAAGGCATGCGGACCTCGTTCATGATCGGCGGCCTCTCGTGTGCCATTGCTGTCCCCGTCGCCCTCTTCTTGGGCCTGATCGCGGGCTACTTCGGCAAGTTTGTCGATGACGCAGTCACGTTCCTCTTCACCGTCTTCGGCTCCGTCCCCGACATCCTGCTCATCATCGCGACCGTCATGATGCTCGGCCGCGGCCTCTTCTCAATCTGCTTCGCCCTGGGCATCTCATCCTGGATCGGCCTTTGCCGCCTGGTGCGCGGAGAAACCCTCAAACACCGAGACCGAGAATATGTTCGTGCCGCCAAGGCGCTCGGTGTCAGCGATGCGCGCATCCTCACCAAGCACATCCTCCCTAACCTGCTTCCCAGTGTCATTATCGCGGTCACCTTGCTCTTTTCTTCGCTTGCCCTCTACGAGACCATCCTCAGCTACATCGGGGTGGGGATGGGGCCGGAGGCGGGAAGCTGGGGCAACATGATCGATAGCAGCCGAGACGAGCTGACCCGTGATCCCATCATGTGGTGGAATCTCGTCTTCGCTACCACTGCGTTGCTGGTGCTGGTGCTCAGTCTCAACATCCTTGCCGACGCCCTGCGAGACGCCATCGACCCGAGGTTGAGAACCGAATGACCCCGATTCTCGAAGTCCACAACTTGCGCACCTACCTCGAGACCCCCCGAGGACGAGCCTGGGCCGTCGACTGCGTCAGCTTCGACCTCACCCCAGGCAAAACGCGCGCCATCGTAGGCGAATCCGGCTCCGGCAAGTCGATCACTGCCCTGTCCATCATGCAGCTCCTTCCCGAGCCCGCCGGATTCGTGGACAGCGGCAAGATCCTCCTGGAAGGCAAAGACCTGCTTGACCTCACCTGGAACCAGATGCGAGACTATCGCGGCCGCGCCCTCGCGATGATCTTCCAAGAGCCGATGACGAGCCTCAACCCCGTCTTCACGATAGGAAACCAGGTCGCTGAGTCGATCGTCGCCCACGGCGGCACCTGGTCCGACGGCAAGAAGCGAGCTTTGGAACTCCTTGAGCGAGTTGGAATCGGCCAGCCCGATATGGTGCTCCGACAGTATCCCCACCAACTCTCGGGCGGCATGCGCCAGCGCGTGATGATCGCGATCGCCCTCGCTAACCGGCCCAAGATTCTCATCGCCGACGAGCCAACCACCGCCCTCGACGTCACTGTCCAGGCTCAAATCCTCTCGCTGATGCGAGAGATTCAAGAGGAGATGGGAATGGCGATCCTGCTCATCACCCACGACCTCGGTGTCGTCGCTGAGATGGCCGACGATGTCTCGGTAATGTACGCGGGCCAGATCGTCGAGGACGCCGAGGTCCACAAACTCTTCCGGGATCCTCAGCATCCGTACACGATCGACCTTCTTGAGAGTCTGCCCGCGCGGCAACATCGCGGCAAGGACCTCGCCGTCATCGAAGGCACCGTCCCAAGCGCGACCAACTGGCCAAAAGGCTGTCGGTACGCGAACCGCTGCCAATACAGCACCCCCGAATGCACTGTCGCGTTGCCGCCGATGGTCACTGCGGCTAATGGCTCATTGGCCCGATGCATCCGACTGGAAGCGGTTCACCAGGCGAGGGCGACCCGATGACCGAAGCCCCGATCCTCCAGATCAGTCACCTGCACAAGGTTTTCGGCCGCCGCGCCGGACTACTCCGAAAGTCCGACGAGAAAGTCGCGGTCGGCGACGTCACGTTCGATGTCCGTAATGGACAGACCGTCGCCCTCGTGGGCGAAAGCGGCTCGGGCAAGTCCACCGTCGGCCTCATGGCCCTCGGCCTCCTCGCCCCCACTTCCGGCGAAGTCCATTTCGAAGGCGAGAGCGTCGTGAAGCTAAACGGGGCCCAACGCCTCGCCCTCCGCCGCAAAATCCAAGTCGTCTTCCAAGACCCCTACGGCAGCCTCAACGGGCGCATGACCGTTCGCGAAGCGCTCACCGAGGGCATGATCATTCACAAACTGGGCGCCAACGCCGCCGAGCGAGAAACACGCGCGGAAGCTCTTCTCGCTGATGTCGGGATGGAGGCCGAGGTGTTGAATCGCTACCCCCACGAGTTTTCGGGCGGGCAGCGCCAGCGCGTCGCTATCGCAAGGGCGCTTTCGGTCGAACCGAAGTTTATTGTCTTGGACGAGCCGACGTCGGCGCTGGACGTCTCGGTGCAGAGTCAAGTGCTGAACCTGCTGCGACGGTTGCAGCGGGACCGTGGATTGTCGTATCTGTTCATCACGCACAACCTAGCGGTGGTGGAATACATGGCGGACTTCGTTTGCGTGATGAGCCAAGGCGAGATCGTCGAGCGAGGGACGATCGAAGATATCTTTGACACGCCGAAGGAGGCGTACACTCAAAGGCTACTCAGTTCCATCCCGTCAACTGATCCAGACGCCCATCGCCTGCATGTGTAGCCCTCGAGCCAGGTTCAAAGCACTACGGGTTAGTGCAGGCAAACGCGAAAGCTTCACGCAGTCCCAAATTAACTTTCCGGCAAGAGAACGAACCCTAACTTCCGCGCCAACGCGATCGAGGGCAGATTGTCCGCCAAGCAACTGTACTCCGGCGTCAATCCAAGTGACAGGCAGTGCTTGATAAAGGCGTCGCAAGCGGCCGTTGCCAGTCCTTGCCCCCTCGCGTAGGCCCTCGTCGAGACTTGCATTGGGACCACGCTGTCGACTATCGGACAAGCACGACAGTTGCTAGCGATTCCCTCCGGCCCGACTGCCACGAACCCAAACCCCCTTTCCACAAACGTCTCGACACCGCCCCAGTTGTCTTCGAACCACGGAGCGTTGCCAGCCACCACTAGACTGTCCTGAAGCTCCTTAGTCATAGCTGCGTCCATTCGCTGGATCGAGAATTCAATTGGCACTGCGGCGCTCAGTTCGAGAGCTTCTTCCCGTGAATACACAAAATTAAATCTTGGCACACGATGGCAGACGGAACCTCGGCCCGAAAGTTCGCCCTAGGCAAATTGATTGTAGGCAGCAGCCATCTGTTGGGCCGCCGCGCTCGGCGACATCCGACCGACCCCCGTCCCCAACTCAGGAATCGCCACCGATTGAATGGCCCCGCCATTCTCCAAATTGAAGTCCTGAACCGCCGCTAGCAAACCCTTCATCGCCAGATAAACCTGGTTCGTCCGAGACGATGTCCATCGGCACCACCATCGTCGGCGCACAAACCAAATAAGGCACCTCAAAGTCCCCCGTCTCAACAACAATCGCCCGCCCCACCGGCAGCAAGCCGCCCCGCCCATCGATCTCCTGCTGCACCTCCACATCCACGCCCGGAAACCTCTCACGCAAGAGTAGGCCGCCAAAGTTGTGGAACCAGATGGTTCCCCGAGAAGGGGAACCGAGGGGGAGGGGTGCCGACTCCTGTCGCACTGGCAATGATCCTTCGAAGACAGATTCAAGGTAATCGGGAGTCTTCCGCACCCCTCCCCTTCGGTTCCCCTTCTCGGGGAACCATCTGGTCCCACAACTTTGTCGGACAGTAAGAAACTTCAAAGACTGCGAGACGGGTCTCCGAAGTCCCTCCTGCGAATCCAACATTCCGTCAGCACCGCGGCCAAGACCGCATCCAAGTCGTCATAAACGTCCTGACTAGAGAACCGAAGCGTCTTGATCGCCCGCTCAGCCAACCAAGCGTCGCGAAACCGATCCTTCTCAACCCTCTCCGCGTGATGCTGCCCGTCGATCTCAACACAGATCCGAACCTCGGGACAGAAGAAATCCAGAACGTAGGGCGGAAAAGGGTGTTGCCGGCGGAAGCGGAAGCCAACTTCCTTGCCCTTAAGTCGGAGCCAGAAGGCTTTCTCCAAGACCGTCATCTCCTTCCGAAGTTGACGTGCCCGCTCGATCCCTACTTCTCGTTGCCCCACACATCCCCGCCGCCCTTCGACTTCCGCCAGACATCCCGCTGCCGATGAACATCCACCGCCGAAACTTCGGGCATACCTTCCCTCTCTGCAGCCGATGGCAAGGGCGGAAATGGCTTCGATGGAAGGGTCTGATACCAATACGCGACGCTTGCCAAATCCAATGTCAGACAGTTCGCGTGACCGTGTTCGATGCTCGCTCGGAGCGACTTCTTGAACCGGATCGGGTCTTCCAAATGGAAGCGATAGACATGGGTTCGGCCCAACCATCCGAATCGAGGCGAATCGTTTAGGCGGCCGGGCGCGCGGGCGGTGCCGAAGTAGGGGTGGAGGTAGTGTTCGTCGGGGCACCAGCTTTGGTTGAAGTAGTCTTCGGTGCCAGTGCCGTGGGCGCTGCCGGGCCAAGGCTCGCCATCGACGAGGAACATGTCATCGCCCTCTCCGTACCAAACCGGAGTCGGGCAGTTGATGTAGTAATTGACCCCCACGAAGTGCCCCTTCCCCTCCGGCTCACAGAAGAGATAGTTGAGCTTGTCTGAGGGGTTGCTCGCGAAGTCCGCGAAGATCGTCCACTCGTTCTCCACATCCCCCGTGTCGCTCTCCGGCTTCGTCAGCTCTCGGTGATACCAAGCGTGGAATCGTCCCTGATCGTCGGGAATCGAGTCGTGCTCTTCATAGTCGAGGTAGTAGTAGAACGCATCCACGTCCTCCTCGCTCTGGTTCTCAATCGTGAATCGCGCCCCGTTCCCGAAAGGCATCGGGAAGTAAGAGATCAGCGAATTCCCCTCACGCGGCGCCGCCGCCAAAGGCAGAGAGATGAAGTTGTACTTCAACCCCCATCCCTGCCCAAAGAACTCGCCTAGAGGAGTCTCCACCGAAGGATGCGCCTGCCCATCCCAATACACCCGCAACACCAAATTCCGCCGAATCGCCTCGTCCTTGCTTGAGATCGTGATCCAAATATGCTTCACAATGCCCGCGCCTTCAATCTCCGCAATCGCCACCGTCTGGCCCTTCGGAATCTGGATATTGTCTCCGTTGCCACCGCTCCGGTCGTAACTCGAAATGCGCTTGCTGCGAGCGTCGACGATCGTAGCGAGATTGGAGAGTGGGCCTTGGCTCATGTTGTCGGGAAGTTACCCGACCTCCGGAGATGGTTCCAGTCATCCACGAACTCCGATGAGGTTGAGGCGCTCTAATCGTGAAGGGTGCAGCAGGGTTAGGAGATCACCGTGGTTGGAATCCCTAAGGTGTTTGAATGTCACTCTGATGGAGCCCTAGCGACTGAAGAACCCCCTACCACACCGAAAGACTCTCGCTTCAAGCCTAGCGCGACCAGAAACCATCCGAACGAGAGCCATTGCGTACGGCCCGATAGGACCCTGGCACGACCACCCACCTTGAAATCGTATACATAGACAGGAAGCAAAATGAGAAAGTCTCAAGCAATCGTCACCCTCGCAGCATGTTTCGTCGGCGTTCTCGGCGCCCTCCAGGTGGACCGACTAACCCACCGAACAACCGAACCGGCCCTCACCGCAAACGCCCCCTATGCGGCCAACCTGTTCCACACCGTCGCCAACACAAACGACATCGCGAGCCCGACCGACTTTCGGGTCGCCGCCAAGAAGGTGATGCCATCCGTCGTCAGCGTCGATCGCTACCAGCGCGTCTCGCGCAGCTTCTTTGATGACGAAGGAACCGTCGCCGAGACGGGCACCGGCTCGGGCGTCATCATCAGCGACAAGGGCATCATCGTGACGAACAATCACGTCGTCCAAGGAGCCGTCGAAGTAAAAGTTCGCCTGCCCGACAAGCGATCCTTCACCGCCAAGGTCATCGGCACCGACCCGATTTCCGACCTCGCCGTCCTCAAGATCGAAGCCGAAAACCTCCAGCCAATCGAGCTCGCCGACAACATCCAAGTCGATGTAGGCGAATGGGTCCTCGCCGTCGGCAACCCGCTAGGATTCGATAACACGGTCAGCGTCGGCGTGGTCAGCTCGCTCAAGCGAGACCTCCCCGTAGGAAACGGCGGACTCGTGAACGCCATCCAAACCGACGCCGCGATCAACCCGGGCAACTCGGGCGGCGCCCTCTGCGACGCTCAGGGCCACCTCATCGGTATCAATTCGGCCATCGCCAGCAGCACCGGCCAGAGCGTGGGAATTGGCTTCGCCATCCCCGTCGACCGAGTCAAGACGGTTGTCGGCGAGATCCTCAAGTACGGTTATGCCCGCTACGCCGGCATCCCCGTCACCTTCCCGAGAGATGCCGACAACGCTCTCAAAGATCCCGAGGTCCAGCAGTACGTGGCCCAGCAGACTGAATCGCAAAACGTCCCGAGTGCCGGTTTGATTGTGTCACGATCTAGCGGCGCCGCCAGCCAGGCCGGGATTAAGCCGCTCGATATCATCCTTGCGATCGATGATAAGACGGTAGACACGAATCTCGACTGGAATCGGGTGCTTCTCAGCAAAAAGCCGGGCGATGAAGTAACGGTCAAATACTGGTCCCACGGAGAGACCAAGACCACAAAACTTGCGCTTGTAGAAATGCGATCACAGTAAATCGCAAATCCTAACATACGCCGCCCGAAAACACGTCATATAGTGATGGGGGGCCTTGTCGCAAGGCCTCTAAAAAACAGAATACATGTCTCTTAATACAGACGGTCTCACCCAATTTCTCGACGTCTTGCCCAGCATCGTTCGCGAGCGGCTGGAACGTGCAGAAGGCCTTGATTCGCTTGTTGAAGTCGTTCTCGACTACGGCCGACCGGCCGAAGCCCGGTATCCCGATCGCGTCGATCGGTACCCTGATATCGTCGTGTCCGAGCGCGACATTGAGTCCGTTGCCAAGTCCCTTGGCGAATTTGGTACCGACAACCGCGCGGGCATCGAGCGAACCCTTCACCGCATCTCGGCCATCCGCAACCGGCATGAAAAGATCATCGGTCTTACCTGCCGAGTGGGCCGCGCGCTCGAAGGCACCATCGACATCATCGACGACATCGTGCGCTCCGGCCAGTCGATCCTCCTGCTCGGTCGCCCGGGCGTAGGTAAGACGACGAAGCTGCGCGAAGTCGCCCGCGTCCTTGCCGACGAGGTCCAAAAGCGCGTCGTCATTGTCGACACTTCAAACGAAATCGCCGGCGACGGAGACGTGCCCCACCCCGGCATCGGCTTCGCCCGACGCATGCAGGTAAAGGCCGCCGTCGAGCAACACAATGTGATGATCGAGGCAGTGGAAAACCACATGCCCGAGGTCATCGTCATCGATGAGATCGGCACCGAGGCAGAGGCCCAAGCCGCCCGCACCATCGCGGAGCGGGGCGTCCAGCTCGTGGGCACCGCCCACGGCCAAACCCTCGAAAACCTGATGTTGAACCCGACTCTCGCCGACCTCATCGGCGGGATTCAAGCGGTCACCCTCTCCGATGCCGAAGCCCAACGACGAGGTACCCAAAAGACCGTCCTCGAGCGCAAAGCCCCCCCGACCTTCGATGTCGTAGTGGAGCTCCTCGACTACGATCGTCTGGCCGTGCACCACAACGTGCAGAAAACGGTCGACATGATCCTCCGCGGCGTCCCTCCGCGACCCGAGATCCGGGTCCGAACCGGAGCCGGTGCAGTCGAGGTCGTGCAAACCGAACAGACCGCCGAGATCAACGAGCCCGGCTTCAACCAACGCTTCCCTGCCCTTGCGCGAACTCAAAAGCCCGAGCGCGCTCCTGCCGTCGTGCAAGAGCCGCGCCCCGGCGAAAAGGAGGTGAGAGATGAAACGGGCCCGTTCATCCGTATCTTTCCCTACGGTATCGCTCGGACCCGCCTCGAGAGGGCGATCCGCGAAAAGAGGGCGCCGGCGTACGTAACCAACGACGTCCACCAAGCGGACGCCATCATGGCCATCCGAAGCACCTATCAAGCGAAGCCCAAAAAGCTGCGCGAGATCGCCGGTCGCCCGGTAAACACGGTGGTCGTAAAGTCGAACACCTTCAGCCAGATCGCAGCTGCTCTGGATGACATTCTGCGTCAAGGCGGAAGCACCGGCCCCCTTCCGCCCATGGAAGACAAAGCCATCGAAGAGGTGTCTTCCGGCGTGGAGTCCGTCCTCCAATCCGGCAAGCCCTTCGAACTTTCGCCTCAGCCGGCGACGGTGAGAAAGGTTCAACACCAAATGATAGAAGCGAGGCGTCTGGCCAGCGAAAGCGTCGGAGAAGACCCCCATCGGCGATTAAGAATCCTGCCCGTGCGCCTGGCCTAAACCTCCGGAGATGGTTCCCCTTTCCGAAGGGGGAACCGTGGGAGGGTCTCGCCCACCGACAAACCTCCGCTCCGGCAATCTTCAATCCGACAAGCCATGTGGGACTGCGCGGGCCTGACCGCGCTTTGTCACGCCCGCGGAGCGGGCTCCGGGGGACGCATTGTTGGGCGCTTCAATCGTGAAGGGTGCGGCAAGGTTAGGAGATCCTTCAGACACCCGAAAGGAAAGCTCCATTTCCAGCTTCCCTCACGTACTTCCAATGTGGAACTCACCGGACAGCGTGTCCGCCTCGTCCCCCTCGTGTGGGCGCACTTGCCTGAGCTGTGCGATGTCGCCCTCGATCCCGAGCTTTGGCGCTACACCGTCCGGTCGGTCGAGACCCGAGAAGAGCTGGTCGACTACCTGACTCAAGCCATCAAAGATGGCGAAGCCGGAACCGCCATCCCATACGCGATCACCCTCATTGAAACCGGCGAAATCGTCGGCACCACCCGCTTCAACCACATCGAGCCTCAGCACAATCGCCTCGAGATCGGCTTCACACTCATCGGTCTCAAATGGCACGGATCAGGCATCAACCGCGAGATCAAGCACTTAATGCTCGACCACGCCTTTAACACAATGGGTTGCCAACGCGTCGAATTCCGGGCGTCCGCCGACAATCTGCGATCGCGCCGCGCCCTCGAAAAGATCGGAGCCAAGTTCGAGGCGATCTTCCGAAACTTTATGTACTCCCCGGCGAAGGGCATGAGGGACGTGGCAATCTATAGCATCCTCGCAGAGGAGTGGCCGATTTGAGCACTTTGCAACCTGGCACCGCCGAGACAACGCGTGTAGAATCTCGCGGGATGGAAGCTTGCGCAAACTGTGGGACCCAGCTAACCGGCCCCTTTTGCGCCCGATGCGGACAAGAGCACCTCGCCACCGAACCCAGCGTCCACCAGGTTTTCGCCGACGCATGGGAAGAGATCGTCAAGGTTGACGGCAAAATCTTCGCCACCGTCAAGCTGCTCCTCAGCAAGCCTGGCCAGCTCACGCTTGAGTTCTTCGAGGGGCGGCGTATTCGCTACGTCACTCCCATCAAGCTGTACCTAACCTGCTCGGCCTTGTTCTTCCTGGTGGCAAACCTTTCGTACGTCCGGGCGATGATCGAAAAGGGAAAGAACGTCCAGATCAACTCGACATCACCAAAGGCTCAGGAGCTGCTCACCCATGCTGCTTCGGTCGCCTGGTCACTATTCTTCGACCACCTTGCCGTCATCTACATTCTCATCGTTCCGCTTACCGCACTGGTCATGGCGCTCCTCTTCCGGGGTGCCAAGCGAACGATTCTCTTTCACTTGGTGTTTGTGTTGCACGCTTGGAGCGCCCTGTTCTTGGGCGTAAGCCTCCTCGCCGCGCTTCACATCCCGATCAACTTCCTAAGGCTGTTTTTCGTGGTCAGCCTTGTCTACATGATCCCTGCCACCAGGCGAACCTTCTCGGCCAGTTGGCTGGCCGCTATACTCAAATCGCTCTGTTTCAGTGTATTCACACTCTTCCTCACGGGAGTGGCGATCGCCGGTCTCGTCCTTGCAATCCTGATCCCCGCAGTGACGGACAGCAAGAAACTCCCGCCAGCCCAGGTGGGCCCCGGCTACGCCTTGGTCGACATCCCCACGAGCCGTTTCAACGCCGCCTCTAGATACATGTCCTTACCCGCCTCATCGAACTCAGCGGGAATCGCAATGTCGGGCGCCACTCCCTTGCCCTCAAGCCGAACCCCGTCGGTCACCACGTCAACCATCGGAATCTCCAAGTAGTAACGACCCGCAACCGCCATCGGAGACGTGCCAAGCACGTTCCCCGCCGTGGTCGACCCGATCAACGTCGCCCGCTTGCTCTTCTTCACGATGTAGCTCAATACTTCTTTCGCGCTGCGCGAGCCGCCGTTGATGAGCAAGACCATCGGCTTGCCGTATCCAAATTTCTGGGTGAATCCCGTCTTTGGCGACGTCTTCCACTCAAGGCTCACGTCAGGTCGGTAGAACGGGTCCATGTAACCCTCGGGACGACCGCCGAATCCGTCTCTGATGTCGAGAATGAACGCATCCGTATCCTTCAGCTCCCCGCTTACCGCTCCTGCAAGCGCATTCTTAAAGCTTTCGTTCCCTTGGGTCCAGAGGTGGAAGTAGCCGATCTTCTTCCCTTTGTAGTCGATGACTCGCGCGCTGTCCCGACTGGCTGTGAGGAACATGTCCATCGCCGAATCTTTGGAGATCTTCACCTTCTTGTGCATCTCATTGGTGCCACGGCGCACCGTGAGGTCGACGGTCTCACCGACCTTGTCCTTCATCGAATCGACCGGAGTGAAGGGCTGGTTGTTGATCTTCATGATCACGTCGCCCTTGCGGATGTCCGAAGCCTCCGCCTCCGTCTTGTTCAGGACCATCTTGACCGTATAGCCGTCGGCCAGCTTGGCGCCGAAGTACGCGCCAAACATCGGCATCTCCTCCGCGTTCCCCTGCCGAACGAGCCCATCCATCACGTAGTAGCCCTGATCGCTCTTAGTGAAAAGCCCGAAGTGAGAATCCTTGAACTCCTCGATCATTCCGTTCACCGCGCCCGAGAACTCGACGTCGTCCTTAGCCCCTTCCGCCTTCGGCTTGTACTTGGCCAATAGGCGCACCATCTCGTCGTGGCGAGACTCGCGCGCATAGTAGCGCGTCGAAATGGCACTCGAAATCTGCTTCCAAGCTTGGGCGTACTCGCCTTGGCGGTGCATTACGGTGAGGGCAACGAATGGAAGAAGACTCATATTCTATGTTTTTACTCCTAAACGGCATTTTCAGTGCCGGGGCGTAGAATAGCGGTGATGGTTGCCTTGCTTGCGCTTGCCGCCCTTGTCTCCTCAAAAGCTCCCGAGGGATTGGCACTCTGGCGCACGCCTGATGCCCGCGGGCAAGCCTGCTCCTCTTGCCACAGCCCCGACGGCATCGAACTCGCCGCTTATAATTTCTCCGACGCCGATCTCCGCCGCCGATCCTTGCCGCACCTTGGCGCAGAAAAGGCCGATGCGATGGTCGCCTACCTAGGTTCCCTTAGAAAAAACCTCGGCACCCAAAAGCGGCTCGACCCAATGCAAGACCGCCCCTTTCAGCCCGGAGGCGCGCCCCTTTCCGGAGCCACCGCCCAAGATAGGGATAAGGCATTCTCTCTCTCTCTAGCTACCGTCCTCCCCAAGCTAGCCACCGGAAGAATCTCGAGCCTAGACGATGCCAAGGCCGCCCGCGACGAAGTCATCATGGCCAACCCGTTCGAAATCCGCATCGGAATTCGAATGAATCTACTAAGTGAGGATCACGTTCACGGTGTCGACCACGCCACGATCGCCCACTGGATTCCCGACGTCGCGATCACCCGGCAAAACCCCGCCTACATCGCCGCCCAAGACCGCTATCTCGCCTCCCCGACTGACGAAAACTTAAAGGCCTTGGACAAGCTGCTCGTCGCCGAGTCGCCGCGCTTCTTCAATCCAAGCGACCAAGTCGCCCTCGCGAAAGCAAGATCCCTCCTTTGGTTTCAACACGACCTCCGCATGCGCCTCCTCGGCAAACCCAGTCTCGGAAGCCGAGGACCCGAACCGCTCTCGGGGGGAGAGGGACGGCTGACGCCCAACCCGTTCTGGGACCTAGGCGCCCTCGCCCGTGCCTACCGAGACCTTCGCATCGACGCCTTCGGGTTCCCCGAAACCGTCGTCGAAGCCAAGACCGGCGGCCCATCCGACAGAGAGCAAATGAACCAGATCCGAGTCCCGTGGATGTGGCTCGGCTTCATGTTTGACCAAGGCATGCAGCGCACCAGCCTCGAGCGGCCAGTCAGTCAGTGCGACTACTTCACCGAAGCCCTCCTCCAAGACGGCCCGTACCCCGCCCACTGCGCCTTCATGATCACCAAAAAGATCGCGACCGCCGCCTACGCCCCCGAAGCCTGGTCCTCCCCAACTCCCCAGCACCTAGCCTTCGATTTCAGCACCCTCACGCGGGGCGAAAACATCCGCCGCTATCAACCCGCCGACTCGACCCACGCTGCCGCCTACAACCGCTTCCTAGCCAACGCCCTCCGCATGTTCCTCTGGCTCCAACTCGAAGAGCTTCAACGAACCCACGTGCGGTATCAACACGAGCCCCTCGTCTTTCAGATGAAGCAGATATCGAAAGCCTTCTCGGTCATCGATCCCGCCGGCGGCGATGACGAGTTGGTGAAAAAGGTGCTTGCCGCCATCGAAGCATCTTCGGACTACAAGAAGACGTAAGACATCCTCCGGAACCCCTCCTCCTCCCGGATTCATCAAAAACCACGACCATTCGTCACCCCATCAAACGCCCGTAAAGCACAGCGATTCATACTCAAACCGTATGCTCACCGCCGCTCTGTTGCTGCTTACCGCCACCCAGACTCCGCCCGATTCGCTCCCCATAACCGCAGCTTCCGGTGAAAGCCACCTCGAGAACATCCGGCAGATCACCTTCGGTGGCCAGAACGCAGAGGCCTACTGGGACACGAGTTGCAAGCAGTTCAGCTTCCAAACCAACCAGAAGGAATATCCCGACGAGCAGATCCTGCGGTCCAACATCGACGGCTCGAAGAAGCGCCTGGTGAGCACCGGCATCGGCCGATGCACCTGCAGCTACTACACGCCCGACGGCAAGTGGATCTACTTCAGCAGCACCCACGCCACCCAGCCAGGCCCCCAACCGCCCGTCGACATGAGCAAGGGATATGTCTGGGCCATCAACCCGAACTACGCGATGTACAAGACGCGAGCCGACGGCCGCCAGGACAAACTCAAACCAACCCCGGTTATCGTCAAACCAGGAGCCTACGTCGCCGAGACCACCATCGCCCCCAACGGCAAGTACATGACCTGGACGAGCGACTTCGAAGGCGACCTCGAAATCTACCGCTCCGACTTAGATGGCAAGAACATCCAGCGACTGACCAACGAAGTCGGATACGACGGCGGCCCGTTCGTCAGTTGGGACTCGAAAAAGATCGTCTACCGGCGCGACGCATTCCAGAACGAAGGTGAAGTCAAGGACTACCAAGACTTGCTGAAACAGCACATGATCCGCCCAACCCGCCTCGAAATCTGGATCATGGACGCCGACGGTTCGAACAAGCACCAGGTGACCCACCTCAACTGCGCCTCCTTCGCCCCGTTCCTCCACCCCGATGGCAAGCGCGTCGTGTTCAGCTCGAATTACGGGGACCCCAACAAGCGCGAATTCGACGTCTTCATGGTCAACCTCGACGGCACCAACTTGCAGCGCATCACCCACACCCCGGAGTTCGATGGCTTCCCGATGTTTACCAAGGACGGCAAGAAGCTGATCTTCGCCTCCAACCGGAACGGCAAGGCGCCGCATGAGACCAACCTATTCGTAGCCGACTGGAAAGAGTAATCTCGCAGGCAGTGGCCTTTCGAAAGCTCTTTGGCGGTGGCGACGACTCGAACGTCTTAATTTGGCAATGCTCACCTCTCGTTGTCGTGAACGGCGAGGGCGGCATCGTGTATGCCGAGAACACCGACGTAGAGTTCGAGCCATCGGATAGCCGGGAAATCGAGGGCAAAGCAACCGTCGTAAAGGGCGACCGATCGGGTTGGAAGCCCGTTCTCTTCGTCACCCACCGACAGAATCTCCCCGTCAGCATCGACCTCCACATCCGTAGCCGAGGCGGCTTCACCCTCTTTGGAGCCGACGAAACCGGTCGCTCGTTCACTTGGTACATCGGTGCTGCCGCCGATCGCGTCTTAGTTGACCGAAAGCTTGGAGGCAACTACGAGGCAGATGCTCCCCTCATCCTCCCTCCCGAGCTGGAAGACTTTCGTCGCCAGTTGGCTGAAGCCGATCCGGGTGAAGGCATCGACGTAAATCCGTTGGTGGTGGTCGACGAAGAGGGCGTAGCCGAATTTAGCGCACCCACTCAAATCCTCTTCACCAGGCTCAAGAGCAAACGCCCCGTTGCCCACGTGCGGAGCCTTACTGGATTGGAAGGGAACTACCCCGAACTGTTCGTGCTGAGCGAGGAGGACACCGCCGAAGGATGGATCCTGATTGGCGTCGATGGCCGCGGGAAAACTTACAATTGGTACCTGGACGGTGCCGCCGAGGCATATCTAGAAGTTCTCGAATAGGAACTCGCCTTCGTAAACTCCTTCCGCCACGCCCTCGACGGTGATCGGCGTGTTCCACGCCTCCATCGAGACGAAAACTGTTCCGCCCGGATTGATGACCTCGACTCGGCCGCCCCGATCTTCGAACCGTAAGTAGTCGGCCGCTGCCGCCGAACTGCCGGTACCGCACCCAAGTGTCTCCCCCACTCCCCGCTCCCAGATGCGAACCCTGAGCATGTCTCGTGACTCCACCTTGGTCCAAATCACGCTAGTTCGTGACGGGAAGAGTTCAAAGTGCTCGATCAAGGGCCCCAATCGCTCCAACTCCTCATCGCTCGGAAGTGTGTCTACGGGAACGATCGAATGAGTACTCCCGGTGGTGAGGGCACTCCCCCTGATCTCGTCGCCGCCGCCCCAGAAGAGATCCTTCCGGAATACTTCCCCCACTCCCTGGGCAAGCGGGACCGCCGCCGGCGTATAGTCCGCAACCCCGATGACGGTAGAAACGCAGCTGTGCCCAAGCTTTGTCGCGACCTCTTGACCCAGGTGATGGATCGCGAACTCCTCGCCAACCCACCCCATCTTGTGGGCGTGAACTGCGGCGCATCGAAGTCCGTTTCCGCAGAAGTCCTCGGTGCCGTCCGGGTTGAACATTCGAAGCCGAACGCCTCCGCCCTCGGGTCCGACCACAAGAATCCCGTCGCCCCCGACCCCGAACCGCCGATCGCTCGCCACGATGGCCAGCCTTTCCAGGATCTTCTCCCCATTGACCGCCGCCTCACCCACGCGATTTAGCTCTTGCTCCTCATTCCGCTGAGCCTGGATGAGAGCCACAATCTCCGCGACATCCGACAAGTGAAAGACCGGGAAGTCATTGCCGATGGACTGAAATTTCCAGAAGGGGAGTCGATAAGCCATCTTCGCTAACGCAACGGCTCCAGATAATACTGCGCACTATCCACCGTCTCGCGGAACCACAACCCATCCGGACAAACGAGCCGGAACCACCAAGCGCTCGGTCGGTGGTTCGCCTTATCGAGCCCTCGCGCCACGATGATCGCTTGCCGAATTAGCCTCAGCCGCTTCAACTCAGCCTCGAGTTCGATCGCTCGCCGCCGCTCATGGATCTTCAAAACTTCGGGATCGCGCACCAACGCCGTCTGCTTCTTCTGGCTCAGGTGAAGCTCTTTCTGAAGCTCCGTACGACGATGAATGATCGCCTCAACCACATGGGTCAGTCGCTCTCGCTCCGCGAGATCCTCCTCGGATGGCGTCTTTTCAAAAATACGAGCCCGGAAGTGCTCGCCCTTCGCACGCTCCGCAAGTTGCCGCTCCGCACGTTGCGCCCGCATCTCAGCAACGATCGCATGCCGCTCGGCCCGCACCGTTTCCACCGAGTTCTTCAGTTTCTCCAGCTGGGCATGTAGCCCCTCATACTCCCGCGCCAAGCTCTGCCAAGAGCCCCCAAGCGCCTCGTCAAAGTGGCGAATCAGCTCTATCGGCCGCCGCAGCGACCCGAGCCGATCCAAGACCGCTTCCTGCTCCTTGGCAACTTCCTTCCACCGACCCGCAAAGCTCGGCGCGCAAAGCTCCTCGGTGCCAAACGCCCGATGAAACGGCTCCGGCAGCTTCAGCCAAGAACAACAAACTCGCAACGCCGCCCAGGCGTCGTACCGAATACGAAGGATCGGGTTCATCGCGAGGTCGTGCCCGTTCGCCGCCAAAAGCTGATGCAGCTTGCGGCTGTGCTTCACATAGCTACTCGCCCCCTCGTGAAACACAAAAACAAACTCGCGCGCCAGCATCCCGATCAGGGCAACCGCCTTACCAACGATCACGCAGTTCGGCCCAAACTTCGCCTCGATCAGCTCCGCCAAGTCCTTCACACCGGTCAACGGCTTCTTCAACGTAAGGAATTGCGGCTCATGAGTCGAGATCACCGCCCCTTTCGTCCCCAACCGAATCGTCCCGCGGCCTAACCCCGGAATCACTAAATCGAACGGAATCGCCCCCGTGCCGAACCGCGCCAACTCATAGAGCCCAGAAGATCCCCGAATCGCCTCATCGTAAGAAGCCCGAGCCATCGCCCGTGTCTCGTGATTCACGAACAAGTCGAGCATCTCGAACCGGGGCGTATTCCAAGTTGAGTTGTTGAACCTGAGCAGCTCGGTCGTCGAGGTCGTATCAAGCGGTACCGGCGCGTTCGCGCAGTATTCGTACATGAACGGCAGCAACTTCCGGTAGTAGTCCGAGAGCGACTGCGACCGATCGTCCGCGGTATCGCAAACAAACGCTCTCAGCTCGTCGGCAAGCCGCTCCGCCATCACACGGCCCTCACCAGTCATGCTATCCAGCGACCCATCAAGCGCCCAATCCAGTGTGGATTTGAGCTCAGTGAACAGGTGAGTAAGGGGAACCTCCGCAGTCACCGGGGCAAATTCGTCGAGCGAAACCACCCCCTTCCAACCCCAGGCTTCAGTTGCCTCGTCGAGGAAGTGCGGCCGCGACTGGCTCAATCGATCCACCCGCAACCCGGCCGTCGCGAGCGCCTCCCGGGTGATCACCGTCTCTGATCCAAACAGCTCCGAGAACTCCGCCGCTGCGCTCCACAGCCCCTTGGTCGTCGTGTCGTTGTGAGGCAGCGCCTTAAACTTGCCCGGCTTGCGTGGGCCGCTCGGCAGCTTGGCGAAGTAGTCGGTGTCGTGTACCCCCGCGACCAACTTCCGCGCATATCCCGCGCGCCGACTCGCCAGAAACACCCCCGCCTTCATAGGCTCGTCCCAAAAAACCGTCTGCCCTAACGCAAGGAAAGGGGCATCTCCCGAGACCTCTTGTAACTGGGCCAGGATTTCAGCAAGTGGGGGACAGTCGGCTTCCATAGACGGACGTTCCCTTTATCTTACGGTGTCAGCTCTCCACCAATTGCGGGCTTCGTCGCTGTAACCGTCCGACTCGGAATCACAAATAGAAAATTGGGGCCCGAGACCTCCACATCCTGCATCCCCGCATCGATCAGGGTCTTCGCGTACTCCTTCGTCACCGAGATGTCGATAATCGCCACCTTTCCACCCGGCTTCAGCACGCGAACGATCTCCTGAACCGCCTCTTCCCGGCCATCCGAGTTCGGGATGTTGTGCAGGGCCCAACTCGAGAGCACCAGATCAAAAGTCTGATCATCGAACGGCATTTCCCGCGCGTCCCCGGTCTCCACCCGCACCCGATCCCTCACCCCTTCCGCCTCGGCGTTCTGCAGAGTCGCCTCCGGTCGGTTCCCACTCTGATCCACCGACTGCCACAAATCAAGCCCGACCGCCCTCCCCGAAGTGAGCTTCTTAGCCGCCCCAATCAGCATCAACCCTCGGCCGCAACCGACATCGAGCACCTGTTCATCGCCCTTCATCCCCACGCCCTGAAGGATCTTCTCCGGCATCCCAAGCTTGAAGACCTTGCTCCCAAGAACCATCGCCAGCGAAGTTAACACGAGTGCCGCCCCGGAATACACCGACCACGAGAGCGCGGGAACCGTCGACCCAACGATCAAAAGGATCACCCCGATCAGTGTGAGATTCCTCACCACGACTGGTGCATCGATACCGTAATCCGCTTTCATCGGTTTCATTCTAAAGGAATTCGGGTTATAGTTCCCCGATGCTGCGAAAGGCACTCAAAGATCGCGGGCCTGAAGAAGTCAATGGCTTTCGGATGCGTGGAACCGAAGTCGGTCGCTTAGAGTGCTTTAGCGATTGTGTCTTCGGCTTCGCCCTCACCCTCCTCGTCGTCAGCCTGGAAGTCCCCAAGGCCTTTGACGACCTGATGAATGCCGTCCGAGGGTTCGTCGCGTTCGCCTTCTGCTTCATCATCCTCTTCAGCGTCTGGAACCGCCACTTCGACTTCTGCCGCCGATACGGCATGGAAGACGAGAACACGCGCGTCCTCACCGGACTCCTGCTCTTCGTGGTGCTCGGCTACGTCTATCCCCTCAAGTTCCTCACCCTGCTGTTCGTCAACTTCGTCTTGGGAGTCGACGTTGGGTCGTTCAAACATGCGCTTCGAGGCGTCGACCAGCTTCGCAGCCTCTTCATCCTTTATGGCTGTGGATATGCGGCCGTCAATTTCGTCTTCCTTCTGCTTTACGGAAACGCCCTACGGATGCGACAGAAACTCGATCTCAGCCCGCTTGAGCTGCTCGACACCCGGTCGATCATTTTCGAACACTGGGGAATGCTTGGCGTGCCCGCCCTCTCCATCCTCGTCGCGACATTCGCACCTGCCCAAATGGTCGGCTTCGCCGGCTACATCTACTTCCTGCTCGGATTCGTCGGTTGGGGCTTCGGCACCGCCCACCGCAAACGCCGCAACGCCTTCATCGCTGCCGACCCGGACTTGATTCCGGCAAAAACCTGAGGGGGAGATCTTTAGTCCTCAATTAGCCTTCAAAGTCGCGCACCCGAATACCCCACCCGCCGTGTTCCCCTCGTGAGCCACGAACCTTATCGTGATCGAATTCGCCGCGTTCGCGGTGAGGTGGGCTGGGATCGGATACTCGACCTCCAAGAAGTGACCCGGGTTGGCGCGTTGGAGTTTCTGGGTCGCGATCTTCTCCCCGTTCACTACGATGTCGAACGTCCGATCCCCCGCATCCTCGCCCCAATAGGTCACGCTCAGCGTCATCGGCACATTGGGCAGAACTTTCAAATCCCAGCCAAATGACTTCCCATCGCGCCAGTGTCGATTGTTGAACGGCCCGGCGTTGCTCGCATCTTTGAACAAGTGGTGCCCAGTCTCGCTCACCCCACCTTCGTCGACATTCACCACGTCCACGATGCGGCGGATGTGATCCGTCTTTGCCTTCTCAACCGCCATCAGCGCCCGGTCCCGCGCACTGCCTGGCTTCACCATGTCCCAATACACGCCAAATCGCTGGTCGATGATGTCGTAAAGCGGCACGAACTTCGTCTTGTCCGCCGCGACAAACGTGAGCGGTGAGTCCGCCACTGGCTTCAGCCACTTCGCGGGATCGGCCGAAGACTGCCGGATGTATCCGGTGTTCAGGTCTTCCGCGAACGGTGTCTTGTCATCCATGATTCCCGCCAACACCAGCGGCCCGTACATCACCGCCTTCAAGTTCGGATCGTCCGGCATCGCCTGGGTGTGGAGCGCCATTGGCGTCTTCACTCGCACCACATCGCCATCGCGCCAAGTCCGGCGCACCGTTGCATAAGACGTCGGACTCGCTTTCGCAGCCACCGCGCGACCGTTCACCGAGACCGAAAACCCCTTCGACCAATACGGCACGTGGAAGTTGAGACCCATCGCCGTCGGCTTCTTCACGTTCACCGTAAACGTCGATCCCGGCTCCTCCGGGAACTTCGTCTTTTGCGTCACCTGAACGCCTTTCTGCGTCCAAGAGAGCGAAGACGGCACGTACAAGTTCACGTACAAATCCTTCGCGTCGTGGAAGTAAATGCTGTCATTCAGCTTCGCAAACGACTCGATGCCCGTGCAGTAGCAGCACCAAAACGTCTCGCGCGGCGTGCCCCAATTCTTCGTATCGCCACCCGCCAGCGGCAGGTAGTAAATCATCATCCCCGTGTCGGTGCGCTGGGTCGGCAAGATGCCATTGAAGTAAGCCCGCTCGTAGAAATCGGCATACCGAGGGTCCCCCGTCCAACGAATGAGCTCCTTGGTGATCTTCAACATGTTGTAGGTCGTGCAGCTCTCCTGGTTGTTGCCCACCAGCGTGTGCGCCAGCGCATCCGCATCCCCCCAAAACTCCGCCTTGTTGTTCCCACCGGTCGCATAAGACCGGTGGTTGGCCACTCGATCCCAAAAGTATTCGACCAGCGACTTGTAGCTCGAGTCGCCAACCGTTTCGTATCGCCGCGCCGCCCCAATCACCTTAGGCAGGTTCGTATTCGCATGGAATCCGCTCAGCCGATCCTGGTGCAGTGCAAGCGGGCCAAGAATCGAAGGATCGTCGAACCGGTGCGCGTAATGCAAGTCGGCCGGATCGTGAGTGATCGCATACAGGTCGTACGCCATCTTCGAGATGCCGCCGAACTCGTTCTTCATCGTCACGTCCATTTGAGCATCGCTCAACTTCGCCGTCCGCGCCTCGAAGTAGTCGGCCATCTTCTTGGCCATCGAGAGCGCATGCTGATTCCCAAACGCCTCATACACGTCGATGAGCCCGGTCATAAGCTTCTCGACCACGTAGTACGGCGCCCACACATTCTTGCCCGTCTCCACCCGGTCGAAATAGCTCGTTGGAATCGCCGCCAGGTACGTCCCGCCCAGCTTCGTCTGCACCTTCCCCAGCTCCTCCACCAACTGATTCGCCTTCGCCCTCAACCCCTTATCGCCCGTGCTGCGGTACATCAGCGCGCAAGCCGTCAAGTAATGCCCCGCAAACGTGCCCCGAATCTCACTATCCGGCGACTCCCACCCCCCAAACGGCTTCCCGGGGGTCGGCATGTCCGCGTTCTTGCGAAAGCACCAAAGGATCCCATCAATGTCCAGGTAGTGCAGATACTTCCGATCCGCCTCCATCTCCCGCTTCGCCAAACTGTCGAGCAGCTTCACCTGAGACATATCAAACGCCTCCAGCCGGTACTGCGGGGTCTTAAGGAGGAGCGGAAGAATCAAACAAGCAAGGGACATGTTAGGCGAAGGTTACACCCACCGACACCCTTCGCATTGCGAGGGACCACATCGAGCGGTCTCCCGTTCCGACAATCTTCAATCCGACTCCCCCGCCAACCGATACAACGTCTCCCCCGCCCGCTCCACCAGCAAAACCCCCTCGTGCTCCCGACCCCCAAACGCCCCAACGTCAATCGTCGAAGGATCCCGATACCCGAGACAAATCCGCCGACAAACCTCCTCCGGAATCCCCGTTGCCAGCGTCACCCGAATCCGAGCCCTCTCCACCCTGTCCACATACGTTCCAATCCCCCGAACATGAGTCGAGTGGGCCAACACCCCCCAAGGCTCATCCTTAAACTCATTCCACCGAGCCAAGAAGTAATCCCGAACGTGGTAGCCAATCCGCTCGATATCCGCCCCGTGCGTCTTCGAGATCTCTGTGATGTGCGGCGCATAGATGATCAGCTCGCCGCCATCCGCCACCACCGGCTCCAGCTTGTACATGCACTTCCCGCCCACCCAAAGGTCGCCATACATCTGCGGCGCGCAAGACAGTACCGTGTGAAATGGCCGAGGCTTCTTGACGATGTGCAGCGACGCACTCAAATCTGCCGCCTCCGACCAAGCCTCTGAATTCGGGCCAAAAAACAAACCCGCCAACTCCCCATGGTCCACCACCATGCAGAACGCATGGCAAGGCGTCGGCACCATCGAAGCCGCCCGATCGATCACCGCCCGTACCGGCGTCCACTTGTGACCGATGATCAGCGGGTTGGTAATCACCGCGCCGAGCCAGTGGAAGAAGTTCAAAACCTCCGGCCCGCTGATCCCCGGAAACAGATACTTATTCCCCCCGCTAAACCCCGCCACCTCGTGGGGAAAAACCGGCCCAAGAATCAGCAGGTGGTCGTACTCCAGCACCGCCCGATTGATCTGGACCTCCAAATCCATCCCAAACCGCCCCTCCGAGATCGCCAAAATCTCCGAAGCCTCAATCGTCCCCAAAGAAGTTAGCGCCGAAGGGTCATCCCAAGCATGGTTAAAGAACCGCACCCCCGGAAACTCCCCTTCCTCAACCTCCATCCGCTTCTGAATCTCCAAATCCGACATCCGAGCATGAGTCCCCAGCGCAATCATCACGTCCAGGTCGCCAATGACGTCATGGATCGCCCGAAACATCATCCCCACCGGCGCCGTCCGCGTCCCATCCGGCACGATAAGAAGGACCCGCTTCCCGCGCAAGTTCAAAGGCCGAAGCCCATCCTCCACAATCCGCCGGACGTCCATATGCGAAGTATGCCTCCGGAGATGGTTCCCCTTTCCGAAAGGGGAACCGTGGGGGAGAGGGTGGTCTCGCCAGGAATGAGATTTGCGGAACGAGGTCCAAAGACATCTCCAACCCACGCGAAGCGTGTATTCGGCGATCACATCGACGCGGGCGAAGCCCGAGATCGCTCCGGCGATCTGTAGGCGCGATGCCTTGTGCTCGCGGGAGCGAAGCGACCCCAACCCGGAGCGACGCCCCGACAAAAACAAAATAAACCCACCGAAGAACCGTATATCCCGGATATGATTTAACGATAGTTGAGCAACGAAGCCCGGCCCCCGGAAAACCAACAATGCTGTTAATCGCCCTCACAATCCTCGCCCCCACCTGGTACGGACCCGCAACCGTCAACCAAGCCCTGCCCACCACCGGCAACCCGTTCTCCCCCACCGAGAACGACATGCATGTGGTCTTCACCGGCAACGGCAAGGAGATCGACCGGCTCGCCTACTACGCAAAGGGCGAATGGCACGCGACCCTGTCGACGAACAAGGGCGGCAACTACACCGCCCGCTTCATCCTCAACGGCAAACCCATCGGCTCCCCCGTAACCGTGCCGCTCCAACCCGCCAAAGACGGAGACTTCGTCAAGCTCGACAAAACCCGGTTCAAACTCACCAGCGGCAAGCCCTTCATCCCCTTCGGACACGACTTCGGCTGGCAAAACGGAGCTGACGCCACCTACGAGAAGCAGCTGAAAGACATGCACGATGCCGGCCTCAACTGGAGCCGCATTTGGGCTGACAGTTGGGATTCCAAGAACCCCTACTACCCGCCCGACAAGACCGCCGCCCCCAAGCTCGAGTCGATGTACGAGCCCGCCCTCGACCGCTGGGACATGGTCGTCGATCAGTGCGAGAAGAACGACATCAAGTTCCAGTTCGTCCTCTTCCATCACGGCCTGTTCAGCACCACAACCGACGCCAACTGGTCCGGCCACCCTTGGAACACCAAGAACGGCGGCTTCCTCGCCGATCCCACCGATTTCTTCATCAACCCGGAGTGCAAGAAGCTCACTAAGCAGTGGCTGCGCTACGCGGTTGCCCGCTGGGGGCACTCTCCCTCGATCATGGCTTGGGAGCTGTTCAACGAGGTGCAATGGGTCGACGCCTGCAAGCTCCACCCCGAGCGCATCCCCGACGTGGTCGCCTGGCACAAAGAGATGGGCGACTACATGCGCTCGATCGACCCCTATCACCACCTCGTCACCAGCAGCTCCGGCGAATCGCTCGACGCGCGAGTCTTCTCGACAATGGATTATTTGCAGCCCCACACCTATCCGCCGAGCGTTTATGGCGCAGTCTTGGGCTCGCCGGTCCCGAAGGACAAACCACTCTTCTTCGGAGAGTTCGGCCCCGGACCGGGAAGCACCGCCAAAATGGGAATTCGCGACGGCTTCTGGGGCGGCCTCCTCTCCGGCCAAGCCGGCCCCGCTCAATATTGGTACTGGGATCAGGTCTATCGGCAAAACCTCTATCCCGAGTTCGCTCGGTGCGCTGCTGTGCTGAAGGCCAGCGGCTTCGCCGAAAACCCCGACGCCAAACCCGCTCCCATCACGGTCACCGGCGGCGTTCCCAGCGACCTCACCCTAAGACCAGGCCGAGGCTGGGCGCCCAGCAAGAAGTTCACCTACAACCTCCCCGCCGACGTCTCCACCGGCGCCCTCCCCCTCCTCAGCGGCTATATCCAAGGTGCGAAAGGCAACAACCGAGCCACCATGATGCCCGAACCCCTGCGCTTCCGCTTTACCGCTCGCGCAGCAGGAGAAGCGCACATCCGCCTAGGCCAATCCTCCAAAGGCGGCGCGAACGTGGTCGTCTTGCTGAACGGCAAGCAAGTCCTCACCAAGGACTATCCCAACGCCGACCGAGAAACCCGAATCCGAGAAGACATCCCCGTCCCATTTGATGCTGGCGAAAACGAAATCACCCTCGACAACCAGGGCTCCGACCGGTTCACCCTAGACTCGATCTCGTTGCCCGGCATCGGGACAGGCGTGTCTGCGGTTGCTTTGGGGTCGTCGCGGTACTGTCTGGCGCGGCTGACTTGGTCGTCGCTGGTTGACTCGGCGTCTTTGTCGATGCCCGGCCTAAGAGACGGCTCGTACGAGTTGACGCAATTCGATCTGGAGAAGGGGACGAAGAAGAGCCGCCGGGTGTCGGTGAAGGGCGGCGTTTTGAAGGGCTATGTGCCGTGGGCCTTAGATGAGGGGTTGTTGATCCAGTCTTAGTCCGCTGACCAGGCGGCTTACTTCCTCTGGAAGTATCATTGAGCCATGTTGCCTACTCAGGTGCCGAGAGATCACTTGCGCATCAATACGTTATTTCTCACGAACTATAAGCGTTTCGAGTCATGCGACTTTGACCCAGGAGACTTCAATGTTATCGTCGGAGTGAATGGATCTGGAAAGAGCGCCCTGCTTCAGGCGCTCTCGACCTGCCTTTCCAGGTTGACGTCACGGATTGTCTCTGGGCGCTCAACGGGGCTTCAAATTTCTCAACTTGACATAACGAATGGCTTCAACGGCGCTGCCCTGGCCTTTGGTATGGTCCGCGGAGCGGATTCCTACATACATGTGATCATTAGGTCAAGAAAGGGTCGAATTCCAACAGAACATCCCATTGAGTCGGATGTCGAGAGCCACCTTAAAGGCAGCCGATTAGGTTTAGCGAAGCTCGCTGATGCCTACAGATCTGCCTTGACAACGGATCAAAGTGTTTCTCTGCCTGTTGTGGTCTATTATCCCGTCAACAGGGCAGTCACCGATATTCCGTCTCGAATTCGCGGGCATCATTCATTCGACCAACTAGCCGCCTATGATGGGGCGTTTCAAACCCAGCGAAACTTTCGAACCTTCTTTGAATGGTTTCGCGAACGCGAAGACCTGGAAAACGAGCAGCGTGTAGACAAGCCGACTCAGCGTGACAAGCAGCTTGAAGCTGTCCGGAAGTCTATTGAAGCTATGATGAGTGGCTATTCGAATCTCCGGGTACGCAGAAATCCCCTTCGGATGACGCTCTTGAAGCACGGAATTGAGCTGCGAGTCGACCAACTTTCGGATGGGGAGAAAGTTTTGCTTTCTCTAATCGGGGATTTGGCTCGCCGTCTTGCAATCGCGAATCCATCTCTAAGCGACCCCCTTGAGGGTGAAGGTATTGTGATGATAGATGAGGTCGATTTGCACCTACATCCCAGATGGCAAAGAAGGGTCGTGGAGGCCTTTCCTCAGCTATTTCCTAACATTCAGTTTTTCCTGACTACTCATTCCCCAATAATCGCAAGCTCTGTGCGGCCGGAAAGCCTTTGGCTCCTACAAGATGGTCAGCTGTCACGAGCCCAGGCCTACGGGCAGGACGTCGGGCTGGTTTTGAGTGAGCTGTTTGGGACTCCACCTCGCTTGATTTCGATTCGTGTGAAACTTGATGAGCTTTACGAGGCCCTGCACAGATCTGAACCAACCGTCGCTCAAACCAAACTAAGGGAACTCGAATCTGAGATAGGAATGAGCGACCCTGAGCTAGTCAAGGCACGGACGATTCTCGCGGGGTTAGTGACATCTTGATGTACGTGAAAAAGAACGGCGAGCCCCCATCTCTTACGGCTCAAAGAGCCGAAGGTACAACGACTTGGGAAGAGGTTCCAGGGAATGTCAAACAGGATATTCGCCGATCGGGTTGGATCGAACAATCTGGGCTGTGCGCTTTTTGTTGCGCGAGGCTGCCGGACATCCGGTCACTTCAGCGCATTGCTCATGTCGTCCCTCGCGACGTTGAACCACTGAAGTCAATGGACTACGAGAACATGGTTATAAGCTGTTCCAGTGGACGCGATCGAGAGAGGTTTAGTACTAGCACGGGCAACCTTTCTTGTGATGAAGCGCAAGGCGCGAACGTGCTGCCAATTAGTCCTCTTCAAAGTGATTGCGAAAAAGAATTCTACTACTTGCAGAATGGCGCCATCAAAGGCACGTCGGTGGAAGCCTCGACCTCAATAAACATCTTAAACCTAGATTGCGAAAGGCTACGAAGGAGCAGGGCGGCAGCAATCGAAGGGGCTGAATTGTTTCGTGGTCGAATGAGCTCCGGTCACTTTGAATCCGTATACCTGGTTAGCGAACCTCCCCATCTGCCCGAGTTTTGTACAGCAATTTCGGCACACTTTATGAGGACCAGTGTGCCGGAGGATGGTCCCGAATAGGTGGTGCTCGGGTTCCGCTTACACGGGTTTATATCTAGGCGGTTTGAGTGAGGTCGCCCCAGAGGACACTGCCGCCTTGCTAGGTATGCATATTCGGCCCAGAATAAATCAACCCGATGAGACCACCTGACCACTGCACTCGCACTCCTCATGCTCACCGGATGCTCCACCTCAAATCCGGTGAACTGCGGCCGAGGTAGAAAGCGGATGTGAAGCTGACGATTGGCAAGCTGCTGGACCGGCATGCGGATGGGGCAGCCTTTTCTCACTGAGCCCGGTATGAGCAACTCCTGAAACCGAATAAGATGGAATCCAGTCAGGAGAACCTAGATGCCAGCCGAAATCTTTAAAGCAAGCCGTTTGACCCATGGGAACTTTCTGTTTCCGACGGTGATCGAGGTCAGCGACAAGGCGGTCACCCGCCGCAAGCGGTCTTGGTTCACCCGCGACGAGGTCAGTGTCAGCATGGGCAAAGTCGCTTCTGTCCACATCAAGACTGGCCTCCTCTGGGCCACCATCCTCATTGAAAGTTCGGGCGGCGAAGACCCTCTTACTAGCAGCGGCCACTCAAAGTCCGATGCCAGGCGGATCAAAGAGTTGATTGAAAACTACCAAGCCGGATCCATGAAACGGGATGAATAGTCACTTCGGTCGCAACTCCTTCGAGATCTAAGATACAAGCGTTGGAATCCCCCACGCCGCAAGATCTGCACCATCCGCTCGTCGTGCTTCGCCACCTCACGCTCCGGCCCATCTACAATCAACCCAATGAAACGCCCGGCAGCACTAGCCATCCTAGCGCTCGCCGGATGCTCGCACTCGACCAACCCCAACGCACTCGCCCCCGTCTACAAGCGAGACGTCACCCTCGGGATCGGCAAACTCCTTGACCAAGTCGCCTACGCCGACAAGGTCGACTTCACGCTCTGGCCCCGATTCGTGAGAGAAGCGAGGACCGAACTCGACAACGCGGAGACCGACCAAGACTTCACAAACGCCCTCAACCGGGCGTTGAAGAAATTCCACATCTCCCACCTCCAAGTCATTCCGCCCGAGGAGCAGACGCTTTACAAGGCGGCAAAATCCAGCGGCCCGGGCTACTATTGGTGGACCTCGACGGAACCCAAGTACACGATCGTCGCGCTCGCGCCCGGTGGCCCCGCCGATCGGGCTGGGCTCAAACAGTGGGACGTCGTCACCAAGGTGGATGGCAAGCCGCTGACCCGGAGCGACTCGAAGGACGCGCCAACCACCCCGCCCACTAGCCATCCCATTCATTACCCATAGCCTAAATTCAAGACCGAAAGTGGGGTTCTCCTACCCAGAAAGTGATTCGTCAACTTGGGAAGGGGAGGGAACCTACGTAGTTAGTCTGTCGAGCCCCCTCCCCCACGGTTCCCCCCCATAGGCGTTAAAATAAGCTTCGAACCAGGGCTTTCTGGTCGGGTTTGGCCCCAACCCCCACCCTGCCCTCCCCCTCCCAAGGCACAAACATCCTCGGCAAGGGGAGGCTCAATTCGCCTTATTTAACGTCTATGACGGTTCCGCCGGAGGGGAACCATCTCCGGAGTGCCTCGCTAACGAGCGGGCGGAAGCCTGAACAGGAAGAGGCAGAACGGGAGCCAATCACCCCAGAGACTACACGACGGAAGAGCGTCGAGGATTTGGCTGCGACACCCACCAAGCCCATGCGATGAGAACTCCCTGGAAAGGCAGTCGAACCCAAAGAAGCGTCAGGGCCAACGGGGAAGTCCATCGAGGATGGATCGCCATGTCGACATTCGCCGGGAATACCGCGATGAGCAGGGCAATTAACACCCAACCGGAAAGCCTTCTTATGTGCGGCATCAGAATGCCGAAGCCACACAGGATCTCGCCGATACCACTCACCAAGACCAGCGCCGCGTGAATGTGAAGATAGGCCGGCATCACGTCGATGAACGGCTTGGGCACAACCAAATGCAGCACCCCCATTCCAATCATGAGGGCGGCGAGAAGGCCCCGAAAGATACCTTTAGCTTTCATGGCCTAAAACAATAGTAGCGTCAACTCCACCGAGAATCGGGGAGTTGACGCTACAACCGTTCGGATCAGTCCTTAGACAGTCGGCTTGCCCGTCTTGTCGTCGGTGTGGTCGCCGGTCAGCTTGTCGGCCGCCTTCTCCATAATCCCTCGAGTATCGGGGGAGCCGTCTGCGTCATGGCCACCCGTCTGAATGCCCGGTATGCCGTTGCTGTGCTCACTGTAAGTGCCGCCCTGCTGACTGTTATCCGCGTAGGCGTCCACTCGCTTACCCGTCTTGTCATCGTACTTATCGCCGGTGACGGTGTCGGCCGCCTTCTCCATAATCCCTCGAGTGTCGGGAGAGCCGTCGGCATCGTGGCCGCCCGTCTGAATTCCTGGCACGCCGTTTCCGGGAGTGGTGTAGTTCGGATCATTGACGTCGCGAGTTGCGCCGTGTCCAATGCCCGTCACCGTGTTGTCGTTGTCAATCTTATCGATCGCGCCGACTGCCGCCTGGCTACCAAGTCCGCCCGCAACCGCACCAATCACCGCGCCGCCGATGGTGCCCAAAGGACCAGCTGCGGAACCAGCGATCGCGCCGGTAATCGCACCCGCCACGCCGCCTATGTTTCGCGCCTTTTCGGGGTCGTTATTCGGGTCGTCGTCGATGCCGTGCTGAATGTTGTCGTCAATTTTTTCGTCCATTTCGCTCTCCTTTGAAAGGGTCGGCTCTTTGATATCGCCGAGTATTTAGCCGACCCTCACAAGCGTGTCCGTGTTCTGGAACTAGAAAAAAATACGACAAGAACTCCGGCCGGCGAGGCGGCTCCAAGCTAGCGCCGGCGTCCCCGCCGACGCTCTGCCGACTGCGGTGAATTCACGAACTTGAACCTATCGAAAGTCTTTCCGGATCATCGGCAAGGGGCCGACGGCCTGCGCAAATCGCGTCCGGACGTCCGCATGTTTACGTCGCTCCCTCCTCCTAACCTCGCCCAGTTCTCCAAACCCGAACTCCCCAACTCGACGTGGCGGCCTGGATTTCCGTAAGCCTGCTCCAATCGAAGAGACTGCCAATCGCAGTACGAGCGAATATGAAACGCGGTAGCGTTACCGAAGGCAGACGATTGATCTGCGGCCCCATCGCTGGTCAACCCGCCAGTTTTCATTAGGGTATTGCGCACGCAATATCGCTGCAAGAATTGAGTGGTGTTGTTCCAAACCGATACCGATATTTCTCACAGGTCGCGCCGACGCGACGTGAATTCGAGGAAGAATTGAATCATCTGCCAGCCATCTTATTGCTACTCACGCCCGTCGTTGGAGTCGCCGACGAGACAAAGCAGGATCTCACCAAGCTCGGTCTGGAAGACCTTATGGGCTTGCAGGTCACCACGGCATCTAAGGAGGCTCAAAGCCTATCCGCCGTTCCCGCACCGATCTTCGTGATCACGAACGAAGACATCCGGCGCTCGGGCGCGCTCAACATCCCCCAGGCGCTACGACTTGTGCCCCGAAGCATCTATTTCAATGCAAGTTGGCGCTTCCGCTAGACCCTAATCCGGAACCCATTCGGTGACCTTCTGTCGGAAGTAGTCCACCGTTGTCCCGCAAGGCAACTGGAAGTGGTTCAGTCCGCTCGGGACCGAATTCATTTCGTCGGGATTGGCGCACCACTTGGTGTCGTCCGCACTGTTCATCGGGAACAGGAAGGGGAAGGGCGGGCCGATCGGACGGATTTTGGTTTTCCCGACATGGAACCGGCTCATCTTGGCGTGTCCATCTAGGAACGTCGAGTTGTACTTCCCACCGTGCACGAGTTCGTGATTGGTCGTGCCCAGCCATGAGCTGAGGGACGTATTGATCGAGTTCGTGTACCAGGTGCGGTCGTGAGTGTCCGTGAAAGCGAACATGTCGGCGGGCGCCTGGACTTCGCTCTCACTCCGGCCGACCGCGCCTTCCCACTCGTCCTCGACATCGTAAGCGTTCATCAGGCCGCCCTCAAAATCGCCGGGGGTAAAGGTCTGCAGTGGCCCCCAGTTGAAGCCATACCCAAGGCACCGATCGGCATAGGGCTCGCAGCTCTGTTGAGATCGGTCCGGACAGTAGAAGATGTCCTTGTTCTTGGTGTACGGCATCAGTTGCTGCCAAACATCGAAGTACGTTCCATCAAGGTGATACTCGTAGGCGGGCGGTACCACTCCGTCGGAATCGGTCATGTACATGTTCAGCGCGACTCCCTGCTGCTTCGAGTTGCTAAGGCAAGCGGTTCGCTTCGCGCTCTCCTTGGCCTGGGCGAAGACGGGAAAGAGAATTGCGGCAAGGATGGCGATGATGGCAATAACGACCAGCAATTCGATTAGCGTGAAAGCTTTTCGCGAAGTCATGATCTCACGATACGCGTCGCCAGCAGAATTAGGTGCCGGCACAAGTGCGTGACCGGCGATGCATTCACGCGACGCGCGAAGTCCCGGAAGAAGTAACTTCATCATCCACGCGTAGCGTGTAGCCGGCGATTGCATCGACGCGGGCGAAGCCCCGCTAGATCGCTCCCGCGATCTGCACCCGAGACCCCAGTGCCGCGCGTCGGGTGGAGCCCGGCGATTGCGAAGCTCAGAACCCCTCGCCCCTCCCGGGGAGAGGGGCAGAGGTGAGGTGTCTTGCTCCGCCCCCGGTCCGTATTCGGAACCGACCTAAGTCCCTTCGTAGTAAATCGGCGCTTCGCGCCAATTCTTGTCCCGATCGAACGCCAATGCCTTCACCCTCGGACGCCTCTCCCTCAACCGCACCGACTCAATAATCA
Source organism: Fimbriimonadales bacterium (assembly GCA_038321975.1). Taxonomy (GTDB): domain Bacteria; phylum Armatimonadota; class Fimbriimonadia; order Fimbriimonadales; family Fimbriimonadaceae; genus Fimbriimonas. Next base: position 19,943 of record JBBQFM010000005.1, on the reverse strand, counting down.
ACCCACTCCCGCTGGATAGGTGGTTCTTCCCAACGCAATCCAGCCTCAGCGTATACGTACCCGGCTCCGGCCAGAAGTCCAAGAAGTGATACTCCCGGGCCTCAACCTCCGGCGCATAGAAGTCCATCGGAACCCCCATCTTCACCCCATCCAGAGAAACCTCATAGACGCCCAGATCCGGTCCCTTCGCCATCTTGATCAACAAGCGAAGTGGCTCCTTCTCCTTGACCTCGAACGGGATCTCCAGGAACCCATCGTCAACCTGAGGCACATACACCACGTAGTGCTCGAACTGCTCTGGATAGCGCTGAACCGTCCGCTCCGTGATCACCTTCGCACGACGGCCGTCGTACTCCAGTCGCGGTAGCTCTTCCTTATCCAGGTTGTTCACCTGGCCCAGGTCAAGGTCCGCCGCGATCACCACCAGCCGCTCGATATTCGGCAACTTTCGCTCCCGCGCATGCGGTGCACGGGCGGTAAACGTCGGGGTCCCGGTTTGATACCAAAAGGCCACGCTCGCGTAGTCGTCCTCGCGAGGGTTCCAACTGTGAGCCCGCTGATCCGTGTTCTCATCCGGCGAGATCCAGCCAAACGTCTCGAACTGCACCTTAATTGAGTTGCTGAACAGGAACGGGTCGTTCACGTGCCATCGATAAGCGCTCGTATGCCCACCGACAATTCCCCACTGGTCGAAATAGGGCACCCCAAAGTAAGGCGTCAAGACCTGCTCAAGCCCCCAAGCGCAAAGGAAGTAGTCCTCCGTCCCCGTGCCCCAAACCGACGGAATGTCCTCCCCGTCGATCGTGATCATCTCGTCGCCCTCGCCAAACCAATACGGGCTGCGCGTCCGCACCGAGAACACCGTCCCCACATAGTGCCCATGCCCCTCCGTCTCCAGCAAGGTGTACGGCTTGCCCGTCTCAAGCGGGTAGCTCTGGGTGTACTGGGCATAGAAGTAAGGCGTGTCCGCGGGCAGCGAGTCCTTCTTGATCCAGTCGATGTTGTAGTAGAGCAGCGAGATCTGCTTCTCGCTCTCGTTGACAATCTCGACTCGGCATGACTTGTGGAAGGGCATATGCCAGAAGCAGTTGTAAGAGTCTCCGCCCTCCACGATGACCGGCATGCTGATGAGCTCGCTTCGCCGCCCAAAGCACCCCCCAAAGAAGTCCCCCACCGGCGCCTCAACCCCCGGCTTTTCGTTGCCATCGTAGTAGATGCGCAACAGCATCTCCTGGTGATTCGCCGACCCATCCTTCGCCCAAGGGTGCGCCTCCGGACCAAGGAACGTGATCCACATGTGAGTAAGCACTCCCGGCCCTTCCACATCCATCAGCACATGAGTAGCACCCGCCGGCACCCGGAAATTGTCCCGGTTACTCTTCTCCTCTAAGTCGCTCTTCGGAGGCGCCTTGGGATCATAATTCCCATCCGCCCCCTCGCGAAAAGTAGAGGTCGCACGCATGCTGCGCCCATGGTGAGGAACCGCCAAAGCCCCCATCGGGCTGGAGCCAACCGGGAATCGATCCATAGTTGATGATCTTACACCGACGAACATCCGCACGAAGCCCGTTCCGGAAATGGTTCCCCTTTCAGAAGGAGGAGCCATCTCCGGAGGGTCTTGCTACGCTAGGTAGCCGTTCGCCGGCTTGACCTTCATGAAGTCTCGGATCTTCTCGGTTGCTTCTACTGGGTGTTCTTCGAAGAGGTAGCCGCCGGAATCGGGGAAGGTGGTTGTTTCTACGGTGGGGAACTCATGCCACCACTTGTTGAGGCAGTTCTCGTCGAAGATCGGATCTTTGAGGCCCCATAGGAGCTGGATGGGCATGTCGGCGAGCTTCTCTCGGCAGTTCCACAGTTCTTCGAACCACGGGCCGCACTCGGATATGTATTTGCTCATCTGGTACGTGCCGATGCGGCTGTCTTTAGACTCGTAGGTACCGCTGTAGGCGCAGTGGGTGCTTTCGGTGTACTTCGATTTATCGGCAAAGCTGGCGCGAATTTGCTTCACGGCTTGGTTGTTCTGGATGAACATGAGCTTGCCGAGTGGGCCGTTGGCGGACTTGGCGAACTTGCCGAGCGGAGTTTCCGGTTTCGGGTCCCACATCCAGGTGTTAATCAAAACCAGCTTCTTGAAGCGGTCCATATGATCAAACATGTAGTCGAGGCCGATGGGGCCTCCGTAACCGTGGACGACGAGCGTGATGTCGCGCAGGTCGAGGTGCTCAACGAGCATTCCGAGATTGCGGGCGTGGGACATCGGCTTGTAGTCCCAGTTCGCGGGCTTATCGCTTAAGCCGGAGCCGAGCATGTCGGGCGCCACGCACCGATATTCTTTCGACAGCTCGCGGATAGGCGTGCGAAACATGTAGGACCACGTGCACAGACCGTGAAGGAAGACAATGGGTTCGCCTTGCCCTTGGTCCACGTAGTGCATGCGTCCGCCGTCGACGTTGAGTCGGTGAGGCTCGAACGGATACTGGCGGCGATCAATCCACGACGATTGCGATGAGTGCTCGATTTCGAAGGACACGTAATTTCCCCCCGGTCTTCTAGAAGAATTAATCCTGCAATTGTTCCGTGAAAACGGTTAAGAGCTAGCGATATCCTTGGAATATGTTTACTGTGCGTAGACTAAGACGGTCCCCATGCTAAATCCTTGTCATGCACTGGCACTTTTGACCCTTTCACTAGGTAGCGCGACCGTCTCTGGATCGGAGCTATTGGACGTCTCGCCGCTCTCAGATCGGGCGATCCTGCTTCACTTTAAAGACGGGCACGTGGAGCATCACAAGCGGGGGCAGAGACGCGAGGATGAGACGGTCGTCGACAACCCGCTGGATGTCGCGATGGCCTCGCAGCCGACTTCCTATCTGGTCAACGGTCAGCATCCCGTGTCGGTCGCCCGCAAGAGCAAGGGGACCGATTTCGCTTGGCATGTGGATCGATGGGTCGGCGACCACGCGGAGAACGACAAGCCGGACCATACGAAAGAGCACTGGCTGACCTTAACCCTTGCTCAAACGATGAAGGAAGGTCAAACCCTAGCGATCAAGATGGGGACCGTCGCCAAACCATTCACCTTCGATTCGCGCAAGGCTCGGTCGGAAGGGGTACACGTCAACACGATCGGCTACGCGCCGGTCGCCCCCGCCAAGTTCGCCTATCTGTATTACTGGACCGGAGACCATGGCGGATTGGACTACCGATCGGTAGCTGGGAAGAAGTTCTGGTTGGTTGATCAGGCGACGGGAAAGAGTGAGTTTGAGGGCAAAGTCGCGTTTCGGAAGGCAGCTGACAACCCGGAGACCGGTCAGGCGAGCGACACGCCGAAAGCCAACTTTCAAGATACGGATATCTATGAGTGCGAATTCTCGGCATTTGCGAAGCCTGGAAAGTATGTGGTGGCGGTGGAGGGGGTTGGCTGCTCGTGGCCGTTCCTGGTCGATGCGAATGTCTATCGGGAGCCCTACTTCACGACGGCGCGAGGGCTTTATCACCAACGCAGCGGGATCGCCCTCAAGATGCCATACACCTCATACGAGAGACCCGCTCCCCATCATCCGGGGGTGACGCCGGGATTCCATCTGCAGTATTCGTCTCTGCGCTACCTGGACTACGGTAGCGAAAGCGGTACGGAGGCGCAAATTCGGCCGACCCTCAAGGGGCCTCTGGACGCGTGGGGTTGGTACCAAGACGCGGGGGATTGGGATTCATACTCGACCCATCTTCGAGTAGCTCAGGAACTGATGCTCGCCTATGAGTTGAATCCCAAGGCGTTTGCCGACAACGAACTCAACATTCCGGAGAGCGGCAATGGCATCCCCGACATCCTCGACGAAGCGGCATGGCTTCCCCGCTTCTGCCACCGACTCAGGGCAGAACTCTTAGCCAAGAAGTACGGGACGGGAGGCATCGGTCTGCGCATCGATGGAGACGCCTTTGGCTCGGACACCAAGGCTAATGACGTGGGGCAAGGCTCGTGGGAGGATGTCGAGCGGCTTTGGGTGGCAAGCGGCGAAGATCCGGTTTCGACCTATCGCTATGCAGGTGCGGCGGCGCAGCTCGCGCACTGTCTGCAGGTCGCGGGAAAAAGGGATCCAGAGGGTGTGGATTGGACTCGGGAGGCGCGTGAATCTTATGCCTGGGCGGCGTCCCATACGTTGCCGAAGGACGAGAGCGACGTCCGTCCTCAGCGGCTTTATGCAGCGGCGGCACTATTCCGACTCACTTCGGCGAAGCCATTTGAAGACCGCTTTCTTTTGGATCTCAAGTCGGCACAAGGCGACGACCTGTACGGGGCGGCCATCTATGCGCTGTCGAAAGGGACGGATCCACGTGCGCGCAACCTGATCGTTGCGAGTGCGGAAGCATCTCACCAAACTGCCTTGAAGAGGGCGTTGAGATGGGGAGGTGATTTCTTCTTTCCGATGCTGGTTGGCCAGCAGACCACGCCCCTCGTCATGGATTTGGCGGTCGCGTACCGACTCAGTGGCAACAGGGCGTACGAGGCTGACCTTTACACAACCTGCGATTATTTCCTCGGGACGAACTCGCTGAACATGACTTGGGTGACCGGGCTCGGCCCGCGACATCCAAACATGGTATTCAAGATGGATTCCTGGTACACGGGATCGGGCGACCCGAACCCGGGAATCATCCCCTACGGTCCGTGGCGCAAAGAGCACGATAGGGGGCAGGGGCCTTGGGATCACGATTGGGTGAACAAAACGGTGTATCCCCCTATCGATCAGTGGCCGGGCGCGGAGCGGTGGTTCGACAATCGATGCGCGCCCTTGACCAGCGAATACACGATTCACCAGAACATGGCCCCTGCGGCGGCGATCTTCGCGGTGTTGTGCGCGGCGAGGTGACCGCCGTCGGGTAAACAACCTTATTCGAGCGTGCAATGACGCACATCGCGTAGAAGGAACTATTCCTATGGCCGGCGTCCTCGAATCACCCACCCCCATCCCGACGCCAGACGATATTCGGTTTGAGACCGAATCGGATTTGCGGCACGATGGGCACTTAGGAACCTCCCGTTTGGTGGTAACGAATGACCGGGCCTATCGGCTCGAGAAGACGCCTCTCGGCGAGCAGATTGTTTCCGATTTTGCCATCGCCGATCTGGTGAAGCCACGGGTCGAAGACTTGGTGGATGCCTCGGCGCTGGTTGCTGAGTACCAAGGCGTGACGGTTGAGCTGCTTCGGACGACGTCCAAGAAAGCCCTTCATGTTGCGGGCGCCGAGAAGCGACTCAAGGCCCTCATCGAGGGCAAGGAAATGCCCGAGATCGAGGACAAGACGCGCGCTTGTCCCAAATGCGGTCGACCGTTGCCCGAGCACTCAGATGTTTGCGAAGGCTGCGTCAATCGCGGCAAGACGCTACTGCGGCTCTTCAGCTACGCAATGCCGTACAAGGATCGAGTGATCTGGGGCACGATTTTGACGCTGGGTAGCACGATCTGCGAGCTTCTGCCTCCTTACTTGACGTTGCGGCTGGTGGACGACGTGATGCGGAAGGGGCATACCGAGTTGTTCGGCTCGCTCATCTTGGCGCTCGTTCTTTCGCGGCTCGGCATCATGGGAATCCAGATCGCCCGTGGCCGAAACGTCGCGTACCTTGGCATGAAGATCACGGTGCATATCCGGGGCAGCCTCTTCGAGAAGCTACAGCGGTTGAGCCTGAGCTTTTACGACAAGCGAAACGTGGGCTCGATCATGTCTCGCATGACGAACGACACAGGGTCGCTCTACGAGGTGCTGGTCGACGGAATTCCCGTCTTGCTCAACCAGGTTGCGATGCTCGTGGGTATCCCGATCGTGTTGCTCGTGATCAACTGGCATGTGGCAATTTGGGTTCTCGTTCCGATCCCCGTGGTACTGCTTGCGGTGCGTTGGTTCCGACGCAAGATGATGAAGGTCTGGAGCCGGTTCTGGCACAACTGGTCGCGACTGAGCGGCACGCTGAACGGCATCCTTCAGGGGACTCGAGTGGTCAAGGCGTTTCACGGCGAGCAGCGCGAGGTAATGCGGTTCGACCGCCGAATCACGACGCTTGCTCAAAGTGGATACGACGCGGAGTCGGCGTGGGCCAGCTTCTTCCCCCTCGTGATGTTCGTGATGAGCATGACGGGCATTGTGGTCTGGTACGTGGGTGGTCGCGGGGTCATCGCGGGCACGATGTCGTTGGGTGAGCTCACCGCGTTCATCGGATACGTCGCGATGATGCAGCAGCCGCTGATGATGCTCCAGCGCATTATCGACTGGTCTTCCCGAGCTCTCACTGCCGCCGAGCGGGTGTTCGAGGTGATGGATACGCCGGAAGACATCGTGGATGTCGAAGAGGCGGTTCCGCTGCCCCACATCAAGGGTGCAGTCAGTTTCAAGGACGTTCACTTCGGATACGACAAGGCTCGCGAAGTTCTCCACGGTATCGACTTGGATGTGAAGGCAGGGGAGATGATCGGCTTGGTTGGCCACTCCGGCGCGGGCAAGTCGACGATGATCAACTTGTTGATGCGGTTCTACGACCCCACGCAGGGCGAGATCGTGCTGGATGGCGTCGATCTGCGCAAGGTGAAGATCGAGGACTTCCGAAGACAGGTCGGAGTCGTGCTTCAAGAGAGCTATCTGTTCCCGGGGTCCATTCGGGACAACATCGCGTACGGTCGGCCGGAGGCGTCACTTGAAGAAGTGCTAGAAGCGGCAAAGGCGGCGAACTCGCATGACTTCATCGTGAACTTCCCAGATGGGTACGACACCTATGTTGGTGAGCGTGGGCAGCGGCTCTCGGGTGGGGAACGACAGCGCATCGCCATCGCGCGAGCGATCTTGCACAACCCGAAGATTCTGGTTCTGGACGAGGCGACCGCTTCGGTGGATACGGAAACGGAGCGGATGATTCAGGAAGCTCTCGAGCGGTTGGTGGACGGGCGGACGGTTTTTGCGATCGCTCACCGGTTGTCGACGCTGCGGAATGCGGACCGGCTTTTGGTTATCGACGACGGGAAGGTTGCCGAGATCGGGACTCACGACGAGTTGCTGGCGAAGGAAGACGGGATTTACCGGAAGCTGGTGGACATGCAGCAGCAGATCAACAAGATCCACGAAAATTTCGTTGGCGCAGAAGTTTCTGAGTAGGGATCCGGAGATGGTGCCCTTCTCAGGGGAACCGTCATAGGCGTTAAATAATGCGAATTGAGCCTCCCTTGCCGAGGATGTTCGTGCCTTGGGAGGGGGAGGCAGGATGGGGGTTGCGGCCAAACTCGACCAGAAAGCCCTGGTTCGAAGCTCTTTTTAACGCCTATGGGGGGGAACCGTGGGGGGGCTCGACCAACCAGCTACGAAGCCCCCTGCGTTCGGATTCCGGAGAAGATTTGGACTTCGAAGATAGGCTCTCGCACCCCTCCCCCACGGTTCCCCTGAGAAGGGGCACCATCTCCGGATTGTCGCTTTAGGCTCGCTTTCATTTCTTGGTGAACCCCACGGCACTCAATGCAACCGCCTCTCCCAGCATCATTGCTTGGCACCGCAGGAAGGTCGGACTCGGGTACGGTTTGAACCTATGAGACCGGTTTTTGGGCGCCTTCTGGTCTTGCTTGCTTCGCCTTGCATTGCCGCTCAGAAGGTGGTGTGCATCGATCCGGGGCACCCTTCCGAAGTTGGCCGCGGCGCCGAGGGCGCGCACGTATCGGAGATTCGCATCGCTTGGCAAGTTGCCCAGCGGCTCAAGGCAAAACTAGAGAAAGCGGGGGTTAGGGTGGTGATGACCAAGACCTCCGAAGACCAGTTCGCAACCAACGTCTACCGGGCATCCGTCGCTAACAACGCCAAGGCCGATCTGATGGTGCGGCTCCATTGCGATGACTCGAGGGAGTCGGGGTTTACGACCTACTATCCCGAGCGCCAGGGCCGCTCGGGCAAGACGCTCGGGCCGAAGAAGGCGCTTCTCGCCAAGATCGCTCCGATTGCCAAGCTCTTTCACAAAGAGTTGGCGGCAAGCCTGAAAGGGGTGCTGACCGATCAGGGATTGAAGGGTGATGAAAAGACGGCGGTCGGTCGCCACCAGGGGGCGCTGACCGGATCGATTTTCTCGACAGTGCCCGTTGTTCTCGTCGAGATGTGCGTGCTGACCAACACGAAAGACGAGAAGTTCATCATGTCGGACAAAGGGCAGGATCGCATGGCGGAGGCGTTGTGTAGGGCGACGTTGGCGGCGGTTAAAGGGAAGTGATGAATGAGGAGTGATGAATGATGAATGCCGGGAAACCCTCCCCGATTCATCATTCATCACTCCTCATTCATCACTTCCCCCTTCTGCCATAATGATGTTTCCGAGCCAAAACCTATGCCTATCGCTACGCCAACCCAAACCAAATTCCCCGGACCGATCTCCGCCCAGATGCTCGACGAGCTCGGCAAATATGTGATCGCGACCCCCTATCCGTTCGCGCTCGACCTCGCAAAAGGGGATGGGATGTGGTTGGAAACGGTGGATGGGCAGAGGCTGTTTGACTGGGCGGGATACTACGGATCGAAGTTGATTGGGCACAACCATCCGGGGCTCTATGAGCCGGAATACACCAAGCGGCTCGTGGTGGCGGCGAACAACAAGGTCGCGAACCCGGACTTCCTCACCGAGGAGTGCCTTGATTACTACCGGATGCTCCATCGCATCGCTCCCAAGGTGATGCGCAACCCGTCGCTTGAGGTCTACACGGTGAACTCGGGGGCGGAGGCGGTGGAGAACATGATGAAGTACCTCATCGCTAAGTTCCACCAGAAGCAGTTGAAGGCAGAGCGCACGGTGACCAATCGGCGCTTCCTCTACTTCGACAAGGCGTTCCACGGCCGCACCGTGTTCGCGCTCGGGGTGACCCAGACCACCGACCCGGTGGCGACCAAAGACTTTCACGGCCTCACGAACGGCGGCAACATCAAGCTTCCCTTCCCTGCCTTCGATGGCGGAGCGAGCCACACCGAGAACCTTCGCAATGCGCTTCGCTCGCTCGAGCAGGTGGAGTCGGCGCTCTCGATGTTGAGTGATGAGATTGTTGGCATCATCGTCGAGCCGATCCAGGGTGCGGGCGGACATCGAACGGCTCTGCCCGAGTTCTTCCAGGGGCTTTCGCGGTTGGCCCACGAGCACGGGGTTTACCTCGGCTTCGACGAAGTGCAGACGGGCCTCGGTGCCACCGGCAAAATGTGGGCGATCGACCATTTCGACCTTCCTTACGCGCCGATGGCGATCGCGACGGGCAAGAAGTTTGGTAATGGCGTGGTTTACATGTACGAGTCGCTGGAGGACATCGGCGTGCTGGATTCGACCTGGGGTGGCACCCTGGCCGACATGGTGCGGGTCGTGCGCGAGATGGAAATCGTTGAGTCGGAAGGGCTCATCGCTAGGGCGGCAGTCAGTGGCGAGCGACTGGCAGACGGATTGCGGGCGTTGGTGGCAAAGTATCCGACGATTCTCTCCAATGTCAGGGGTCTCGGGTTGTATCAGGGACTGTCTTTGATCACACCGGAATTGAAGGGCCAGCTCATTGAGATCGCTCGCGACGAGTTTGGGCTTCTGCTTTTAGGAGCTGGGAAGCGGTCCATTCGAACGAGGCCGAATTTATCTGTCACGGAAGCAGAAGTTGACCTCTTTTTGAGGTTGTTCGAGGACGCGGTCGGGTTGGTCTCGGCACAGTAGCCTTGGGACGTTCGCGTCGGCCGTGGGCTCGCAGTGCTTTCATGTCTTTGGGTTCCGTACCCGCCGCCGAACTTCGCGATCCTGGTCGTGAGAAGTTTGTAGTGAGAGGTTGGCGGCGTGGGTAGGGGTTCTTCAGTCGCTTGAGCTCCATCAGAATGACCTTCAAACAATGAAAATGGAGTGTCATCCTGAACGAGGCTCGCCGAGGGAAGGACCCCTACCTGCGCCAACAATCTATCAATCGGAGGATCGAACACAACCGGAGTTTCGCAGTTGATCTCCTTAGAAGCTTGGCATCCCTGCTAAAATCTGCGCGGCATGGAACCACTTCGCATTGGCATCGTTGGCGTCGGAAATATCAGCGGCATTTACCTTCAGAACCTGAAGGCGTATAAGTCCACCGAAATCGTGGCGATCGCCGACCTCGATTCGGCCCGCGCGAAAAGCGTTGCAGATGCGAATGGGATCGGGAAGGTGGTGTCTACCGACGAGTTGGTGAAGCTTCCTGAAGTCGAGCTGGTTCTAAACCTAACAATCCCGAAAGCCCATGCCGCGGTTGCCCAGGCAAGCGTCGAGGCGGGCAAACACGTCTACAACGAGAAGCCGCTGACCGTGGATCGCGAGGATGGCCGGAAACTTCTTGCCACCGCGAAAGCGAACAACGTACGAGTTGGATGCGCCCCGGATACCTTCCTTGGAGCGGGCATTCAGACTTGCCGGAAGCTGATCGATGACGGCGCCATTGGCGAAATTGTGGCCGCGAATGCGTTCATGCTTTGCCGTGGCCACGAGACTTGGCACCCTTCACCTGAGTTCTACTACGAAGTAGGCGGCGGCCCGATGCTCGACATGGGCCCTTACTACGTGACTGCTTTGGTGGCGCTTATCGGTGGGATCAATCGCGTCAGCGGCTCGGCACGAGTCACCTTCCCCACCCGAACGATCACGAGCGCGCCGAAAAACGGGAAGGTGATCGAGGTGGAGACTCCGACCCACATCGTCGGCGTCCTCGACTTCGCCAATGGCGCGGTCGGGCAGATCACGACAAGCTTCGATGTGTATGGTAACTCAATGCAGCCGATCGTAATTTACGGCTCGGAAGGAACGCTTCTCGTTCCCGATCCAAACGGGTTTGGCGGCGAAGTGAAGTTGAGCCGCAAGGGTGGCGAGTTCGAGACGATTCCGTTGACGCATGGGTTTGCGGAGAATAGCCGCGGGCTTGGTGTTCTAGATATCGCCTATGCGGCGCGGAATGGCGGCGAGCATCGGGCGAGCGGGGATCTCGCGTTTCACGTTTTGGACGTGATGCACGCGATCAACGAGTCTTCGGCTTCGGAGAAGCACATCCATATCGCGAGTGCGGTCGAACGGCCGGCGGCGATGGCGGTTGATCAATTCGCTGACGAAGCGTAGCGTGCGGGTGTAAACTGGCGGCTTCATGGAACCACTGCGCGTTGGCATTGTAGGCATCGGCAATATTAGCGGGATCTACCTTAAGAACCTCTCCGCCTTCAGATCGACTGAGGTCGTGGCGGTCGCGGATCTCGATCTAAGCCGGGCCGAGAAGGCGGCGTCTGAGTACGGGGTTCCGAATGTTTTGACGGTCGATGGGCTTCTTGCTCACCCCGATGTCGAGCTGGTTCTGAATCTGACGATTCCCAAGGCGCACGGTCCAGTGGCCCTTCAGGCGGTGAAGGCGGGCAAGCACGTTTACAACGAGAAGCCCCTTTGCGTCGATCCTGAAGAGGGCGCCGAGTTGTTGGCGGCCGCGAAGGCGAACAACGTTCTCGTGGGTTGCGCACCCGACACGTTTATGGGCGCGGGTTTGCAGACTTGCCGAGCGGCGATCGACTCGGGCGAGATTGGTCAACCGGTGGCGGGTCAGGCGTTCATGCTCGGGCGAGGGCCGGAGCCTTGGCACCCATCTCCCGACTTCTTCTATCTCCCTGGTGGCGGACCGATGCTAGACATGGGTCCCTACTACATCACGGCTCTCGTTCACCTTCTGGGCGGCATTAAGCGGCTGACCGGCATCACGCGAATTAGCTATCCGGAGCGGCCGATTCCGCTCTCCAACGAAGGCTATTACAAAGGCGCGGGACTCGAGTTTGCCGAGAAGGGACGGGCGATCAAGGTTGAAACGCCGACTCACCTTACGGGCATCATGGAATTCGCGAGCGGACCGGTCGTGGAGATCGCGACAAGCTTTGACGTCTACCACGCTTGGAAGAACCACCCGATCACGATCTTTGGCAGCGAAGGCACGATGATGGTGCCTGACCCCAATGGTTTCGGCGGCGACGTCATGGTACGTCGGCACGACGAGGAAGAGTGGCGAACACTGCCCCTCAAGCACGGATTCGCGGAGAATAGCCGAGGCGTTGGCGTCCTCGACATGGCCTATGCGGCACGCACTGGCTCGGCGCACCGCGCGAGCGGCAAGCTTGCCTATCACGTGCTCGATGCGATGACTTCGTTCCAGAAGTCGTCGGAGTCGGGACGGCATATCGAACTTGCCTCGATCGTGGATCGCCCAGCTGCGATGGCCGTCGATCAGTACGCCGGCGACGTGCCCGCCGCAACCCCGGCAGGCTAACCTGGTTCGCCCCCGAAACGCGGGGGGTACAATCTTAGTTCGTCACATGAAGATTTACACTTCGGAGAGCGTAAGCGAAGGGCATCCAGACAAGCTTGCGGACCAGATTTCGGATGCACTATTGGACGCATGTCTCGAGCAGGATCCCAAGGCTCGAGTTGCAATTGAAACACTCTTAACCCGCGGGCTCGCGGTCATTGCTGGTGAGGTCACCGTTGATGGCTACATCGATGTCGCGGACATCGTGCGGCGCACGATTCGAGAGGTTGGCTACACGGATACCGAGCTCGGATTCGATGGCAACACCTGCGGCGTCATGGTTGCTCTGCAAGAGCAGTCTCCCGACATCGCACAGGGCGTTGACGTCGGTGGAGCCGGCGACCAGGGCATGATGTTTGGCATGGCCAGCCGGGAGACCCCCGAACTGATGCCGTTGCCGATTTCCATCGCCCACGCGCTCACCCGCCAGGCGGCAGATATCCGACGGAAGCACAACTCCCTCGGCCTTCGCCCCGACGTGAAGAGCCAAGTTTCTATCATTTACGATGAGACCGGCCCCAAGGCGATCGACTCGGTGGTCCTCAGCCAGCAGCACGGCCCGGGCATGGAAGAGGCGGTCAAGGAGATCGTCCGCACTCGAATCATCGACCCGGTGTTGAAGGCGTATGACCAGTACGACCAGTCGAACCTGAAGTTCCATATCAACCCCACCGGCAAGTTCGAGATCGGCGGCCCTCAGGCCGACACCGGCGTCACGGGTCGAAAGATCATCGTGGACACCTACGGCGGCATGTGCCCCCACGGTGGCGGCGCGTTCAGCGGCAAGGACCCGACGAAGGTTGACCGCAGCGCGGCCTACATCGCTCGGCACGTTGCCAAGTGCATCGTGCAAGCGGGTCTTGCCGATAAGGTCGTTGTCCAGCTTGCCTACGCTATCGGCGTCGTGCAGCCGGTCGCGATCAACATCGAGACGTTTGGCACCGAGAAGACTTCGATCGAGGATATCGAGAACAAGGTTCGAAAGGCCTTCGACCTCTCCCCGAAGGGCATCATCGACCACCTCGGCCTTCGAGACGTGTCGAAGGTGAAGTACCTCGCGACGGCGAAGAACGGTCATTTCGGCAACGGCGCATTCCCTTGGGAACGCACCATCGAAATCTGATCCTTTGGAATAGTGGTGCCGGCTTCCCAGCCGGCATCTCGACACATCTTCTCTTGGTCTCAGTTCTTCGGCGCTGGCCCATGGAAACTCAGGGGCTCAGTTTTCGTAGAGGCTGTGTTGAGATGCCGGCTGGGAAGCCGGCACCACTTCTTTAGCCCCTGAACACCGGCAAAAGTCCGGTCGCGGGCTCCATGTTTTCGGTTCTTACTTTAGCGATCTTGCCTAAGATCGCGGCTTCCGAATCCTCGAATGCGTTGATCGCATCCGCCGGGCCAGGGTAGTGGAAGAGGCCCCACTGACCCATTGGGCCGCCTACCGCCATCGTCTTATAGGTCCACATCGCCCAGGAGAAACCGGCTTTGTCGAAGCCTTTGATCATGCCCGACGTAGCGCCAGGCGTGCCCTGAGGCTCCACGTTCCATTCGCCTGCGTAGATCGGGGCGTTTCGGTTGCCTTGAAGCTCCTGGAGCTTGGGAATCCGCTCGTTGAGGGCTTTGGCGTGGTCGGCGGGGGTCTTGGCGTCGAAGTTATAGAAGTGGAGCGAGAACGCCACGCTCCTCCAACCGGCGACGTTGGGGTGGATGGTGGTTTCGAAACCCTTGTAACCGTCGTCGACGAGGACGACCTTCTCGGGGGCGACCTTTCTTACCGCTCGGATGAGGCGGTCGTAGACAATGGAGAGCATCGCGGGATTCGGTGCCCCCATCGGCTCGTTGATCAGGTCGTAAATCGCCACCGCAGGCTCGTTGGCGAACTCTTTAGCCACTGTAGTCCAGGCATCCTCCGCTTTCGTGATGTTGTCAACGTCGAACCAAAGCCGATTCTTATTCGCCTCGCCGGTGTGGTGCTCGTTGCTCTGCCCGCCGGGCAGGCCGTGCATGTCTAGGACGACGTAGAGGTCGTGGCTTTTGGCCATATCGACCGCCTTGTGCAGCCACCCCATCCCACCCGGCTCTTGCAAGATGCTCCAGAGGAAGGGGATGCGGACGTGGTTGAGGCCGGCGTCGTGGATGCGCTTGAAGTCGGAGTCCTGGATCCAGTTCGTTCGGTAAGCGTTGCGGATGCGAAGCATCGCATCGTTGCCCAGCCGCTTTTCGATCGTGCCCCACAGGCTCACGTGGTCCTTGATCGTCTCAGGGTCGCCCTTCTTGGCCGCGTTTTGGAACGGGGTCATCCAGATCTCCTCGACAAACCATCCGCCGAGGTTGATGCCGTGGAGTTGGACGGTCTTTCCGTTGGTGTCGACGAGGTTCTTGCCGCTGGTGTGGAGGGGGAGCAGGGGGGACGCAGCGAGGGTGATGGCGCATAGAAGGGTACTGATCATGATGTGTTTCGTCGCTGAACCACAGGTTCAAACTTGGGTGATTGACGGATTAATCATAGCCCGCTTTTCGGACGTTTGGCTGGAAGTCCTGGTTTCATCCACGCGTAGCGTGTAGCCGTCGGCTACGTCCGACGCAGGGCCGCTGACTGTGCCGACAGACTTAGGACCTGCACGGCGTCGCGCGTAGGCGACGGTTACACGCTACGCGTGGACTTTGCCGCGAGTTTGTCGCTCTCTCCCCGTTCTGGGACCGCTCCGCTGTCGTGAAAAGCGCGATCAGGCCCGTGCAGTCCCATATAGCTCATTCTTTCCTCCGGACGGCTTGCCGGTGCCCGGGATCAGCTTTGCTTCTTGCCCTGATCCAGTTGGACCATGGTGCCCATCAACGTTTTCTCGGCCTGACCGGCGTCGCCACTCTGCAACGCGCGTAGCGCCATGGTGACCTCCTGCGCCTCCGCCGTGCGTCCCTCGCCGACGAGGAGCATTTGAGTCTTCTGGAGCTCTTGGATGGCACCCATTTGGGTGAGCATGCCGGTTTTGAGGCCCATGACGGTCTTCTCAACCGCCTTGGAAGCGAGGGCCACCTGGGCTTCGCTGGCGACTCTCGGGTTCTGGGGCTGGGAGTAGCGGGCGGCGTCGGAGGTGAACTCCATCACGAAGTCGAGGTCGATCGTCTTCATGCTGCCGGCCAACAGGTCGTCGTACGACAGTTTGCCGGAGGCGACTCGGTACCAGCCTAGGGGGTGGTTTTGGAATTCGAAGTCGAACACTTGGCTCAGGCTCATGCCGCGCTCGAGGTCGGTCAGCGGAATTGTCACTTCGTTGCCGGTCGAGCTCTGCGGCGCGCGCAGACTTACCCATCGAGCGGGTTTCACGGTCATTTGCAGGTTGCGGGCGACGACCGTCATGAGCTTTTCGAGCTCGGTTCGGAAGACCTCGGGGATCATCTCGGGGCGGGGGATGTAATAGTAGTTGCCGCCTGCCTTCTTGGCCATGCTGGCCAGAAGTTCCTCGTTGTAGTCGGGGCCGAAACCGAGGAAGGTGCAGGTGATGCCTCGCGATTTGATCTCACCGGCATGGGCGACGAGGGCGCTAAAATCCTTGATTCCTGCGGTCGGGTCGCCGTCGGTGAGAACGACCAATCGGGTCGCTCGCCCGGGATCGGTGACGCCGACGACTTGCTGCATGCCCAGGGTTAGGCCATCGTACAGGTTCGTCGTGTTGCCGGGCATCAGTCGGGCGATACCGTCCTTAATTGGCTGCTTCGCGGTGACGCGCTGGGGCGGCATCAAGACGTCCACCGTTTCTTCAAAGGTGACGATGCTGAGGATGTCGTTGGCGGTGAGCATGTCCACCACGTAGGAGCAGGCCTGCTTCACGTAGTCGAGAGGAGGGCCCTCCATCGATCCGGACCGGTCAATGACGAGGCACAAATTCAGAGGGGTTCGCGCGCTGCTGCCGCCGCCCATGCCCACTCCCGCAGAAATGCCCATTCCCGCGCCCTTTAGCTCCAGGAGGAACTGCTCCCGGGCGGGGCCGTTGGCCATTGACGCTTCTCGCCCGGGGATGATTTCGGCGGTGAGGGCCTCGGTTTGAGGCGCGGTGAAGCCAGTCATCGCCTGAGTCTTGAGGGGATCGAAAGCACCCATGGCCTGCGTCTTCAACGGGTCTTGAAGGGAGGGAGCACCGGAGAGCTGGGTCTTATTTGGGTCGAATCTTTGGGTTGGGTCCATGGTCTGTTCTTGAGTTAAAGTGCTTCCACTCGGAAGGTCGTTGAGCCGATCTTCACCATATCGCCCGGGTTGGCCTGGGCGGATTGAATTCTGTTTCCATTTACAAAGGTGCCGTTGGTGCTGCCGAGGTCGGTAACCGTGACTCCGGAGAACGCGGGACCCACGTTTGCGTGGCGTCGCGAGGCGTTCGTGTCGAAGCCCATGGGAATCGACGGCGCTTCCCTTCCTACGTCCATCGACGCGCGAACCGGATACTTATTGCCCATCAGCGGTCCGTCGACGGCCACGAGCACAAAGCCGCCTGCGGCGGCCGCCGGTTGCAACGGAGCGGCGTAAGCGGTAGTCGGCTGGCTTGTGGGGCCCGGGTATGCCTGGGTTGGCATGCCTTGCTGCGGCATTCCTTGATGGGGAAACGCCTGAGTCTGGACGCCCTGCATGGGCATTGCTTGAGTTGGCGCACCAGGCACTCCCGCAGGTTGCTGCGGCTGTCTTGGGTATTGAGCCTGCTGTCCGCCGATTGGGTACGCCTGGCCAACGTAGGCTTCGGGGCCACGGACCGGCGCGGCCGAGTTCTTCATGAGGAACTGCAGCACAAAGCCGCCAATCTGGATTTGGGAACCACTCATCAATGGGGCGCTCTGGATGCGCTGCCCATTCAAGAGGGTGCCAATGGCGGAGCCACCATCCAAGAGGACGTAGCCGCCACCTTGCTTCACGATCGACGCGTGCAGGGGGGCGACGTTCGGATCACCGAAGAGGGGAACGTTAGCGCCCTCGCTCCGGCCAATAAAGGTCTGGGCAGCGTCAATGGACCACTCCTTTCCTTCGTTGCGGCCGAGTGAAAGCCTTAGCCAGGCGCTGCGGGCCAGGCGGTCGACGAGACCGATGAAGAGGCCAATCATCGCGCCGGTTGCGAGTGCGAAGATGGCTCGCGACGGCCCACCCACTTCGGCGATTTTCTGGTTGTCCAAGTGGGCGAGTGTCGGACCGATCATGCTCCCGACCAGATCAAAAACGGCTCCCGCCGCGGCGGCACCGACGAGGCCGCCGATTCCGCCTTGAATGGTCCGCTTCATGGTCAGCGAGCTACCACCGATTGCGGCTCCAAGGCAGAGGCCCATCGGGGCGGCGGCGAGCATTCTTGCGAAGATCATCACCGGCCGGTGAGCGGCGTCGGTCTGCATGAAGACGCTCGGTCCAAAGGTGGCGGCGACGAGGCCAGCTCCGATTTGGTGGCCGAGCATCGCGCCGATGGCTCCGAAGACGACGCCCATAACTGCACCGCGTACGGTGTGTCGCGTACCGCCAACCTGAAAGCCGTTGAGTCCGCCGATGGCGAGGCCAATGAGCGCGCCGAGGACGAGGATGAACGTGCGCTCCCAATCGCCCCAGTTAGGCGAGTTGAAGACCTTTGGCGCGGCGGGCTCGCACAGCATCCACGAGAGGATGCCGGCGATTCCGCCGAACAAGAACCTAAGGGCGACTGTTCCCATGTACTAACCTTCGAAGCGGAACTGCACCGCCCCAAACCGAACCTCGTCTCCCGGGCGGAGATGGCTTTCGCCAGTCACTTTTGCGCCGTTTACGAAGGTTCCGTTGGTGCTTCCCAAATCCACGACCTTCACTTCGTTTCCACTTCTCACCAGTTTTGCATGTTGCCGGGAAACGGTGGATTCGCCGGCCAAACTCAAGCCAAGACCCAGGTCTCGGCCCACTAGAAGTTCTCCTTCGTCGAGAGGTAACGAATCTCCGGAGGTCGATAGCAGGCGAGGCTGGGTTATCACCGTAGACGAGGCGACCGGGGTCATTAGATCGGCGGCGGCACCGCCGAGGTCGATTTTCTGAGGGGCAACCGGTTTGATGGGCATCGGCATCGGCCCCGGATCACCCAACGGGTCGTCGGGGGCCTTGGGAATCTGGACGCCCATCTGCTCAAGCTTGCTCTGCACCAGCTCGGGATTCTTCTTCGAGTACATCAATGCGAAGTAAATGAGGCCGCCAACGAGGGCCAAGCCGAACAGGAAGGTGATGATGGAGCCAAACGGGCTCGCCGATTTCTCTTCCGGGGCAGGGGCACCGGCTGCGGGGGCTGAAGGTTTCGCGGAGACTGCCGGGGTCGCGGCACTGCCGCCGACGGTCTCCACATCGCCGGGAATCGAGACGGTGAAAGACGGAACCGGATCGGCGCGGTCCAGCTTGAGTTCGAATTCCTGTTTGACCGGATCGGCCATCTTGCCGCCGCTTTTGAACTTGACCGCGATCTTCAGATTCCCTGGCTTCACGTCGAAGAAGGTGACGTCGCCTTTGCTGGACGGATCGAGAAGCTGGGTTTGGACCCGGATTGAGTCGTCAAGTTCTACTTGAGCGGCGGCAACCGCTTTGCCTTCGTGCTCGACGTGCACCTTGACGAGCGCCACTTCGGTGAGGCTGCCCGCCGTGAGGCCCCAACCTCCTCCAACACTCTTCGCATCTGCCGAGATCATGTTGCCGGACTTGTGGTCCCACGCGAACACCTTCTTTGCGGTAACGGGCAAGGGGAGGTCGATGGTGGCTTTGTCGCTCTTGGTCGAACTGGTTGGCGGGCCGCCGGGAATCGCGGAATCTGCCCAAACCTCATACTCGCCGCCGGACGGCAAGTGAATGGTCACCGTGCTCTGAGCGGAGCTTAAAGCGCTGACGCAAATCAAAATTAATGCAGTGACTACTTTCGGTCGCACGATGTTGAGACGATTTGGGCCCTCGCTTTTGGCAGGGCATTTGTGACATCTGTTGCTGAAAATCCGATGGGTCCGATCTCGCAAGCGCAGCTATCGGCGGCCGCTCCGTGCCAAAACATGCCGCAGCTCGCCGCGTAGTAGCTCGGGAGGTCTTGGGCCAAGAGGGTCACGATCACCCCGCTGAGCACGTCGCCCATGCCTCCGGAGGCTAGGCCCGGGTTGCCCGTGCAGTTCACGAGCATTGGCTGTCCGGGCTCGCCAACGATGGAATAGGGGCCCTTGAGCAGGACGCATTGGCCGAACTGATCGACGGCTTGCTTCACGGTGCGGAATCGATCCGCCTGAATTTCGGCGATCGAGCAGTGCAAGAGGCGGCTCATCTCGCCCGGGTGGGGGGTCAGTACGCACTCGGCATGGGGCAGTTCCACGCCCTCACTCACCGCGTTCAGGGCATCCGCGTCGATGACGCACGGCTGATCCCAGTCTTGCCAGACCTTGGACAGGAAGTCGAGAACCGGTTGCTGGTGAGTCATCCCAGGGCCAAACAGGGTCGCGTGGTACTTGGTCTTGTGAGCCAGGAGAACCCTTGCCGCGTCGGCGCTCACGACGCCGTCGTTCTCGGGAAGCGGGAGCAAAAGGGCTTCGGGAAGGTTCGCGGCGACTGCGTCGCAGACGTCTCCGGTTCCTGCCACCGTCACCAATCCAGCACCG